>NZ_BAFQ01000098.1 GCF_000308375.1 Nocardia aobensis NBRC 100429 | reverse complement strand
GATCGTCGATTCCGGCGCCGACGGCGGCCGCCGCGCGCAGGACCGCCGACACTTCGCCGGACTCCTCGGCCGCGACGATCAGCAGCACGTCCTGTGTCGATTTCGGCAGACGGCTGACCTGTCCGTGGAAGGCCAGTTGCAGGCGGTCGGTCAACGCCAGTGCACCGGGATGGGCCGCGCCGGGACGTTCGTCGCGTGCGGCGTCGGCCAATTCGAGCAAGGCCAGCGGATTGCCCTGTGCCTCGGACAGGACCTGCCGGCGCACCCCTGCGGGCAGTTCGCGGCGGTCGAGCAGCGCGGCGGCGGCGTCGGAGTCGAGCCCGGCGATGCGGCGTTCGGGCAGATCCGCGGACCGTGCGAACGCGGCACCGTCGCGGGCGGCGAGGATGATCACGACCCCCTCCGCGTACAACCGCCGGGCGACGAACAGGATCGTGTCCAGCGAGGCCCGGTCGAGCCATTGCGCGTCGTCGATCAGACAGACCAGCCCGCTATCGCCGGCATGTTCGGTGAGCAGCGACAACACCGCCAATCCGACGAGCATCGCATCCCCGCCGGGATCGTCGCCGAGGCGCAGCGCCGCCTCCAGTGCCGCCCGCTGGCGCGCGGGCAGGGCGGGCAGATGCGCGACCGCCGGCCGCAGCAGCAACTGCAATCCGGCGAACGGAAGTTCGGCCTCGATCTCCACCCCCGCGCCGCGCAGAACTTTCAGGTCGGCGCCGAGATCGGCGGCGTGGTCGAGCAGGGCGGTCTTACCGATTCCGGGTTCACCGCGCAGCACCAGCCAACCGCTCTCCCCCGCGCGGGCACGGTCCAGCAGGGCGGCGATCGCCGCGGTGTCGGCCGCCCGCCCGTACAGCTCAGCCATGGCACCGCGCCACGAATCGGATCACGAACACCGGACCGATCATCGCATACCGGCCACCGCCGGTATTCCCACGTGCGCGCCTCCCGCCGCGGCCACCGGTTCGACAGCAGAATGCAGCTCATGAGCGATTGGAACACCGCGATCATCGAGGAATTTCGAGCCAACGAGGGACGCGTCGGCGGCGATTTCGAGGGCGCGCCGATGGTGCTGGTGCATCACCGCGGCCGCAAATCCGGCCGTGAACTGGTGACATCGATGATGTACCTGGCCGACGACGAGAACCCGGACAGCATCTATGTTTTCGCGTCGAAGGCCGGCGCTCCGACCAATCCGGACTGGTACTACAACCTGACCGCGGCCGGGACGGCGGAGATCGAACGCGGCACCGACCGCTACCCGGCGGCGGTCACCGAGGTGACCGGTGAGCGCCGCGACCGGATCTTCGCCGAACAGGCCCGCCGCTATCCCGGATTCGCCGGCTACGCCCGCAAAACCGAAGGGATCCGCACCATTCCGGTGCTGGAACTGCGGCGCGCCTGACCGACCCGGTACTCGTCCGCCACCGTGGCGGCGGACGAGTACCGGCCATCGCAGGTCAGGCGGATTCGCGCACCGGCTCCGCCGGAACTTCCTCTCCCCCAGCGGATTGCGCGCGTGCGCTCCGGTCGAGCGCGGCCAACGCGAACGCCGCGAGTGCCCCGATGGCGGCGAACCCGGCCCACACCACGGCGTCGAGTCCGGCCGACCGGGCGGCGTCCAGCACTACGCCGGTG
>NZ_BAFQ01000099.1 GCF_000308375.1 Nocardia aobensis NBRC 100429 | reverse complement strand
AGATCGATGCGCCGCCCGACGATGCTCAGCGCCGCGGGCAGCGCCGTCACCGACAGCAGCGCCGCCAGCAGCACCGAACTTATCCCGCCGTATGGCACCGAACGCAACACCCCGTTGGGGTAGATGAACAGCGCCGCCAGGCTCACCGCGATGATCGCCGCGGAGAACAGCACCGTGCGCCCGGCCGTGGCGACGGTACGCGCGGTCGCGTCCTCCACACTGCGCCCCGCCGCCAATTCCTCCCGGAAACGGGTCACCGCGAACAGGCCGTAGTCGATCGCCAGCCCCAGGCTGACGAGGGTGACCACGGCACTGGCGAAGACGTTGACGTCGATGTGGTCGGTGAGCAGGCGCATCATGCCCTGACTGCCCAGAATCGTCATCCCGCCGATCAGCACCGGCAGCAGCGCGCCCACCACGCCGCCGAACACGAAATACAGCAGCACCGCCACCACCGGCAGCGCGATCAGCTCGGCCCGGTGGATATCGTCCTGCATCCCGATGTTGATGCCCTCGACCACCGGCTGCAGGCCCGCCAGTTGCACCGTCGTGCCGCCCGGCCCGCGCCCGGAACCACCTGCGCCCAAATCCTTCTGGATGGCGAGGTAGTTGTCGACCGTGGCGGTGTCGGAGCCGTGCAGGCCGATGCTGGCGAACGCGTGGGTGCGGGAGGCGTCGGCGAACTGCCCCATCATGGAACCGTCGAAATAGCTGTCGATCTTCTTGATCCGGTCCGGATACCGGTCGTGCAGATCCTTCAGCGCCGAGCCGATCGCCGCGCGGATCGGCGGATCGTCGACGGTGTGGCCGGGTGGTGCGGTGTAGAGCACGATCACGTCGGCGTCGGTGTCGCGCCCGAAGGTCTGGTCGGCGAGTTTGGAGGCGACCACCGATTCGCTGTGTTCGTCGAACCATCCGCCCTGGGTCAGCCGCGAGCCCAGATCACGGCCGTAGAACCCCGAGACGGCCACGATCAGGACGAAGACCGCGAACACGAGATACCGATGGCGGTGGACGAATCGGCCCCACCGCAGGAGAAACCCCTCGAGCATGCCCGGGGTCAGCCGCAGGCCGCGGTGCGATAGTCCGCCGAACGCAGGATTCCGCACAGGTCGGTGCGCGAAATCTTCCACTTCCCGTCGATATCGACGAAATGCACGATGGTGGTGCGCACGTTCTCGCCGCTGCCGTCCTTGTCCAGCCGCATGGTGGCGGTCAGCGTGCCGTCGTGATTGTCGAAGACGGGATCGACCACGCCGTATACGGCGCGCGGATTGTCGTGCAGCGCCTTGTACATATCGGGAATGGCGTCCTTGAACGCGGCGCCGTCCTCGATCAGGTCGGTGCGCTCACTGTCGGGCAGCGACGGATCCAGGGCGCGCTTGATCTGCGAGTCCAGCTGCGCGGCGGCCGGCAGCGGCGGCCGGTTGGCGCTGCTGACGGCAGCCGCCTCCGAGGAGGAGGTGAGCGCGGCATAGGCCGACGAGCGCGCCGCCGCCACCGAAGCCTCGTCGGGACCACTGTCGCAGGCGGCGATCACCAGCGCGAGCATCGTGATTCCCCAAGCGCCGTGGACCGTGCGTCGCAATGCCATTACGTCCTCGAATGTGTCGAAAGTAACCGGTGGTTCCTACAGTCTGGCACGTGGGATCAGCGGCCCTCGATGACCGCGCTCAACCGGTTCAGCAAGGCGCGCACCGTCGTGGTCGCGCCGCGCTGTTCGGATACCGGCACGGCGGTCGGCACCAGATCACGCACCAGGGCGCGCACGCTGCGGGCGTCGTCGAGGTCGATATCGGTGACGGCGGCCTCCACCACGGCCACCACATCCTCGGGGCCGGGCACGTCGGTGGTGGCGTCGGCGCGGTAGATCTCGAGGGTGAGGGTGGAGCGCACCGTGCGGAAAGCGAACGGCTGCCCCTCGGCCGTTCGGCCGAACCCGTGCGCGAACGGACCAACGGTTAAATCTTCAAGTGTGAATTCAGACGTGCGGTCTGTTTCCAACCGAGACTCCCCTGGTTCGACGCCGGATGCGAGGTATCCACGGTAACGGGTGAGGCGCGTGCCACGCCGGAACCACCCCGGTGACCGGCCCGCGTGTCCGATCATGGTCAGATGAAGCAGTACGCATGAGTCACACGAAGGAGTTCGGAGCATGCGGGGTAACCGGTCGGCACTGAGTGCCGTCCTCGCGGCCGCCGGTGCCGTCATGCTCGTCGCGGGCTGTTCCTCCCACAGCGACGACGCGACATCTCCCGCGACCGGTGCTCCGGGCACCGCCGCCGCCGCGCCGGCGACGACGGCCGCGCCCGCCGGAGCCGTCACCGCCTTCGGCCCCGTGGGTTCGCTGCTCGCCGAACCCACTACCGGCCGGGTCGTGGCGCTCGACCCCAACGGACTCGGATTGCGCCTGGTCGACCCGGCGAATCCCGCTGCCGCGCGGTCGGTCACCCTGCCCGCGCACGCCACCGATCTCGCGCTCGGCGCCCCCGGTGAGGTGCTGGTAGCGGCCGGGCGCGAGGTGTTGCGCGTCGATATCGCCACCGCCGCGGTCCGTCCGGTGCCCGTCGACGGCGACGTGCGCGCGGTCGCCCGCCGCGGCGACGGCAGCCTGGTCGCCGGGCTGAACGGCGGCCGCGTGCAGATCCTCGACGCCGACGGGCACCCGAAGCGCACCGTCAGCGGCCTGGGCACCGTCGATGCCGTGGCCACCACGGCCGAAGCGGTGGCCACGCTGGATCTGGACCAGACCACCCTCACCGAACTGGACCTCGATCGCGACCGCCCGGGTCTGGCTCTGCGCGCCGGCCTCGGCGCCACCCACCTCATCAGCGATCACTACGGCCGCCTGCTCGCGACCGACACCTCCGGCGGCGCGCTGCTGGTCTACACCACCGATCCGCTGCTGCTGCGCCAGCGCTTCCCGGTCGGGCCCTCCCCCTACGCGCTGGCCTACGATGAACGGTCCGACACCGTATGGCTCACTCTGAGCGGAAGCAACCAGGTGGTCGGTTTCGATCTGTCGACCGGTATACCGGAAGAAGTGGGTCGCTTCGCGACGGTGCGCCAGCCCAATTCGCTGACGATCGACAGCCGCACCGGCGACATGTTCGTCGGGTCGGCAACCGGAGACGGTCTGCAACGCATCGGTGCGGACCAGAGGAAGAGAGGTCAGTGATGGCTCGAGCGCCTCGATACGAGTCGGCGTCCGGCGCCGCACACCATGACCGGCGCAGACGGTCGATTCCCGCGGGATGGGAGGAGACCAGCGAAGAAGGAGAATACGAGTACGTGCCGCTACGACTACCCCCGGACGTGAATCGGGTCACCGCGTCCATGCGCCTGGCCATCCAGGCCGAATTCGGTGGCTGGGAGCTCTCGCGAGTGCGGGCCTACACCGATGGCAGCCGGCGAGTGTTGTTGCGGCGGCGCAAAACCAGCTTCCCCGTGACCGAAACGGGGATGTGAGGGATGTATTCCTTATTCCTGCGGTTGCTGTTCCTGGTGCCGCCCGAGCGTATCCACCACCTCGTGTTCACCGTCATCCGGCTCACGACCGCCTTCCCGCCGACACGATGGCTGGCCCGCCGACTCACCGCGGCCGCTGATCCGATCCTCTCCACCACCGTCTTCGGCGTCGACTTCCCGGCGCCGCTGGGCCTGGCCGCCGGGTTCGACAAGGACGCCGCCGGTGTGAACGCTTGGGGCGCACTGGGTTTCGGTTTCGCCGAGATCGGCACCGTCACCGCGCAGGCGCAGCCGGGTAATCCGGCGCCGCGACTGTTCCGGCTGCCGGCCGACCACGCGCTGATCAACCGGATGGGCTTCAACAACCACGGAGCGGCCGCGGCCGCGGGGCGGCTGGCCGCACGCCGCGGCGGTGGCGTGCCGATCGGCGCCAACATCGGCAAGACCAAGGTCGTGGAGCCCGAACACGCCGCCGAGGACTATGCCCTCAGCGCCCGGCTGCTGGGCCCGCTCGCGGACTTCGTCGTGGTCAACGTCAGCTCCCCCAACACCCCCGGCCTGCGCGATCTGCAGGCAGTGGAATCGCTGCGCCCGCTGCTGCGCGCGGTGCTCGACAGTGTCGCGGCCGGCGCCGAACCCAAACCGGTGCTGGTCAAGATCGCCCCCGACCTGTCCGACGAGGACATCGACGCGGTCGCCGACCTGGCCGTCGAACTCGGGCTCGCCGGAATCGTGGCCACCAACACCACCATTCGCCGGGACGGACTGGCCACCCCGGCCGCGAAGGTCACCGCGATGGGCGCGGGCGGACTGTCCGGACCGCCGGTCGCCGACCGCTCGCTCGAGGTGCTGCGCCGCCTCTACGCCCGCGTCGGGGACCGGCTGGTGCTGATCTCGGTCGGCGGGATCGAGAACGCCGACCAGGCCTACGAACGCATCCTCGCGGGGGCCTCGCTGTTGCAGGGCTACACCGGGTTCATCTACGGCGGGCCGTTCTGGACGCGGGCCGTGCACCGTGGCATCGCCGCCCGCCTGCGCGCGGACGGATACCGCAGTCTCGCCGAGGCCGTCGGCGCGGCGCACACCGCCCGCACCTGAACGGAGCCGATCCCGCCCGCTCGTCCGATCCCACCGCTCGCCGATTCCCGCTGCCGTGGCCCGTTTCCGGTGCGCGGAGCCGGTTGCTACCGGCCGGAAGCGCCCCCCGAATGTCCGATTTCACGTTTAGGATGGGTGATCCGCATCACGTCCCAGACGTGATGTTCGTGCACTGACCGGGAACAAGGGATATGACCACAGCAGAGATCGGCTACACCCACCACACCGGCGCCACGGTCCGCACCGTGCCCGAGGCCTTCCAGCAGACGGCGACACTACGCCCGAACCAGGTCGCGTTGCGGACCGTCGGCGGCACCCAGCAGATCACCTGGGCCGACTACGCGCGCCGCGTGCGCGCGATCGCGGCCGGGCTGGCGAAACTCGGTGTCGCGCATGGTGACACGGTCGGGATCATGCTCACCAACCGGCCCGAGTTCAACCTGGTCGACACCGCGATCCTGCATCTGGGCGCCACCCCGTTCTCGGTGTACAACACCAGCTCCCCCGAACAGATCGCGCACGTGTTCGGCAACGCCGAGAACGGCGTGGTCGTCACCGAGCAGGCATTCCTCGCGCCGATCACCGCCTCCGGGGCGAAACTCGAGCACGTGATCGTCGTCGACGGCGCCGCCCCGGAGGGCGGGCTGACCCTGGAGCAGGTCGAAAACGATCCGGCCGAGGATTTCGATTTCGACGCCGCCTGGCAGGCGGTGCGGCCCGACGATCTGGCCACCCTGATCTACACCTCGGGCACCACCGGGCCGTCGAAAGGCGTGGAGATCACCCACGCCAATGTCGTCGCCCAGATCGTCGCGCTCACCAACGGCGCCCTCGTCGCCGATATCGATGCCCGGGCGGTGTCCTACCTGCCGGCCGCCCATGTCGCCGACCGCATCTCCGGGCACTGCCTCACCCTGTTCACCGGTGTCACCATCACCTGCGTGCCGGACCCGCGCGAGATCGCCGCCGCCCTGCCCGATGCCCGGCCCACCTTCTTCTTCGGCGTGCCGCGGGTGTGGCAGAAGATCAAGGCCGGTGTCGACGCGGCGATCGCCACCGAATCCAGCCCGGTCAAGAAGGCGCTGGCGCAGTGGGCGATCGGGGTCGGCGTCGCCACCGCCCGGGCGCGGCTGGCCGGCGGCAACGGCGGTCCGCTGCTGGCCGTACAGCACAAACTCGCCGATGCGCTGGTGCTGTCGAAGTTGCGCGCCACCCTCGGCCTGGACGAGTTGAAGGTCGCCTCCTCCGGCGCGGCCGCGATTCCGCCCGAAACGCTGGAATTCCTGCTGGGACTGGGTTTCACGGTCAGCGAGGTGTGGGGTATGTCGGAGACCACCGGCGTCGGCACCTTCACCGAACTCGACAAGCCACGCCCGGGATCGGTGGGCCGGGCCGTCGACGGGGTGGAGATCCGCCTCGACAGCGACGGCGAACTGCTCATCCGCGGCGGTATCGTCACCCACGGTTACCGCAAGATGCCCGAGAAGACCAGTGAGGCCATCGATTCCGACGGCTGGCTGCACACCGGCGATATCGCGACCATCGATGGCGACGGCTACGTCACCATCGTGGACCGCAAGAAGGAATTGATCATCACCGAGGCCGGGAAGAACATCTCCCCCACCAATATCGAGAATTCGGTGAAGGCCGCGTCGTCGCTGATCGGCCAGATCGTCGCCATCGGCGACTCCCGCCCCTACATCGCCGCGCTGGTCGTGCTCGATCCCGACACCGCCGCCGTGCGCGCGAAGGCACTGGGCATCCCCGACGCCGATCTCGACACCCTCGCCACCCATCCGCAGATTCTGGAGGAAGTGCGCGCCGCCATCGTCGCCGGCAACGCGAAACTGTCGCGTGTGGAGCAGATCAAGCGCTTCCGCATCCTCGCGCGGGCCTGGGAACCCGGTGGCGTCGAACTCACCCCCACGCTGAAGCTGAAGCGTTCGCCGATCGCCGCCGAATACGCCGCCGACATCGCCGAGCTCTACACCGATCCGGTCCCCGAGGGCGTCCACAACCTCTAGTCGAAACGTTTCGGGCACAAGCTGTTTCACGGCGGTGGGGTCTTCGGAATCACCGAAGACCCCACCGCCGCTCGACCGGTTACTTCTGTTCGTAGGTACCCACGAGGGTCGCGCGCGCGATGGCGTGCGAGAACAGGTTGAAACCCAGATAGGCCGGGGTCGCGTCCGCGCCGATGCCCAGCGATTCGACGTCCACGGCGTGCACCACGATGAAGTAGCGGTGGTAGCCGTGCCCGGGCGGCGGGCCGGCACCGACGAATCCGGCGAAGCCGCCGTCGTTGCGCAGCTGCACCGCACCGCTCGGCAGTGCGCCGCCTTCGCTGCCCTCACCGGCGCTGCCCGCACCGGATTCCAGCGAGGTCACCGACGCCGGGATGTCGGCGACGGCCCAGTGCCAGAAGCCGGAGCCGGTCGGTGCGTCGGGGTCGTA
>NZ_BAFQ01000100.1 GCF_000308375.1 Nocardia aobensis NBRC 100429 | reverse complement strand
CGTCCAGGTCGGCCTCGTGCGCGAGCTGGAGCAGTACGGCATCACCCCGGCCGCCATCGTGGGACACAGCGTGGGCGAGGTGTCGGCGGCGTATGTGAGCGGCATGTTGTCGCTGCGCGACGCCGTGCGGGTGGCCTACCACCGCGCCCGCCTGCAGGCGACCACCGCCGGCACCGGCGGCATGCTCGCGGTGGGACTGCCGAAGGACAAGGCCCTCGAACTGATCGGCGACGATCCGGGTATCGATATCGCCGCGGTCAACAGTCCCAGCGCCGTCACCCTCTCCGGCGATGTCGAACGGCTGGACCTGCTGGCCGAAAAGCTGACCGAGGAGGGCGTTTTCGCTCGCCGTCTGCGCGTCGAGGTGCCCTACCACAGCCGCCTGATGGAACCGATCGAAGCCGAATTGCGTTCGGTGCTAAACGATCTCGCGCCGCGGAACCCGACCGTGCCGCTGTATTCGACGGTGACCGGTATGCGGGTCTCCGAGGCCGACTGGGACGCGTCCTACTGGTGGTCGAATGTGCGGCAGCCGGTCCGGTTCTTCGATGCCGTCGGCGCCCTGATCGGCGCGGGTCACCGGATCTTCCTCGAGATCGGCCCGCATCCGGTGCTCTCGGGCAATATTCGCGAAGCCCTGCTCGGCGCCGATGTGCAGGGGACGACCGTTCCGACACTGGACCGCGAACAATCCGACGCCGACAGTCTGCGCCGCACCCTGATCGGCCTGCACGCCGCGGGCGTGCTCGACCGCGATCTGCTGTTCCCGCCCGATCGCCCGGCCACCCCGCACCTGCCGCTGCCGCGCTACCCGTGGCAGCGCACCCGCCTGCACTCCGCGCTGCCGCTGTTCGAACAGGCCCGGCTCGGCACGCCCGGTGGCTACGCCATGCTCGGCGATCCCGATGTCGAAGGCCGGCCGGAATGGCTGCTGCAGGTCGGCACCGAATTGCTGCCGTGGCTGTCGGATCACGTGGTCAACGGCATCAAGATCATGCCCGGCGCCGCGTATCTGGACGCGGCGCTGAGTGCCACCAAGTCGCGGATCGGCTCGGAACAGGTTGCGCTGGAGGGGGTTCGGTTCGTCGCGCCGCTGATCATGGGCGCCCCTGACGTGCCGCTGGTCGCGCTGAGTATCGAGGAGGCCAGCGGCCGGTTCCTGATCAGGTCCCGCAGTGCCACCGGCACCGCGTGGACGGTGCACGCCTCCGGGCGCACCCTCACCGGCAGCCACGAGCAGACCACGGTCGCCGTTCCGGAGATCGAGGTCGGCATCGACGTCGACCCCGCGATGTTCTACACCGGCCTGTCCGCGGCCGGACTGCAGTACGGGCCGTCGTTCCGGCGGGTCACCTCGGTGCGCGTCGGCCGGGATGTGGTGGTGGCGACCGTCGACGGCGCGATCGCCGCGGATTCCGGTCATCTGGCCCATCCGGCGGTCGTGGACGCCGCCATGCAGTGTGCGGCCATGCTGTTCGCCGACGAACGCATCGACGAGGGCGTGATGGTTCCGGTCGGCGTCGGCGCGGTGCGGTTGCTCGCGACGCTGCCCGAGACGGTGACGGTGGTCGCCCGGCGCGATCCGAACGCGCGGCTGCGCGCCGATGTGGATCTGCTCGACGCCGACCACAAATTGGTCGTCCGCCTGTCCGGCCTGCAGATCGGCGCGCTGCGGCCCGGCGACGATCCGCTGCACCGGATGGCCGACTTCTATTACGCCGAGACGTTCGAGGAACGCGATCCGATCGACCCGGCCGCGCTGGCAGAGGCCGGCTCGGTGAGTACCGTGGTGGTCCGCCTGGGCGAGACCGACCGGGCCGACCGGTTGGTGGCCGCGCTGGCGGATTCCCGTCTGCACGTGGTGGATTCGACCGGACCGGAACTGGAGTCCGAGCTCGTCGAGCAGTTGCGCGCGGCCCGCGACGAGCCGGCTCGGCGGTTGCACATCTGCGTGGTGGCCGGTGCGGTCGCCGACGACGTGGCCGACTTGTGGACGCTCAAGCGCATCGCGGTGGCGATCGCCGACTTCGTCGAACCGTCCAGTGAAAATGGCACGCCGCAAACGATTTTCGGCGACGGCCTCGTGCACTGCACCCTGGTCACCGAATCGGCCTTCGCCCTGCCCGGCAGTCCCGTCGCTCCCGATACCGGACAGGCCGCGCTGGCGGGCGCCCGGCGCGTGCTGCTCAACGAGCAGACCGCCCTGCGGTGGCGGCTCGTCGACGTCGAACCCGCCACCCCGATCGCCGATCTCGTGGCGGAGCTGGCGGTGCCCGGCGCCTTCTCCCTCGACAACAGCGACGAGGTGCTGCTGCGCGACGGTAAACGCTGGGCGACGGTGATCACCAAACCGCTGCCCGAGCGCCTGGAAGCCTTGGAAACCTCGGCGCCGCTGACCGATCCGGAGGCCAATTTCGAACTCGACATGCCACGTACCCGGCTGCTGTCGGCATTGGCGTGGCGGGAATGTCCGCGGGTGGCACCGGGCCCCGGTGAGATCGAGATCCGCATGCAGGTCATCGGATTGAACTACAAGGATCCGCTGAAGGTCATCGGGCTGCTCGGCGAACGCGAGCTCGCACCGACGTATTTCGGCACCGTGCCCGGCATGGAGGGTGTCGGCACGGTGGTGCGGATCGGACCGGGAGTCGAGGGCGTCAAGGAGGGCGATCTGGTCGGTGTGGCCGCCAAGGGCATGATGCGCCGCTTCACGGTCGTGGACCGGCAACTCGCGGTCGTCCTGCCCGAGGGCACCGATCCCGGGCACTGCACCAGCATCATCGCCTTCGGCACCGCCGAATACGCCCTGCTGGATCTGGCCCGGCTGGAACCGGGGGAGACGGTGCTCGTGCACGGCGCGGCCGGTGGTGTCGGGACCGCCGCCATCCAGGTCGCCAAGGCTCGCGGCGCCACCATCATCGGCACGGCCAGCACCCCGGAACGGCGCGCGCACGTGCTGGCGATGGGCGCGGACTACGCGGTGAATTCACGCTCGCTGAACTTCGTCGACGAGGTCGCCGCGATCACCGGCGGCGCGGGCGCGGATGTGATCGTCAGCAGCGCTCCCGGTGAGATCCTGCGCCAGAACTTCAATGCCGCAGCCGAATTCGGCCGCATCGTCGAGGTCGGCAAGGCCGACATCTACACCGGCGGCCTGCTGGAACTGGCCAACTTCGACAAGAACCTGTCGTACTTCTCGATGGATCTGGACCGCCTCGTCAAGGTGAAGCCACAACGGCTCGCGGCGCTGCTGCAGCGAGTGTTCGAGAAGGTCACCGAGGGCACCTACCGCCCCCTGCCGTACCACATGTTCGACACCGCCGAGGTGAGCAAGGCGTTCGAGGAGACGCTGCGCTCGTCGCGGCCGGCGCGTATCGCGCTGCGCATGGACGCACCCGAACCGCCGGTGCGCCCGTATCTGCCCGATGTCGAAATCAGCGACACCGCAACGTATCTGATCACCGGCGGGTTCGGTGGTTTCGGTCTGGCGATCGGCCGGTGGCTGACCTTGCGCGGTGCGCGGCGGCTGGTGCTGGCCGGGCGGCGGGGTGCGACCACGGAGGAGGCGCGCCGTCAGCTCGAGGCGTGGCGCGCGATCGGGATCGAGATCGTCGAGGAACTGCTCGACGTGACCGACCCCGGCGCGGTCGCCGAGGCCGTCGCCCGCATCCACACCGCGGACCATCCGCTGCGCGGGGTGTTCCACGCCGCGGGCGCGGTCGCGGACAACAACCTCGCCAAGATGGAACTCGGCCAGCTCGAACAGGTCTATCTGCCGAAGGTGCTGGGCGCGCAGATCGTGCACCGGGCCGTCGCCGAGGCGGGCATCGACCTCGACATGTTCGTACTGTGCTCCTCGGGCGGCTCGATGTACGGCATCTACGGCCAATACAGTTATTGCGCGGCCAATGTCGCGGTCGAATCGCTGGCGCTGCGCTGGGCGGCCGCGGGGGAGCGGGCGTTGTGCGTCGGCTGGGGTCACCTCTCCGGTGCCGGCGGTATGGCGGCGAACGAGACCTCCGAGAAATATCTCGACCTGGTCGGATTCGGCCCGATCGATATGGGCGACGCCACCGCCTACCTGGAGCAGACCCTGCGCCTGGGCGCGACGCGGGTCGCGGTCATCCCGACCGACTGGGCCAAGCTCACCGGAACCTTCCCGCAGCTGGCTCGCACCGGCCGCACCGCCGCACTGGCCCGGGCCTCGGCGAAGGACACCTCCGAGCTGGCCCGGCTGCGCGAGGAGCTGGCCGCGATGGAGGAATCCAAGCGCGGACCGCATATCGCGCGGCTGATGGCCGGCGAACTGGCCGTCGTCATGGGCGTGGACGTCGACACCATCGATATGACGATCCCGGTGCCGGAACTGGGCCTGGATTCGCTGATGGCGGTCGAACTCGGCGCCCGGGTCACCAAGACGCTCGGCATCGACCTGATGTCGCTGCAGATGGGCCGCTCGTTCAGCCTCGAACAGGCCGGGCCGAAGGTCGCCGAACTGATCCTGGCGCACGAACCCGGTGGCGCCCAACCGGATCCGGCGGCCCTGGCCGCGGCGGTGGACGGTGCCGTGGCGAACGGTTCTCAGCCCGCGGCCGAGTCGAACGGTCACGACGCGCCGGCCGGCGCGGTCGCGGAGATGGCGGGGGTCAGCTGATGGCCCACCTTTTCGCTACCTGCCGGTGGAAGTGAGTAGTGTAACCGTGGTCGACTTCGGACTCATCGACGAATGGTCACCGCCGCCGGGGCGGATGGTCACCTGGGTCGCGTCACCGGAAGCGGTGGCGCGGGCCCGGGCCGCCCCGGTCCATCCGGCGCCACCGTCGCTGCAACAGGAACAGTATCTGCGCCAAGCGGATCGGCACGCCGCCGCCGACTTCCGGTTCTCCGGACTGTGCCTGGCCACCGCGCGGATCCCGACCGGTGGCCTGGACCGGGAGGCGATGACGCGGATCGTCAACACGTTCCTGTTGCGTCACGACACCTTCCGGACCTGGTTCGACATCGGCACCGACGGCGCCGTGCGGCGGCATCTGGTGCCCGAGGACGTGGTGGACTTCATTCCGGTCGACTTCGGGTGGATCGATGATCCGGCCGCGATCCGGCAGCACGTCGAGAAGACGACTCCCGACCCGTTCCAGTGGGATTGCTTCACCTTCGGCGCCATCGAACACGGTGATGCGACCACCGTCTACCTCGCCGTCGACCACCTGCACACCGACGGTCTCGGGCAGTACCTGTCCGCGTCCGACTTCGCACAGCTGTATCTGTCCGAACTGAGCGGCGAGGCCGAACCGCTGCCACCGGCGGCCAGCTATCTGGACTACTGCGTCACCGAGCGTGCCTACAGCGATCTGCTGACGCTGTCCTCGCCGGGTGTGCAGAAGTGGTTACAGTTGTTGCGCGGCAACGACAATCGGCTACCGTCGTTTCCGCTGGACCTCGGCAAACGCTCCGACGGCTACAACCGCAGCGCCCACCGCACGGTCACCCTCCTCGACGAACATCAGGCATCGGCCTTCGAGGAGATCTGCCGGGCCAACGACGCGGAGTTCGTGGGCGGGGTCTTCGCGGCCGCGGCCCTGGCCGAACGCGATCTCACCGATTCCGACTACTACTTCGGAATGACGCCGGTGAGTACCAGAACCTCTGCGGCGGAGGGTAATTCGGTCGGCTGGTACGTGACACTGGTACCGGTGGCCTTCCCACTCGGCCCCGGCGCCCCCGTCACCCGTACCCTGAAACTGGCCCAGCGCGCCTACGAGAACGGGCTCCGCCTGGCGCCCACGTCGTTCCATCGGGTGCTGGAACTGTTGCCCGCCGATTCCGAGATCAAGGCCGAACCCGGCTGGGTCACACCGATGATCTCGTTCATCGACGCCCGTGACTTCCTCGGCCACGAATTCTTCGACGAGGTGACGGCCGGCGTCTACGCCAACCGCGCCGCGTCGGAGGAGGCGCTGATCTGGGTCAACCGGCTGCCGTCGGGGACGACGCTGAGTGTCATCTACCCCGACACCGCGGTCGCCCACGACTCGGTCGAGCGCTACATCGCGGCGATGCGCACGGTTTTCGCCTCGATCATCGATCGCGGCGCGGAAACGAACTGAACTACAGGAGGTTTCGTGGTGTCGGAAGGCCCCGTGCCCATGCTCTTTCGCGACCCCGGCATACCCGACGGTGAGAAATGCCGGTACACGGTCGGAACCGACGGCCGCAGTTCGGGTTTCGAGCTGACCAGCGTCGTCACCCACGAGAACGGCGGCTACCGGACGCTGCTCGAGGCATCGAGCGGCGACGGCGAACTGGAACTGACCATCGACCAGCGCTTCGGCCGGGTCGACGGATTCCTGCGCGCCGAGGACTACCGCGCCGAAACCCGTTCCCGCGGTGTGGTCGTCTCCCGCGAGGAAGTGCATTTCATCGACACCGTCCACCTCCCGATCGGCGGCGCACCCGCCCCGTTCCCGACCGACATCATGCCGATCGTCGGCGGAATGACCCTGCTGCGCGGGCTCGATCTCACCGAGGGGGCGGCGCAGTCGATCGATACGTGGCTGGCGTTCTCCGTTCATTGGCCCCTGCTCGCCCGCGTGGACAAACGCACGGTTGTGGTGGCCGGCGCGGGTGAGATCGAATGCCGCCAGGTGCGCCTGCGGCCGAGCTTCGGGCAGGTGAACATGTTGCTGGACAAGATGATCGGCGGATTGCTACCCCCGTTCGTGGCCCATATCGAGGTGCGACCACCACATCGGCTGGTGCGCTTGAGTTTCCCGACCGAACTGGCGTTGTCGGCGCCGCGCAGCGTGATCGAGTTGGCCGGATGACGAGCGGAATCGGAAGCGGACAGGCGGTGCGCGGCGAGGGGGCAACGGTCGAGGGGCACGTGATTGCCGGCGAGCCGTCCCCCTCCGAATTGGCGGCATGGCTGGCCTTCGCCGGCTGTTTGATCGCGGTGTTCATGCAGATGATCGATGTGACGATCGTGAACACAGCCCTGCCGAGAATGGCTTCCGACCTCGGCGCCTCCCGTTCGGCGGAACTGCTGGTGATTTCGGGCTATTCACTCGCCTTCGCCTGCACGCTGCTCAGTGCCGCCCGCCTCGGCGCCGTTGCCGGTCGTCGCGCCATGTTCCTCACGTCGGTGGTGGCGTTCACGGCAGCATCGGTCTGGTGCGGATTATGCACGGGTGCAACGGAATTGGTGGTGGCCCGGGTGGTTCAGGGGGCGGCGGGCGCGGGCATGGCAGCCCAAACCATCGCCATTCTGATCGCCAGCTTCCCTCGCGAACGCCACTCCCTGGTCTTCGCCATGTACGGCGGCGTGGCCGGTTTCGCCGGCATGCTCGGCCCCATCCTCGGCGGCGCCCTGCTGACCCTCGACATCGGCGGCTGGGGTTGGCGCACGGTCTTTTTGATCAACCTCCCCATCGGCATGGTCGCCTTCGCACTCGCCTGGCGCTACCTGCGCATAGGCCGCCCGCCGTCGCCCGACCGCCTCGACCTGGGCGGCGCGGCGCTGTCCGGAGTCGGCCTACTCCTGGTCGTCTATGCCCTGGCCCTGGTCCAGCAACACGGCTGGCAAGCTCAGCCGGTCGCCCTCGGCCTGGCCGGAGTGGTGGTGTGCGCCCTGTTCGTGGTCCATCAGATCAGGCGTTCGTCGCGCGGAGCCGGCCCTTTGATGCGGCTGGATCTGTTCTCTGACAGAGGCTTCCGCATCGGCTCCATCCTGGTCTGCCTCTTCTTCGGCCTGTTCACCGCGTTCGTCTTCGCCGCCTCCATCACCATGCAGGACGTCCTCGGCTACACGCCGTGGCACACCGCGATCGTCATGACACTGTTCGCTCTGGGCGCCGGTGCCGGAGCGATCGCCTCGCTGTTCCTGGTCCGCCGGTGGGGAATCCTGATCCTGGCCGCAGGCGTCACCCTCTACGGCGGCTGCATGGGCGGCGGCGCCATCTACCTCCACCTGACCAGCGGCATCGCCAACCCCCTCATCGCCGCCCCCGCCGTCTGCGCAGCCGGCTTCGGAGTAGGAATCTTCGCAGTCCAAATCCAGCCGATCATGCTGTCGGGCCTGAACGCCGACCACATGTCGGAGACGTCCGGTGTGGTCCCGACCATCGAACAGATCGGCAACGCACTGGGTTTGGCGGTCCTGACCACCCTGTTCTTCCGCTCCCACACCCTCGACGGCGCGCTCACCATGATGGTGGCTCTGGCCGTGGTGTCGTTCGGATTGGGGGCGCTGACGTTGGCTTTGCCGCGAGCACAGCACAACTGAGGTTTTCGGCGTGCGTGCCGGCTGCCATTCGGTATCCGGCGGCACACCGTGATGCCGGCTCGAGCGGAGTCTTGCGGTAGCCGGCTTTTGTTGGCGCGCTTGTTCGCGCATGCCGAACTCCGATACCGCATATGACAGCCTCATGGGCTTGTCCGTGGGCGATGCGCTGGGTGCGCAGTTCTTCGTTCCCGGGCAATCCGTCTCCGATCTTCACGCCGGGCGACCGCCCGCGCCTCCGTGGCAGTGGACCGACGACACCGAGATGGCCTGTTCGGTGTACACGGAGGTCCTCGACCGCGGCCGTGTCGACCGCGATGCGCTCGCGGCCGTGTTCGCCCAACGATGTGAGCCCTACCGTGGCTACGGCCCGGGCACAGTCGTTGTGCTGCACGAGATTCGCGACGGCAGGCCCTGGGCCGACGCGGCGGGTGCGGTTTTCGGCGGGAGCGGGTCGTGGGGGAACGGTGCCGCGATGCGGGTCGCTCCGCTCGGGGCCTATTTCGCCGGAGATCCGGACCGGGCGGCGGCGCAGGCAGCGCTGTCCGCCGAGGTCACCCATCGTCATCCGGAAGCGATCGTCGGCGCCATGGCGGTCGCCGTCGCGGCCGGCCACGCCGCTGTGGTTCGTGGAAAGGCCTGTGCGCCCGGCGAATTGCTGGATGCGGTGGAGCCGTACCTGGTCGACGGGCGCACCGCGGACGGTATCCGTCGCGCCCGGAAGTTGATCGGCAGATCCGTGGCCGAAGCGGCCTACGAACTCGGCAACGGCGCCCGGGTCAGCGCGCAGGATACGGTGCCGTTCACCCTGTGGGCGGCCGCGAGCTTCCTCGGCGACTATCCGGCCGCGGTCACCGCCTGCATCGAGGCGGGCGGGGACGCGGACACCACAGCTGCGATCGTCGGCGGAATCGTGGCCGCGTACACGGGCGTCGGCTCCCGGGGTTCGATACGCGGGATCCCTGAAGAGTGGCTGTCGGCCCGCGAGCCGCTGCCCGCGTGGGCGCTGGAGCGACGTGGTGTCGGCGAACTTCCGTCGGGCGGGTTCGTGCGCTAGGGCTCCGCGCCTGAAATCCGTTGCAGAGCGGTTCCGTCGGTGTCGCGTGGCGCCGTCGTCCTGGTCTGCCGCCAGGGCAGGA
>NZ_BAFQ01000101.1 GCF_000308375.1 Nocardia aobensis NBRC 100429 | reverse complement strand
GATTCAGCAGGCGGGCCTGTTTCCGCATATGACGGTGGCCCGCAACATCGCCACGGTGCCGGGTCTGCTCGGCTGGGACCGCGCCCGGGTGCGCGCCCGCGTCGACGAGATGCTGAATCTCGTGGGCCTCGACCCCGAGACCTTCCGCGGCCGGTATCCGCGCCAGCTCTCCGGCGGGCAGCAGCAGCGGGTCGGTGTCGCCCGCGCGCTGGCAGCCGATCCGCCGGTGCTGCTGATGGACGAGCCGTTCGGCGCGGTCGACCCCATCACCCGCGGGCTGCTGCAGGACGAACTGCTGCGGCTGCAGACCGAACTGCACAAGACGATCGTGTTCGTCACCCACGATTTCAACGAGGCCGTCAAGCTCGGGGACCGAATCGCGGTGCTCGGCAACAGTTCCCGCGTCCTCCAGTACGACACCCCCGCCGCGATCCTCGCCGGCCCCGCCGACGAGACGGTAGCCGGATTCGTCGGCGCCGACGCCGCCCTCAAACAGCTGACGCTGGTACGGGTCGCCGATGTGGAACTGGGCAGCTGCGCCACCGCCGCGCAGGACGATCCGGTCGACACACTGCGCGCGGCGCTGGCCTCGCAGGACTGGAAATGGGGTCTGGTCCTGGACTCCGACCGCCGGCCACTGCGGTGGGTATCCGAACATCAACTGGCGCAGGCACAGTCGTTACACGACGCCGGCGTCCCGGTGACCGGCACGGTGACGGCGGATTCGACGCTGCAGGCGGCGCTCGAGACACTGCTCGCCGAAAGTACCGCCAACGCCGTCGTGACCGGGCCACGGGGCGAATACACCGGGCTGGTCGCGATCGACACCCTGGTCGCACACCTGTCCCGCACCCGCGCCGAACATCGTTCGGCCACAGCCGATTCGGGTGACCGGCCATGAGCCCGGCCGGCCGATACGAGCGGCGCGCCGACCGGATCCGGTTGTTCATCCAGCCGGTGCTGGCCGTGGCCCTGGCGGCCGGCGTACTGGTGTGGGCCTTCGACCGCACCCTCACCGCGACGCAGCGGGCCAGTATCAATCCCACCACCATCGGCACCGTGGTCCGCCAGCACGTGGCGATCACCGCGACCGTGGTGCTGATCGTCGTCGCGGTCTCGGTTCCGTTGGGCACCTTGCTGACTCGGCCGCGCTACCGGCGTCTCACTCCGCTGTTCGTCGGTGTCGCCAATATCGGTGCGGCGGCACCGGCGATCGGTCTGATCGTGCTCACCTATCTGTGGACCGAGAAGACCGGCTTCTGGGTGGGGGTCGCTCCGATCGCGTTCTATGCGCTACTCCCCGTGCTGCGCAATACGATTCTGGGATATCAGCAGGTCGATCCCGCTCTCGTCGATGCCGGCCGAGGGCAGGGCATGTCGGCGATGACGGTGCTGCGCCGCATCGAATTCCCGCTCGCGGTGCCCTATATCCTGGCCGGCCTGCGCACCTCCCTGGTGCTGGCGGTCGGCACGGCCACGCTGTCGTTCCTGGTCAGCGCCGGCGGTCTGGGGATTCTGATCGACACCGGCTACAAACTGCGCGACAACGTAACCCTCTGGGTGGGAGCAATTCTCGCGGTCGCACTCGCCCTGCTCGTCGACTGGCTGGGCGCGCTGGCCGAGCAATTTCTCGGACCGCGGGGG
>NZ_BAFQ01000102.1 GCF_000308375.1 Nocardia aobensis NBRC 100429 | reverse complement strand
AAGCTCGCCCTGACCTACCGCGCCTGATTCACACTGGCTCTCATCGTCGAATGGCTCAAATCATTGGGAGACGCCAGCTAGCCCCAGTTGGCAGCGAGGGTGAGGCAGAACGGGTGGCCGCTGGGATCGAGCAGCACCCGCCAGGTCTCACCAGGCTGAAACTCCGGCACGGTGGCGCCCAGTTCGACCAGTTGTTTACTGGCGATCTCGAGGTCTTCGACCGCCAAATCCAGGTGGAACTGTTTGGTGCCGTTCTCGTTCGGCCAGGCCGGCGGCTGATAGTCCGGGATCGTGCCGAATCCGAGCGCGTGATCCGGACCGGTGAGCATGGCGTACTCGTCCTGCACGTGCGCGATTTTCCAACCGAGCGCCGCCGCCCAGAACTCCGCGTCTCGTCGTGCGTCGGCACTGTCCAGGGTGAGCATTTTCAACGTGGCAACCGCCATGGTTTTTCCTCTCCGCAACAAGATTACTGTCAGTCAGCCTGCAACACCGGAAGCCGCAGACGATTGCAAAAACGCGACACCGGCCCGCGCCCGAGATCGGCGGCCGTAAGCGGTCCGCCGAGGTCCACTCCCCACCGTCACTGCCTTCTGCGCTTCGGTATCCCGAATCGTCTGGTCCGTCCTCCGTCTCCGGCGTGCTTTGTCTGGTTCCGAACTCCGTTGTATTCGGGTGGGTCCCACAGCAATCCGGAGGCGAAGTGGCCGCGGCGGGCGGCCTTGCCCAGCCAGTACTCTGCCTGCTCCAGGTCGCCCTTGCTCTGGGCCCGAACTCCGAGAGTGAACATCTCCCACACGTCTTCGGCCGGATCCTGGTCGCTGCGAGGTTCGGTCCGTTTCGGATCGCTGGCCATCTCGAGCTGTGCGCTCAGGGTCCCCGCGAGGCCGTCACCGGCGTCGACCGCTCTTCTCAGCCAGCGTTTGGACTGCTTCCGATGACCATCCCATTGGCACACGACCCCGAGAGTGAACATCGCGCACGTGTCGCCGGCGTAAGCGGCCCTGCGCAACGCCTCGATCTGGCCGGCGTCGAAGATCTTACGAGGCCCGAGTTCGATACCGGCGGGTTCGATCCCCTGTTCGCGCAGCTTCTGGTACCTGGACTTGGCGTCGGTGTCGCCGGCGTCAGCAGCCCTGCGATACCAGAAGGCCGCCCGGTCCGGCTTATCTTCGTGTTCGTAGAGGTCTGCGAGATTGAACATCGCGCCGCTGTGGAAGTTGTGGGCAGCCTCGAGGTACCAGTGTTCGGCTTGCTGCGAATCGTTATGGGCCCGGAGCAGATTCCCGAGGTTGATCATCGAGCCGGAAAATCCGGCCTCGGCGGCCGTGCGGTACCAGTGCTCGGCCTGTTCGATATCGCCCGCGTGCTCGAACAGGTGGCCCAAGTTGTGCCGCGCGACGGTGCTGCCGGCCTCGACCGCTCGGCGGTACCAGTGCTCGGCCTGGTCGCGGTCGCCGAATCGCGTGAGCAGGGCGCCCAATTCGTTCATCGCGTCGGCGTCGCCGGCCTCGGCCCGCCCACGCAACGCCTCGGCATCGCTGGTTGCCACCTCCGATTGTGCCTGGCCGGCCCCACCATCGTTCTGCGCACGCAGTGCGTTGAGATTCTCCCGAGCCTGCTGGTTCCCGGCGTCGGCGGCCTTACCGAACCAATATGCGGCCTTGTCCCGATCGCCGGCACTCTGGGCCAGGAGCGCAAAGTTGTTCATCGCATCCGGGCCCCCCGTTGCGGCCGCCTTGGCCATCCAGTATTCGAGCTGTTCGCTGTCATCGCCCTGGTACAGGATTGCGAGATTGTTCATCGATGCCCCGTTGCCCGCATCCGCGGCCTGGCGATACCACTTTTTCGCGCGCTCACGATCACCGCGCTGGTCGAACAGCGAACCGAGGCGGTGCATGGCCCAATGGTCGCCATCCTGGGCGGCCACACGATCGCGATATTCCGCCTGTTGCACCTCATCGCCCTGCGCGAGCAGGGGGCCGAGGCGGTCCAAGGCATCGGCACGTCCGGCATCGGCGGCTTCGCGATACCAGTGCTCGGCCTGCTGAGAGTCGTCAGCATCCAGAAACAGCATCCCCAGATTGATCATCGCGCCGGTGTCGCCGGTCTCGTCGACAGCCTTGCGATACCAGTGCTCGGCCTCCGCTCTCTTTCCACCATCGGAGAGCACGACACCGAGATTGGACATCGACCCCGTCCTCCCCGCGTCGACGGCCTTGCGCAACCAGTGCTCGGCCTGGTCGAGGTCACCCTCTGTGCGGAGCAAGATGCCGAGGTGGTTCATGGCATCGGTATCGCCGGTCGCGTCGATGGCCTTGCGATACCAGAACTTCGCCTGTTCCTGATCGCCGTCGACCCGAGGTGGAAGTGCTCCCCGAGATAGAACATCGCATCCACATCCCCGGCCTCGGCCCGAGCGCGCCAACGCTCGACCGCGTCCGAATCACCTTGCGCCACTATCGGGACCTTCCTGCTCACAAACCCAACTCCATCGCACCACCGACTGTTCGGCAGGCGAGTGCCGTCGGCGCATGTTGGCGAACCCGAAAATCCAAGTGCCTACGCACATCTGCTCAGCCAAAATCCCCCCGTTGCAAGTGCCTTCCGAATCCCGACATGCACTATATGACGCGGGCAACCGGGAGCAGAGGGGACCGTACAGACAACGGCGTAACTCCGAATTATGGAGTGGTACTTGATGTCTGACACGACAATGGTCGATGTGGCCGATACCGGGTCGGATTCGGACTGAGCTGCTTGGTCATCGGAGGCAGGATCGGATTGCGCGTTGTGTTTTCGGTCGCGGTGGGTTGGCGTCCCTAATTGAGGATTTCCAGCATCCGCCCTCCCAGAACCGCGGCGGAGTGCGGGTTTTGGCCGGTGACGAGGTTACGGTCCTCGACCATGTAGGGCTCCCAGATGGGGCCACGGCTGTAGTTGACCTTGACCTTCTCTTTCAGGTCCGTTTCCAGCAGCCATGTGGCCCGTGAGGCGAGGCCGACGGCCTCTTCCTCCTCGTTGGAGAAGCCGGTGACGTTGTAGCCCTGGAAGGGCGAGACGCCGTGGATTCTGGTGGCCAGCATCGCGGAGGGCGCGTGGCACACGATGAACAGCGGGTTGCCCGACTCCAGTTGCGCCGTGAGCAGGCGGCCCGCGTCGGCGTCGAACGCCAGGTCGGCCATGGGGCCGTGGCCGCCGGGCAAGTAGACCGCCACGTAGTCCTCCAGGCGTACGTTCGACAGCTGCAGCGGCCGGCGCAGAGCCTCCGCGTCGCGGATGATCGCTTCCAGATCCAGCGCGCCCTGTTCGCCCCCTGCCATCGCGGGGCGCAGGCTCATCATGTCCACGTTCGGCGTGGTGCCGCCGGGAGTGGCGACGACGATTTCGTAGCCCGCGTCGGTGAGCATCTTGTAGGGGTTGGCGAACTCCTCGGCCCAGTAGCCGGTCGCGTACCTCGTTCCGTCCTTGAGCACCCAGTACGTGGCCCCACTCACGATGAACAAGATCTTCGGCTTGGACATGATGCACTCCTCTCGGATCGGCCCCTTCCTTCAGCGTGACACCCGAACCATGGCGGCGCTCGTGCTCGACCGTGAAACGTGGATTCGAGACAGCGACGGGTGCGCGCCTTGCGTTGCCTGTGTGTGAGCCTCCGAGCGGGGTGGCCAGCGGCGTTCGCGGGCGGCCGCGTGGGCATGAGAGCGGCCTGACCGTGTTGTCTCCACACCGGGCCGGACTGCCAGGCGGACAGGGGAGCGGTGAGGCCTGGCTGCCGTTCGATCGTTGCGCCTGTCTGCCATCCACCTGTCGGGAGTGTGGGCTCAGCGTGCTCGTCGAGGACGAGCGCCTGTTTCCAGCCGAGGTTCGCCGCGTCCTGCAGTCGAGGCCCGCTCGGCGAGCACCTGGACAAGCCGTCGCTGTTGCACGGAGTGGTGAACAGTTGGGAGTCAGGCATTGATGTGAGTTCCAAGGGAATCCCGCGAAAGATGGTTTGGTGCGCAATTCCTGACGCCGCCGAAACAGCACCAGTACGAGATTCGTTGCTACATACGCGATCCCGAGGGGCACATCATCGAGGTCGGACAAACGACCGACGCGAGCGGAGACTGGACGCCGTGGTTGCCGTCTTCTCGCAATCATGACGTCGGGCGGTTGTGCTTGCCGGTTGCCGGTGCCCACGGCTCGGCCTCCCGAGCAGGGTATCCGCGGTTGAGTCGAGGCCACGGGACTCGCTTCAACGGGACCTCGTCGGGATGAACCGTTGACCCCGGCTCGTAGCGTGCATCAGCCGCGACCCGTTGTGCGCCAGGAGAAGAACTGCGGCGAACCGACCTCGTTCACGGTGTTGTGCGGTCGCCCGCGGAATTCAGCACGGTCGCGATCAGCGCGGTGCCTTCGCCGGTGCGGCCGCCCGGACCTGGCTGATAGACAACCGATTCCGGCGTCAGCTCGCCGCCGCAGCCGTCGCATGTCACCTTCGCCTCGACTCGATGACCGCACGTGCGATGGTGCAGCACCAGCGGCGGCCCCTCGGTCCCGGACTCCCATTTATCACCCCAAGCCATGAGGGCGAACAGCACCGGAAGCAGTTCCTGACCCTTGTCTGTCAGGTGGTATTCGTATCGGTCGGGCCGCTGCTCGTAGCGGTGACGCCGCAAGACGCCCTGGTCCACCAGCCGCTGCAGTCGCTGGCTCAGCACATTGGTGGCGATACCGAGGTCGCGCTGCAACTCCTCGAAACGCCGCAGGCCCAGTGCCGCATCGCGAAGGATCAGCAGGGTCCACGAGTCTCCGATGATCGACGCCGAACGCGCGATCGAGCACGCGATCTCGTGAAAGTTCGTTCGCCCCATCTTCCAGTCCCTTGCTTTGAGCAAGCTAGCTGCTTACAGTCGTTTTATGTACAACGCCATCGTACGGTTCCTGGTCCGGAGAACGTGGCGCCGCACCGGCTCGGGTGATCACGACGCCGCTGTGGCGATGGCGGCGCCGGACCTGCGATTCCGCTTCCTCGGCGATACCCCGCTCGGTGCCGACCTGCGCGGACCGGAGGCGTTCCGCGATTGGTTTGCCCGCTTCGATCAACTGCTGCCGGGATTGCGCCTGGAATTGGTGGATGTGGTCTCCAGTGGCCCGCCCTGGAGAACGAAGGTCGCGGTCCAGCTGCGGGTGAGTGGAACCCTGGCCGACGGCAGCGGTTACCGCAACACCGCGATGCAGTGGCTCACCCTGCGCTGGGGCAAGCTGGTGGACGATCTGGTCCTGGAAGACACCCTGACTTTGCAACGCGCCCTCGACCGGCAGCAGGCAGACGGGGCGATCGCCCGATCGCTGTGAGGCCGGCGGCAACACGCGATGAACGATCTCTACGCCACCGCCGGCCAGCGGGCGCGGACTCTCGAACTCGAGATCCCCAGGCAGGTGGTCAGTCGGACCGGATGCTCGCGCGCTGCCACGCCTGTGTAATCGCGGTGGGAATGCGCCCTCTGTCGGGTAGGTCGTATCCATTGGCGCGAGCCCACGCACGAATGACGTGGGGATCCACAGTCTGTGCTGCGCCTGAACTATCGAGATCAGTGGCGTGCGAACCTGGCAGCTGCTGCTCGGAATCACGGGAGAAGCTGACACCGTCATCGAGGAGCCCGTCGGGGAACAGTGGCACCTCGATCCGACCGCTGAAGCTGGCGGCGAGGAATGCAACCAAGCTGCCGTCGAAGGTGTACCAGCGCGGCCCGCGGGCTTCGTTGATGGCTACACGCCAGTGGTCGGGATCGTCCGCGGGTTCGGCGATCCAGAAGAGATACTCGCCGTTGTCGGTGACCCCGCAGGCGAACAAGCTGTCCGGGGCGTGCGGCACCGGAAAACGACCAGTGTCACGATCATCGCGCAGTTGCCGGCGCAGAGTTGCCGGCATCGGGCCGAGGAGATTGACCCACTCGGTGGGGCCGTGCGGGTGATAGACCCTCAAGTACTCGCAGAAATTGCCGGGGCCGTACATCGTGGCGAGCTGCTTGTAGTCGGTCGGCAACTTGACACCCAGGGTGCTTTCGACAGCGCCCCAGTCCACTGAGACCGGGTGGGCGGGCGGTGGACAGATCCGCAGCAGGTCCGCGATTGAAGTCATAACGGTTCGACCGTACGGCCAAGCTGTGCGGTCGGCCAGCCGGCTCACAAACTGTCCGAGAAGGCCGTGGGGGCCGACCTGTGAAAAGTCACGTAAAGCGGGCTACTGCAGGCAATTGCTCATCTGCAGCACTTGCTCAGCGCCGGATTCCGCAGAGCTGCCCGGTGGGCTCCGAGCGCGGCCGGACGTACCTTGGCCGCACCCCACCCGGTACCGCGCCCGCGCCCATGATTCGATCGCGGTTCGTGGGGTGCGGGTCGGCTCCGACTCCGAGAAGTTTCCAACCTCGTCCAAACTGACGGCAGCGGCTGGAAGAACCGCGGTCGACGGCAGGACGGGCGTCGACGTTCCCCTCGCGGGAGACTGAGCGTGACCCCCGCATCTCTGAAAGGAATCCGCTGTGTCACATCCCTTGGTGGCCCGCCTGCGTGACGTGCTCCCACCTCCGTCCAGTGGTGGAGACACCGTGGACTGGGAGGAACTCGCCCGGACGGAAGGGCTCGTGCTGCCGTCGGACTACCGGGAGTTCGTCGAGGTGTACGGCGGGGGAGAGATCGACGAGTACCTCGGCATCAGTACTCCTCCGGTGCCCGGGTCGGTGTACGGCGACCTGCTCGACGGGTTCGCGCCGTACCTCCGGCCCGAGGACGAGGCCGAGCTCGCGGTCCACTTCCCCGATGGCGGCCCACTGAAGCTTCTGGTCCTCGGAGGCACGACCGACGGAGATGTGTTGGTCTGGCTGCGCATCGGTGAGCCCGACACGTGGAAGATCGCCGTCTTCCGACGCCAGGCGCTCCATGGAGAAAAGTCCTGGACGGTCTTCGACGGGGGGCTGGTGGAGTTTCTTGTGACGGTTCTCGAGGGGAGAACAACAGCCCCGCTCGAAGCCCGGAAGCTCGCGAGTACGCCCCACCGGTTCCTTGGCTGGCGTGAGGCCGAGAACCCCTGAGCTTGTGTTACTTTCCGCCCTCTGGCCGGTCTGGTGTTCATTACTGCCAACGGCCCTGGATCAGGGACGTCATTTTTCCACCGTCACGTCGAAGCCGAACACATTGCGGGCCAACACGATATTGCGCCGCGTCGCGGCGATCGAGACTTCAGCCGCACCGAACCGCGCTTGCCGCGCCGCTGCACGGGTAGGTGACATGAAGCAGCCCCCTGTGGCGAACTCGGTGGGGAAGGAGGACGGTGGTGCGGACTCTGTGGTCTGGTGGGGCGGAACACGATATCGAGCGGGGCTCGCTCGACACTGTGAACCGTCTCGGGATGGGGACGCTTTCCAGCGTATCCGGGCTCGATGCCCACGCTTCGAGGTCGCCGAAGGCGTACCGCGCGAAGGCATCCCGCAACCGGCCGAGTGAAACCGACGCGGCCGTGCGGTATGCCGGCACAACCCGCGCCGTGCGGTGATTCAGACTGGCCGCCACGATGCTGCCCGCGCCGCTGCGCGCCCTGTTCGGGCTGCGTGTGGTCCGCACCCGGTTCGCTGCGCTGATGGACCGTGACGCGCCCGGGATCTGGAACAGCATCGCCTGCCGCAAGCGGTATCTCGACGATGCCGTCGCGCGGGCGATTGCCGATGGCATCACCCAGATCGTGGTGCTGGGTGCCGGATTCGACACTCGTGCCGCACGGTTCACCGCCTCGTCCGAGGCCACCGCGGTGGAAGTGGACCTGCCCCGTTCCGTCGCGCGTAAGCGGCGCCGGCTCCGCGACAGCCGGGTCGTCCTGGCGCCCATCGACTTCGAGCACGACGACCTGGCCACGGTTCTGACTTCCCGCGGCTACGATCCGGCCCGCCCGGCGATCATCGTCTGGGAGGGCGTCACCCAGTACCTGACGGCCGAGGCGGTGCACGACACCCTGCGGGCCCTCGACAATGCGGCACTCGGCACCCGGCTCGCATTCACCTATGTCCGTCAGGAGTTTCTGGACGGCGCCGAACTCTACGACGCGCCCGGCCTCCGTCGCCGTTTCATCGACACGGGTGTCTGGCGGTTCGGCCTCCGTCCTGCCGAGGTTGCGGAACTGATCTCCCGCTTCGGCTGGCGCGAACACGAGCAGGTCGGTCCGGACGAATACCGCGAGCGTTACCTCGATCCAGCGGGTCGCATCGGACCGGTCTCGCCGGTCGAGCGCTGCGTGGCGGCCGTCAAGAACTGATCGTGTCCGGCAGCGCTGTCCGGAGATGTCAGGAGGCGAGGAGATTCGAATGCCCTAGGGCTTTCTATGCTCAGCAGCCCCAACAGGCATGGGTTGGTTACCGATCTCAGCGATACCGTTGTGCGCGAATTCGGCTTGGCCGCAGGGCTTGTCGACAACAAGACGTGCGCTCTCGATGAGACGTGGTCGGGTCTGCGCTTCGTCGTCCGGCTGGCCGATCGGCACTGAGTCACGGGGACGCTCGAACAGCGCCCCGGTATGAGCTCCCGCCACTGTCGAGGGTCTACCGGCGATCACGACCTGTTGCCGAAGGAACTCGGGCCCTCGGAAACCAAGTAGCGTTGACAGATCGTCTACGTAGATAGATGATACGCGAACGCGTATTAAATCGGTGCTTGCCGATCCCGCGGCCGCCGAAGTGCGCGTGAATCGAGCGAAGGGATCCGGAATGGGCCACTACAACAGCGACGTTCGCGATGTCACCGCTCTCTCTCGAACGGTACGCACGGGCCGGGCAACGTGGGCTCACCACCGTGACTCCGGCCGATCGTTGTCCGCTCTCGTGATCAACAGCCGGTGGAAGCGTGGCCCGGCGTCGAACTCGGGCGGGCCGTTCATGATCAGTCTCACGCAGTACACGCCCCGCTACCTCACGGATGTCGCCGACATCTGGCGCGCTTCGGAAAAGCTCGGTGATCAACTCGCTGAGATCGACGGCGCGGTCGGAGTCATGACATATGTACAACCGGGCCGCCGCCATGTGGGTTCGCTCTCGATCTGGGCCGACGACAACGGGTTGACACAGTTCATCAAGCTGCCGAACCACCTCGAGATCATGAACAAGTACCGGCCGCGGGGTTTGCCGATCAGGTCCGCCAAATGGTGGACGAGCGAATTCCGGATCCACGACGCGCTGAACCACAGTCTGCAGATGCTCGACACGGAGAATGATCGTCGTCGTGTTGTCGGGCCGAAGCTGAAGGATCCGGAGTGCGGCCGCGAGTGACGAAGATCCCCGAGCCTGTCTGCGGCGCAATGGCTCTCGCTGTCCCTGTCCCCAGGTCTTGTGGCGATGCGCAGCGTTCCGGGTGCCCGATCGATACGATCGCAACCGTGGAGCTGATCGGTAAAGTGGAGAGGCGCGAAGTCAAGGTCGTAGCCTCCGCCCCGGCTCGGCCATAGAGATTCACCGGTGAACGCACCCTGATCGCCGCAGCGCTCGGCAACACCGGAGTCGACGCGCCTCCTGCGCAGCGTGGGCGCGGGGGAATGGCGCAACTGATGCAGCGTGTAGAGACCATCGGAGTAGTTCGGCCGCGCGCCGGTACGACAGCCGCGCTCGCCTCGTCGCCGGGGAGATCTCGTTGGTGGCCACCGGCGGCCGGGCTTTACGCGCCAGCCCGGAACCTTGATAGGCCCGCCTGACGGACCGCTCGTCCGAGCGATTCGCCATTGATGGGAAGGGTCGTCGGAGCTGGGCGGCGGTGGTGGGGGATCATCCGTTTCGGATCCTGACCCAGTTTCCTCGGATGGAAAGAGATCGGACATGGACATTCAAAGCATCATCAGCTTGCTGCTCAGTGCGGGCAGCAGTGTTCTCAGCCTCGGAAGCAGCGTGCTGAGCCTCTGACCACTTCGGACGCCCGGCGTTTCCGCGTGCCAGGGCCCGGCCGTGGTGGGAAGCGGGCATTACCGGCGGCCAGACACCGGTTTTCTGGCCATTATGCGAGGCGAGAGAACGACCGATCCGGCGCCAGAGGATGCGGTCGGCCGGCCAGGTCGAGAGGATCAGCCAGCGCCGGCATCGGTTGGACGGCAGTAGCAGATGCAGTCCATCGTTCTGGTCGCTGCGGTCGCGGTCTGTTTCGTGGCGCATCTGATCGCGTTCGGCGGCTACGCACTGATCTACGGCAGCTTGGCGGCTCGTCCCGAAGCCGACGCGGTGGCGCGTTACCTCACCGCGCGCGGCGTCTTCCGGACACGCCATCGTCCGAGAACGGCACTCGCGCAACACCGCCGAGGATCTGCGCAACTGCCTGCGCGAGCTGAACCGGCGCGGTATCGATCCGGAGCAGCTCCGAATCACGGTGGTAACCAGTAACTTTCACGTTCTGCGGACGGCCGGGCTGACCCGCCGCCTCGGTATCGATGCCCAGGTCCTGGTAGGCACGCGCGATCAGGGCAGGCCGTAGGCCAGTAGGACGTTGCCTGGCGCGCCTTGGGTGATCGGGTGCAGGTAGCCGGAGTTTGTGTAGAGCATGCCGTTCGAGATGACCGCGCCGTTGCCGTTGAGCGAGCCGCCGGTGCCTGGCACCAGGTTCACAGTCGTGTAGGCGCCCGACGTGTTGAGGTCCGCGAGGATCGTGCCGGTGTCGGCCGAGAAGACGCGTAGGTGGCCGTCGACACTACCCTCATAGACCAGACCGGGCGTCGCGGATACCGCATTCGGCATGGCCCGACACTGCTGGTCGATCAATTTGATGCCGGGCGGGCACAGGGTGGGCGGGTTCGGGGTGCTCCAGACACGTGAGCCGTCGGCCGGGTTCAGCGCGAACAGAGTGCCCGGACCCGCCTGGTAGGTGGCCACGTACAGGCGTTTGCCGTCGTAGGCTGCGCCCCACTGGATACCTTGCAGCGACTCGGCGCCCTGCACCGGCAGGGGGGTGGATGGAGACGACAGCTGGGATTGCCAGATGATCGCGCCGTTCGTGGCGTCGAGCAGATGGTAGATGCCGCTCTTCTGACCCGCGCCGACGACTCTGCGGCCGTTGATGGTGAAAATGTTCGGCTGAGTGCCGAAGTCGTAGTCGTGACCGGGATTCGGGCAGTTCCCTCCGGCCGGTGGTATCAGGCAGCGGACGTTCCACGTGTCGTTCGGGGTCATCTGATGGTTCCAACGGACCGCCCCGCTCCCCAGGTCCAGCGCGGCGATCGCTTCCGCTCCGTCGGGCGTGCCGGTGTAGGGATTTCCGGAGGTGTAGTACAGCGTGTTGCTCGTCGGGTCGATGGTGGGTGAGGACCAGATCGCCCCACCGCTGGGCGCCAATGCCGGCGTGCCACCGGTCGGCTCTGAGGGCGGAATCGTGTAGTGCTGCCACTTGATAGCGCCGCTCGCGGCATCGACCGCCACCATGCTGCCTCGAAATGAGCAGCACTGGTAGGCGGGGTTGACCGCTTGGCCCTCCTCCTGACTCGAGGTGCCCACGTAGACCGTGCCGTTGTATACCAACGGCGAGCTGGTAATGATCGCCCATGGGTGCTGGTCGAGTTTGGCGCTCCACCGCTTGGCGCCCGTCGCTGCGTCGAGTGCCCACAGGTTGGCCGAGTTGTCACCGAAGTAGACGATGCCGCCCACGACCGCGATCCCGTCGCGCAACCCGTACGTGGGAAGGTTCCCGAGAGTCGTGTGGGCGTCGAACGACCACTTGGACCGACCGGTCTTGGCGTCGAGAGCGTACAGCTTTCCGTCGCGCCCGCCGACGTAGAGGACACCGCCTACTACTGCGGGCTGACTGGATGCGGCGACGGCGCCTGGGAAGGCGAATGCCCACTTGAGTTTCAACGAACCGACATTGGTGGGCGTGAGAGCGGTTTCGTTCGGATTGTATCGGGAACCGGTCGGATCGAATTGCCACATGGGCCAGTCTCCGCCGGCCGCCGGGGACTGCGCGGAGGCGACGGAGGTGAACAACAGAACAACCGCCACGAGTGGAAACCACACGCGGAGTAGTAGCTTTCGGAGCCTGGCTGGGAACGCGGCGTGACTGGTGGCGTCGGCCTTGCTGTTCACGCTCGTACGTATGTTCATCAGCTGAATCCTTTTGACCACAGCGCGATTTCATCGCCGAAGGTGCACGGTGCGCCGATCCGGCCCCGGCCGGTGTTCGGGAGCAGAGCATGGATGTTGCTGCTGTGCGGCACTTTCCCTCGAATTATTGCCGTCTGAACCCGAATCTGTCCCAGTTCCACGAAATCAGACTGATGTTCCCAGTTTTCGTGGGGTCGCGATACTGGACTTCAGGCCACGGGTTGGATGAACGGTTGCATCATTTCGGACTCGATCGGGGTCCGCATTCCCAGGGCGGAGTGACGACATCGGCGGTTGTGGAAGATCTCGAGGTATTCGAAGATCGCGTTTGCCAGCCCGATCCGCGTCTTCCGTCGCTGCCGGTTCAACAGATCGGTTTGCGTTCTGCCCCAAAGGTATTCGATGACGGCGTCGTCGTAGCAGTCGCCGATCGAGCCCATCGAGGGCACCAGCCCGGACTTACGGGGCCCGGTCGGTGAAGGCCCCGGAGGTGAATTGGACCCCGTGATCGGAATGAATGATCGTCCCGGCCTGTGGTGAGCGGTTTGGCGATGGCCATGCCCAGTGCGTTGGTCACCAGCGCGGCGGTTTGTGTTGAGTCGATCGACCAGCCGACGACCCGAGGGGAGATATCCCACCGGGTTCCGAACCCGAGCGAGTGCTTTCGGGTGACCTCGATCCAATTCGACCGGCACGGCAATCGAATCTGGCCTAAATGGTTTGCGCCGGGTCTTGCGCGCGGGGATGCTCAGCCGGACAGCCATAGATAGGACAAACGAAATGGCCGCATCCCGTAACCAGTCCGAGCCGGAGGTCCGCACGGCGGCCGGCGTGCTGCGCGGGCGCCGGGAGGCGGGGCCGGCGGTCTTCCGCGGCGTCCCGTTTGCCGAACCGCCGGTCGGCGACCTGCGTTTCGCCGCGCCGCAGTCGGTGCGCGGCTGGGACGGGGTGCGACCGGCCGTCGACTACGGCCCGCCGCCTCCGCAGTCCGCCGTGCTAGCGGTGCCTCTGGCCACTGCCGGAGGCGACTGGCTGACGGTCAACGTCTGGACGCCGGAACCGGATCCGGTCTCCGAGCTCCCGGTGATGGTGTGGATTCCCGGTGGTGGATATGCCATGGGCAACTCCGGCCTGCCGCAATACGACGCCGGGCACCTGGCCGCGACCGGAACTGTGGTCGTGACCCTCAACTACCGTCTCGGCATCGAGGGGTTCGCCCAGATCGAGGGCGCCCCGGCCAACCGTGGACTACTCGACCAGGTTGCCGCCCTGGAGTGGGTGCGGGACAACATCCGTGGGTTCGGTGGCGACCCTGAGCGAGTGACTGTCTTCGGGCAGTCGGCGGGTGCGGGATCGGTCGCCGCGCTGCTCGCGATGCCGCGCGCCGCCGGGCTGTTCCGCCGGGCGATCGCACAGAGTGTGCCGGGAACGTTCTTCTCTCCCGAACTGGCCGCCGACCTCACCGCGGCCTTCGCCGCCGAGCTCGGGGTGGCGCCCACGGTGTCCGGGCTCTCGGCGGTGGCCCCGGACCTGCTACCCGCCGCCGGCGACGCGGTCTTCGCCAAAATGGGCCGGTGGCGGGAGCGCTGGGGGCGGATCACTCACCGGCCGATACCGTATGCGCCGGTCGTCGACGGTGATGTGCTGCCCACGACCCCCTGGCGGGCCCTGGCCGAGGGCACCGCCCGCGACGTCGAGCTTCTCGTCGGGCACACACGGGACGAGCATCGGCTGTTCAGCCTGATCGATGGAGTGCTCGGCCAGGTCACCAACGAGCAGACCGAGACCGCGCTGCACGTTCTCGCCGGGCCGGACGGTGCGCGCCGGTATCGCGAGGCGTTCCCGACCGCGGACGATGAGGAGCTCTACGAACTGGTCAACGCCGACTGGTTGTTCCGCATACCGAGCGTCCGGCTCGCCGACGCGCAGGTCGCAGGCGGCGGCCGAGCCCACGTCTACGAGCTCACCTGGACTGCCCCGGGCATGGGCGGCGCTCTCGGCGCCTGCCACGGGCTGGACGTGCCGCTCGTTTTCGGCAACCTGGGCAGTGGGGAGACCGCCATGCTGATCGGCGACCCGCCCCCGCCGGCGGCGGCGGAGCTGTCGGCGCGAATGCGCGGGTCATGGACGTCATTCTCGGCGCACGGCGATCCGGGCTGGCCCGCGTACGACGTCGAGCAGCGCCTCACCCAGGTCTTCGATACGCCGTCGACGGTCATCGCCTACCCGGAGGATGTCTCACGGCTGTTGTGGAAAGGCTTCACCTTCCCGGCGCTGCCGCTGCTTCCGTAGTGAAAGTAGCTGCCGCTCGGCCAAGTTCGGACCGCGTCGAGCGCGGCGATCTCGTACCGGTGTTCGGCGCCGAAGCGAGATTGATGCGCGAGACCCGCAGAGAGAATCGGCGGTAACCCATAAGGCGAGAGCCACCAGAATCGTTCGTTTACAGCCGAAGCGGCCGTGGTCGACAACCCTGAGTTCCACCAACTCGCTCAGACAAGGGCTATCCGAATATCTCGCGGCAGGGGGCAGCGGGGGATTTTCGACACCGACGTCGTGTACAGGACGATCGGCAGTCGTGTCAGCCGTGCCTACCGCATGTCCGAGGAATGGATCGATGCCGAACACGAGCACGTGAACAGCCGGCACGGACGACGGCGTCAGCGCGCGTTCAGCCATTCCCACGCCGCCGCAACCGATTCCGCGCACTCGACGCCTTCGGGCACCGGTGGCCGATCGACGACCACGACTGGAATGCCGCACCGACGGGCAGCGGTCAGCTTGGCCGCGGTGAGGTCGCCACCGCTGTCCTTGGTCACCATCACGGAGATGCGATGCTCGCGCAGCAGATCGACCTCCTGTGCCGCGGTGAACGGGCCACGGGCGAGAAGCAGGAGATGTTGCGGCGGAACGGGCCCGGTGGGCGGATCGATGGCCCGGATCAGAAACCACGGCTCACCGAGCGCGGCGAAGGCACCCACGCCCTGGCGGCCGATGGTGAGGAAGACGCGGTCGAAGGCGGTCACGGCGTGGGCGGCGGCGGCCAGATCCGGCACCCGCGACCACCGGTCACCGGGTTGTTCGGACCAGCCCGGCCGGCGCAGGTGCACGATCGGCACCCCGCCCGCTCGTGCCGCATCGGCCGCATGCGAGGAGATGGTGCCGGCGAAGGGATGGGTGGCGTCGACGACCGCGTCGATCGCATTGTCCGCCAGCCATTTCCGTAGCCCCTCGGTGCCACCGAAGCCGCCGATGCGCACCGCGCCGGCAGGCAGGACGGGTTCGCGCACCCGGCCGGCGAGCGAGGAGACGATGTCGAATCCTCGCTCGCCGGAGGCGATATCGGCGAGCTGCCGGGCTTCCCGGGTGCCGCCGAGAATCAGAACCTTCAGTGTCGCAGCACTTCCGGGTCAGTTACCGCTGAAGTAGGCGAAGGCCGAGTCGATCAGCGGCTGGCCGCCCGCGACCAGCAGGCCGATCACACCGCCCAGGACCGCGCCCGGAATCGAGCCGACGCCGATGAAGATCAGGCCGACCAGGAAGCCGATCACCGCGCCGACCGCGGCGCCCAGCGAGGCGTGCTGCAGCTCGGAGAAGAACCAGTCCTGACCGGAGATGTTCTTCACCGACGAGATCGGCTGCCCCTGGGGGGTCAGCGTCAGGCTGGTGCCGTCCTCGTTCACCGCGGCGGCGACGGTGGTGCCGTTGGGCCCCTTGGCCGAGAGCGGGTAGCTCATCACCACGGCGCCCTGGTCGTTGGTCAGGGTGACCGCCGACTTGTCCGAGGTGAGGGCGAACTTGCCACCCGTCACCGTGGTGACGATCTTGTTGCCCATATCGGCGAGTTCGGTGGTGTAGCCGACACCCTGGTCCGTGCCGTGCACGGCCGGGCTCTGCTGGGTCTGAACCTGGCTCGGCGCCGGCGCGGGCGCGGCAGGTTCGGCGTAAGCGGTACCGTAGGCGATGCTCGTCGCCGCGATGGCGATCAGCGAGGTGCCGACAATGTTGGTGAATCTCATCTATTTCCCATCGGATCGATCACCCGACATAACGATCGGATTACGCTGACCCGAAACATTTCCGCAGGTCAGCCGGTTGCCGTCTGTGGGAATCGGATCAGAATCGTTACTCTACCGTCACTTTGGCGATCCAGGTACTCCAGCCACTGGGAGTTGTCGACCGCCTTGCGCCGGAACCCGCGCCCGAAGCTCCCCGCGCCGCTGGAGACGAACGCAGGTCCGCGCGTTCGTGTGCGCTCGGCGTTCGTGGCGGCCGTGTCCGGCTGCCGTCCTACCGGTCGGCCGCGACCGACGCGGTGTTGTCCCGTACTGCCTGCCCGTACCGCCGTGAGGTGAAAACCCGTGTCCCGTGCGGGGTTTCGACGGTGGCGGTGGTGGATGCGCCGATGATGAGCAGCGTGCGCATGTCGACCTCGTCCGGGTTCAGCTCGGCCAGCGTCGTCACGCGCACCGATTCGGTCGGCCCACCGACGTCGCGGCCGAGGACCACCGGTGTGTCCGGGCCGCGGTGTTCGAGGACGAGCTCGCGCAGGGCGCCCACCTGCCACCGTCGCTGGGTGGAGGCCGGGTTGTAGATCGCGATCGCCATATCGGCGGCGGCGACCGCCGAAATGCGTTGTGCCACGGTCTCCCACGGTTTGAGGCGGTCCGAGAGCGAGATCATCGCGAAATCGTGGCCGAGGGGTGCGCCGATGCGGGCGGCGACGGCACTGGCCGCGGTGACGCCGGGCAGCACCCGCACGGGCACGTCACGCCACTGCGGATCCGCGGATTCCTCGACGACCGCGGCGGCCATCGCGAAAACCCCGGGATCGCCGGAGGACACGACCACCACGCGGGCTCCGGATTTCGCCAGATCCAAGGCCATGGCGGCGCGTTCGGATTCGACCCGGTTGTCGCTGAGATGGCGGCGCTGCCCGGGCCGGACCGGCACCCGATTCACGTAGGTGGTGTAGCCGACGATGTCGGTCGCCGCCGCGAGGGCGCGGGTCACCTCGGGCGTGGTCCACTGCGGGGAGCCGGGTCCCAGTCCCACCACCACGACCTCGCCGACCTCGGAGGCGGGGGAGGCGGGCGAATCATCCTGGGCCGCAGCGGGTTCGGCGGTGGTGAACGGTATCTCGGTGGTCGGGGCAGGTCCGGGCACCACGGTGATGGCGAAATACGGCACGTCGGCGTCGGAGACGTCGGCGGCGCGCAGGATCCGCTGCCGCCCGCTGCTGGCGCGTTCCACGTAGTAGGCGTCGTCGAGCCGACCGGCCTTCGACAACGCTTGGCGCACACCGGGATAGGTGCGGCCGAGTTTCATGATCGCCGCGGCGTCGGCGTCGGCGAGGCGTTCGGCGAGCTGATCCGGCGGCATGGTCCCGGGCAGCACCGTCAGCACCTGCTCACCCTCCACCAACGGTGTGCCGAGCGCGGCCGAGGCGGCACTGACCGAGGTGATGCCCGGGATGATCTCCGCGGGGAACCGGTCGGCCAGGCGCCGGTGCATATGCATGTACGAGCTGTAGAACAGTGGATCGCCGGCCGCCAGCAGCGCGACGGTGCGGCCTGCGGACAGGTGGCCGGCCAGCAGGTCGGCGGCGCGTTCGTAGAATTCGTCGATCGCGCCCTGATAGCCGCCCGGATGGTCGGTGGTCTCGGTGGTCACCGGATAGACGAGATGTTCCTCCAGCTGGCCTGGCCGCATATACGGCGCCGCGATCGAGCGCGAGATGCTGCGACCGTGGCGGGCGCTGTGGAAGGCGATGACATCGGCCGATTCGATGATGCGGGCCGCCTTCACCGTCACCAGCTCCGGGTCGCCGGGGCCGAGACCCACACCCCACAGCTTTCCGGGAGCCACACCCTGAGCGCTCATGCCGTGCCCCTCGAGGAATGAGCTGGGGTTCTCCGTGGTTACGCGCGCTGCCTCCTCCGCACCCTGAGCGCTCATTCCTGCTCACTCGCGATCGCGTTGAGGGCGGCGGCGGTGATGGCGCTGCCGCCGCGCCGGCCGTGCACGGTGAGGTATTCGACGCCGCCGTATTCGGCCAGCGCCTGTTTGGATTCGGCGGCGCCGACGAAGCCCACCGGGATTCCCAGCACCGCGGCCGGGCGGGGCGCGCCCGCGTCGAGCATGTCCAGCAGATGGAACAGCGCGGTCGGGGCATTGCCGATCGCGACCACGGCGCCGTCGAGCCGATCGCGCCACAGTTCCAGTGCCGCAGCCGATCTCGTATTGCCCATTTGCTGTGCGAGCTGCGGTACGCGCGGATCGGCGAGCAGGCACAGCACGTCGTTGTCGGCGGGCAGTCGTTTGCGGGTGACGCCGGAGGCGACCATGGTGGCGTCGCACAGGATCGGCGCGCCGGCGCGCAGGGCGGTGCGGGCCGCCGCCACGACCTGCGGGGTGTGGGAGATATCGGTGGTCAGATCGACCTGTCCGCACGCGTGGATCATGCGCACCACCACCTGCGCGACATCGGCCGGGAACGGCGCCAGATCGGCTTCGGCCCGGATCGTCGCGAACGAGCGCCGATAGATCTCGGCCCCGTCGGTGAGGTAGCTGGTACGCACATCGGACATGGGCATCACCCTAGCGGTGGGAATCCGGGCCCCGAGCGGCAGCGTGGGCGAGGCACCGCCGGGTCCGCAACCTCGGGCGCGCGGCCCGCGACCTCAGAACGGCAGCCGGGCCCGCCACGGCGATTGGGCCGGATCGTGCAGGGGATTGGCGAAGACGAGGTAGCGGAACAGGGCCAGCGCCCCGGTGAGCAGTAGCACCGCGAGCGGGACTTCGGCGAGCGCGGCCGTCGCGATCGACACCCGGATGTCGTCGGGTCCGGCGGTCGTCGTGTCGAACCAGGCGTCGGCGAGCAGCAGCACCCCGGTGCCGAAGGCGGGCAGGATGAGCAGTGCCCGACGCCGCCAGCCGAGATAGGCGGTGGTCGTCATCATGACCACCAGCAGAATGTCGAATCCGATCCACACGAGGGACCAGTTGTTCGCGTTGTACTCCGGCGGCAGCGTGAGTCCGAGATAGACCAGCCACGGGATCATCGCGACCGAGCCGCCGACCATCAGCGACAACCGCAGCCCGCGCGCCACGCGCACCCGGCGGGGATTCGGCCGTACCCGGTCCGGCCGCAGGCGCGCGACCAATTCGAGCCGCTGGGCGAGCGAAAGCTCCTCGATCTGCGCATCGGAGAGCAGGGCGGCGGTGGACGGCTGTGGGGCGGACGGGTCCATCGATTCAGTGTGCGCGAACTCCAGGGACGAGGTATAGCGAGTCACCGCGAATCGGAGGGAGTTCGTCCCGATGATCGCACCGTCGGCCGGGGAGGCCGGGCTGCGGGTGGTCGTGGCCGGGCGGGTGCGCGGACGACAGTCGCGGCGGTGTGAGTCTCAGCGATCCGCGCGGGGCCCGGTGATGCGATAACCGCCGGCTTCGGCGACCACCTCGGTCACCGGCCCGGCCGGCCGCCCGCATTGCCGATCGCACCCGGACCAGTGCTGTCGCCCGGCGACGACCACCTGATCGGCCGCGACGCCGGACAGATCCGGGGCCGGGGCGCCGACCGGCAGCACCCGGCCGGTGGCGACGGCGTCGGCCGCATCGGCTCGCACGTCGGTGAGTGATTTCGCGCAGCCCGGCCGCCCGGCGCACGCGGTCACCGCCAGCCACGGCGAGTTCGCGTCGAAGATCAGGCCCATCGGTGCCAGCACCCGAACCACCTGCTCGGCGGTCCACTCGTCCATATCGGCCACGACCAGACTGCGCCAGGGGGTGATCAGAACCGGATGTTCCACCGCCGCGACGAATTCCGCGGTCCGGGCCGGGAGCGCGCCGAGGGGCACCGCCGCCCCGAGCGCGACCCGGTCGTCGGCCTGGGTGAGCCAGCCGATCGGAATATCGTGGCGGGCAACGAAATCCATCGGTTCGGCAATCGGGTCCAGAGCCAGTTCGGCCAGGATCCGAGCCGGGCCGTCGGCAACCTCGCGCAGCCGCCACTGTTCGCCGCGCACCCGCTGGAAGCTGTGTGCGGCCGCCAGCATCGTGTCCACCGCCCGGTCCGCGCCGATGCGCGCGCCCGAATCGCGCCCGGCCAGAACCAGCGCGAACTCGGCCTCATCGGTGGCGTGGACGCCGATATCGCCGCCGAGGCCACTGATGTCGCCGCGGCCGTCGTCGAGGGTGAACAGCACGCGCCCGGGTAGTGCGGCCAATTGCGGGGCCGCCCGCAGCCCCGCGTCGAGTTGCGCGGCCAGCGGATGCACATCGCTCCAGCCGCCCGACCGGCCCGACAGCGGCGAGGCCACGATGTTGCGCACCCGTTCGTGGGTGGGTGCCGGCAGCAGATCGGCGTGCTCGAGGCGCTCGGCCAGTGCTGCGGCGTCGTGCATCTGCCGCAACTGCACATTGCCGCGCGAGGTCAGTTCGATGCTGCCGTTACCGAGCTCGTCGGCCGCCGCGGCCAGCGCGCGCAGTTGGTCGGGGGTGATCGCGCCGCCGGGCAGCCGGATCCGGGCCAGCGGACCGTCGGCGGCCTGATGCAGGCGCAGGACACCGGGGCAGGAGTCGGGAGCGGAGCGCGTCATGATGGTCCCAGCCTACGAGCCGGGCCTGCCCGGGATGCGGCCGGTGCGTCCGAGGCCGGGCTGGTCAATGACCGCGGCGCAGGCGCAGCCGGTGACGCGCGGCGTGCGGCGCGTGGGACGGTTCGAGTGTGACGCCCGGCCAGGAGGAATCCCACAGGAGGCTCGGGCCGGTGTGGTGGGTGGTCCGGTCGTAATAGGCGGTCGCGCCGAACAGGCTGATACCGCCGACGAAGGCGCCCGCGCAGACAGCACCCGCGACGAGGGCCCAGCCGAGATGTCCGCTGCCGGCGGCGGTCAGCCCCATCGCCAGGGTGCCGAAGCCGATCAGAACGCAGAAGTAGCTGGTCCAGGCGACCATACGGTTGCGCCGCACCCAAGGCGGGGTGGCGGGCATGGGATCACCGGTCCTTCGGAGTATCCCTGTCGCGGGCGCTGATCACGGCCTTCCACAGCTGATCGTCGACGTAACTGTCCGACAACAGGTGTGGGTTGTCGTGGCGCTCGAGATGGTCGCGGCGGACAGTGGACTCGAAGACCAGCAGCCCGAAGATCGCGACCGCCGCGCAGGCGCCGGCGGCGACGAGCAACAGCCCGCCGTGGCCGCCCGCTGCAGCGGCCAGAGCCATTGCTAGCAATGCAACAGCAATCATCATGCATGTAATTCCCGACCAGGCGGCAAAGCGGTTCCGCCTGCTCCATCCCGGTGTGTTCGGCATATTCACAGCGTACGCCGCGGAGTTGGATCGGAAAATACCTGTCACAGCAGTGCGATAGCATCCGGAGGCTCGCCGATACGAGGAAAACCGGTGCAATTCCGGTGCGGTCGCGCCACTGTGACAGTCAGACCCTCCGGGCGGGCGGCCGTATCCATCATGGGCGCGTCACCCGAGGAGAACCGTGATCCTGCTGCTGTCCACATCCGACACAGATCTGCTGTCCGCGCGCGCGAGCGGCGCCGAGTACCGGCTCGCCAACCCGGCCCGGTTGCTGGTGGAGGATCTGCCCGGACTGCTCGACGGCGCCGATCTGATCGTGGTCCGCATCCTGGGCGGCCGCCGCGCCTGGGAGGACGGCCTGGACGCGCTGCGTGCCAGCGGGATTCCGCTGGTCGCCCTGGGCGGCGAGATGGCGCCCGATGCCGAGCTGATGGAGTGCTCGACGGTCCCGGGTGGAGTCGCCGCGGACGCGCACAACTATCTCGCCGCGGGCGGGCCGGGCAATCTGCTGCAGCTGCACAACTTCCTGTCCGACACGGTGCTGCTGACCGGTCACGGCTTCGAGCCGCCGGTGCAGCTGCCCTCCTGGGGTGAACTCGACCGGGCCCCGAAGACGTTGTCCGGCAACGATTCCCGCCTCGCCGACGCGCCGACGGTGGCCGTGCTGTACTACCGCGCCCAGCATCTGGCCGGGAATACGGCCTACGTCGAGTCGCTGTGCCGCGCGCTGGAACAGGCCGGCGCCCGTCCGCTGCCGCTGTACTGCGCGTCGCTGCGCAATGCCGAACCGGACCTGCTCGACACGCTGCGTCGCGCCGACGCGCTGGTGGTGACCGTGCTGGCCGCGGGCGGCACCAAACCCGCGACCGCCGCCGCCGGCGGTGACGACGAGGCCTGGGATATCGGCGCGCTCGCCGACCTGGATGTGCCGATCCTGCAGGGCCTGTGCCTGACCAGCGGCCGGGACCAGTGGGCGGACAACGACGACGGGCTCTCGCCACTGGACGTCGCCACCCAGGTCGCGGTGCCGGAATTCGACGGGCGGATCATCACGGTGCCGTTCTCGTTCAAAGAGTTCGACGCCGACGGTCTGTCGACCTATGTGCCCGACCCGGAGCGGGCGGCGCGGGTCGCGGGCATCGCGGTGCGCCACGCGCGGCTGCGGCATCTGCCCGTGGCGCAGCGGCGGATCGCGCTGATGCTGTCGGCGTATCCCACCAAGCATGCCCGCATCGGCAATGCCGTCGGGCTGGACACGCCCGCGAGTGCGATCCGGCTGCTGACCGAGATGCGTACGGCCGGTTACGATCTCGGCGCGGCAGGTGAGGTGCCGGGGCTCGAGGAGCGCGACGGCGACGCGCTCATCCACGCGTTGATCGCCGCCGGTGGCCAGGATCAGGACTGGCTCAGCGCGGAACAGTTGGAGGGCAACCCGATTCGCATCGGCGCCCGGCAGTACACGGCCTGGTTCGACACCCTGCCCGAGGAACTGCGTACCGCGGTCGTGGCGGCGTGGGGGCCGCCGCCGGGCGAGTTGTTCGTCGACCGCTCCGCCGATCCGGACGGTGAAATCGTCATCGCCGCACTGCGTTTCGGCAACATCGTGCTGCTGGTGCAGCCGCCGCGCGGCTTCGGCGAGAATCCGGTCGCGATCTACCACGATCCGGATCTGCCGCCCAGCCACCACTATCTGGCGGTGTACCGGTGGTTGTCCGCGGCGGCCGACGAGGGCGGGTTCGGCGCCGACGCGATGGTGCACCTGGGCAAACACGGCAATCTGGAATGGCTGCCGGGCAAGACGCTGGGCATGTCGGCGGCCTGCGGCACCGATGCCGCCCTCGGCGATCTGCCGCTGATCTATCCGTTCCTGGTCAACGACCCAGGCGAGGGCACCCAGGCCAAGCGCCGCGCCCACGCCACACTGGTCGACCATCTCATTCCCCCGATGGCGCGCGCGGAGACCTACGGCGATATCGCGCGCCTGGAACAACTGCTCGACGAGCACGCCAACATCTCGGCGCTGGATCCGGCCAAACTGCCCGCGATCCGCCAGCAGATCTGGACCCTGATGCGAGCCGCGAAGATGGACCACGACCTGGGCCTGGAAGAGCGGCCGGACGAGGACACCTTCGACGACATGCTGCTGCACGTCGACGGCTGGCTGTGCGAGATCAAGGATGTGCAGATCCGCGACGGCCTGCACATCCTGGGCCAGGCCCCCGCCGGAGAGGGCGAACTGGATCTGGTGCTGGCCATGTTGCGCGCGCGCCAGCTGTGGGGCGGCGAAGTCGCGGTGCCGGGGCTGCGCGAGGCGCTGGGGCTCGACGAATCCGGGGAGGAATCACGCGAGCGCGTCGACGTCGTCGAGCAGCGCGCCCGGCAGCTGCTGGCCGCACTGCAGGCGGCGCAGTGGTCGCCGGAGGCGGTCGGGGAGCTGGTGGCCCGCTACGAACCCGATGCTCCGGACACCCTCGCCGCCGTCTTGCGGTTCGCCGCATCCGAGGTCGTGCCCCGGCTGCGGCAGACCGGAGTCGAGATCGAGCGGATTCTGCACGCCCTGAACGGCGGTTTCATCCCGGCGGGCCCGAGCGGCTCGCCGCTGCGCGGACTGATCAACGTCTTGCCGACCGGGCGGAACTTCTATTCCGTGGATCCGAAGGCGGTGCCGTCGCGGCTGGCGTGGGAGACCGGGCAGGCGATGGCGGATTCGCTGCTGGAGCGCTACCGCGCCGACCACGGCGACTACCCGCGCTCGGTCGGGCTCTCGGTGTGGGGCACCTCGGCCATGCGGACCGCCGGTGACGATATCGCCGAGGTGTTCGCGCTGCTGGGTGTGCGGCCGGTGTGGGACGAGGCGAGCCGCCGCGTCACCCGCCTGGAGGTGATCGACCTGGCCGAACTCGGCCGCCCGCGCATCGACGTCACCGTCCGGATCTCCGGCTTCTTCCGCGACGCTTTCCCGCACGTGCTGGCGCTGCTCGACGACGCGGTGCGGCTGGTCGCCGAGCTGGACGAGCCGGCGGAGTCGAATTACGTTCGCGCGCATACCGATTCGGATCTGGCCGAGCACGGTGACCGCCGTCGTGCCACCACCCGGATCTTCGGCTCCAAACCCGGCACCTACGGCGCCGGCCTGCTGCAGCTGATCGACTCCAAGAGCTGGCGCACCGACGACGATCTGGCCCAGGTGTACACCACCTGGGGCGGCTACGCCTACGGCCGGGATCTGGACGGCGCGCCGGCCGCCGACGATATGCGCGCCGCCTACCGGCGCATCGCGGTCGCGGCCAAGAACACCGACACCCGCGAGCACGACATCGCCGATTCCGACGACTACTTCCAGTACCACGGCGGTATGGTCGCCGCCGTCCGCGCGCTGACCGGCAAGAATCCCGAGGCCTACATCGGCGATTCGACGCGTCCCGACGCGGTGCGCACCCGCACCCTCTCCGAGGAGACCACCCGGGTGTTCCGCTCCCGCGTGGTCAATCCGCGCTGGCTGGAGGCGATGCGCCGCCACGGCTACAAGGGTGCGTTCGAGATGGCCGCGACGGTCGACTACCTGTTCGGCTATGACGCCACCACCAATGTCGTCGCCGACTGGATGTACGAAAAGCTCTCGGAGAGCTACGTATTCGATGATGTGAACCGCAAGTTCATGACCGAGTCGAATCCGTGGGCACTGCACGGTATCGCCGAACGACTGCTCGAGGCCGCCGAACGCAAACTGTGGGAGGCGCCGCAGCCGGAAACGCTCGACCGGCTGCGGCAGATCTACCTCGAAACCGAGGGCGAACTGGAGTAACGCGACCCGGTGCGGCCGCTACGTCGGCGGGCGCACCGGATCCTGCGCCGCGCGGCGGATGTGCGAGGCGCGAGTTCGGCCCTACCGTGGGGATATGACCTGGAACGAACTCGCACAGCAGAAGTACGTCCTGCTCACCACCTACAAGAAGGACGGCACGCCGGTCGGGGCCCCGGTCTGGGTGGCTCCCGACGGCGACCGGCTGGTGGTCTGGACCAATCCGAAGACCTGGAAGGTGAAACGGCTGCGCCGCAATGCCGCGGTGACGGTCCAGGCCTGCGACGCCCGCGGCCGCACATCCGGATCGCCGGTGAGCGCCGGCACGGCGCGCATCCTCGATGCGGACGGGACCGAACGGGTCCGCGATCTCGTGGCCCACAAATACGGCGTGATCGGCACGGTGCTGATCCGCGGGCACAAGCTGATCTTCGGGAAGGATCGCTCGGTCGGGCTGGCGATCACCGCCGAACCGGCGGGGGAGTAATCGTCGCCGAATCAGGCCGGGGCAGCGGTGATTTCGATGCCGATCGTGCCCTTGCGGCCGCGCCGCAGCACGCTGCCGGTGACGATCAGCCAGCCCATGAGCGAGTACTTGCGCTTGATCAGCTGCCGGGTCCGGTCGCTGTCCTGCTCGTCGAGCACGCGGGCGGTGCCGCGCACGATCTCTCCGTGCGGCTTGCCGGATACGCTGCACGGCTGCAGGGTGACGTCCGGATTGCGCCGCACCCGCTTGACCTTCCACGCGGCGGTCTCGGTCCAGACGTACAACTTGGCATCGTCGAGCGCCGCCCACACCGGGGTCGCGACCGGCGTGCCGTCCTTCTTGTAGGTGGTGAGCAGAACGTAGTTCGCGGTACCCGCGGGCCCGAAAGGATTGTCCACGACTGCCGAGCCTAATCGGTCGAGCCCGGAGGCGGCAGCGCAGCGCCACCACGGAGGGCTCCCCGATCGAGCTCCGAACGACACTGCCCGATCGGTCGGAAGACCGATGTGAATCATGCCGTGTGCGTGAGGATTCGAGGGCCCTCGTCGGTGATGGCGACCGTATGTTCGGAATGTGCGGTGCGCGAGCCGTCGGCGGAGCGGATCGTCCACCCGTCCGGATCGGTGATGATGCGGTCGGTGGTGCGGGCGAACCAGGGTTCGATCGCGATGGTCAGGCCGGGAACGAGCCGCATGCCGCGCCCGGCGCGTCCGGCGTTGGGGATGTGCGGATCCTCGTGCATGGTGCGGCCGAGCCCGTGACCGCCGAATTCGGTGTTGACGGGGTAGCCGTACCGCCGCGCGACCGCCGCGATGGCCGCGGAGATGTCGCCGAGCCGCCCACCCGGCCGCGCGACCTCGACGGCGGCGGCCAACGCCTCCTCGGTGGCGGTGACCAGCCGGGCGTCCTCGGGATCGGCGGTGCCGACGATGGTGCTGACCGCGGCGTCGGCGACCCAGCCGTCGACCGAGACCGCCAGATCCATGGTCAGCACATCACCGTCGCGCAGCCGGTAGTCGTAGGGCAGGCCGTGCAGGACCGCGTCGTTGACCGACAGGCAGACGGTGTTGCGGAACGGGCCGCGCCCGAACGAGGGCGCGTAGTCCCAGTAGCACGACACCGCTCCACGTTCCCGGATGCGCTGCCGCACATGCTTTTCCAGATCGAGCAGGTTCACCCCGACCTCGGCTTTCTCCCGCAGCTCCGCGAGCACCTGGGCGACGAAGCGTCCGGCCACGCCCATCCGCTCGATCTCGGCGGCTGTCTTCAGTTCGACCATGAAACCTCCCTGGAATCGGTATTTATATACCGACTCTAACCGTAGCGGTATTTGAATACCAGCTCTATGCTGAGGGCATGGTTCGACTTCCGCTGACCCCGGCCCAGGTGGAGGCCGGTCGCCGCCTGGGTGCGCATCTGCGTGCGGCCCGAGGCGATAGAGACCCCGCGGAGATCGCCCGGGCGGCCGGCATCTCGCCGGAGACACTGCGCAAGATCGAATCCGGCCGGCTGCCCAGCCCGGCGTTCGGCACCGTCGTCGGACTCTCCGGTGCGCTGGGAATTCCGTTGCAGGAGTTGGCCGAGGTCTGGCAGTCCGCACGCCTCAGCGCCTCGGCCTGACGGTCCCGATCAGTTCTCCTCGACGCGGAACAGGGGCAGGGCAGTGTCGGCGATCGCCTCCGGGGAGGGGAGTGCGGCGCGTGCCTCCGGCGGGCTCATTCGCGACTGGAGTGCCCGCTGATGTGCCGCGCCCACCACCAGCAGGGCCGCGGTGCGTGGTTCGGCGACGATGCGGTGGCGGGCCGAGAGGTGTCCGATCACCACATCCAGGGCGCGATGCGGGCCCAGATCGAAGTCGCGGCTGCGTTCGGAGTAGACCGCGCGCAATTCGGCATCGGATTCGATCGCCGCGATGACGGGGAGCGCGGCGCGGAAGAAGTCCTCCAGCACGGTCACCAGGCGCACGAGATCGGTTCGCAGATCGGGCGATTCGGCCTCGTCCACCGAATGTGCGGGATCGGCGAGCATATCCTTCAGCGGCCGCAGGTGATGCTGGATCACCGCTTGGAGCAGACCGGTGCGATCGCCGAAGTGGTAGAAGATGCTCGATTCGGCGACCCCGGCGCGAGTGGCGATCTCCTTGGTGGTGAGCCGCGCGACCCCGGAGTTCGTGAGGACTTCCTGTGCGGCCGCGATCACGGCCTCCCGCACCCCGCTGCGCGGCCGCCCTCGGGTGCGTGCGGGTGGTTCGGTGGGCTCGGTGTGCTGGCGGGGCACCACATCTTCCTTCCGATCGGACGTGCTCTTGCAGTATGCCGCAACCCGTCGTATTTTCTGAGTAGGCACTCGAAAATATTGATCGGAGCTGTCGTCATGTCCACTTCCAGCACACCTCCCTCCGCCGGCACCCCGGCCGCCGAGTCGGCGGGCCGCGGCCGGTTGCGCATGCAGACGGCGGTCGACGCCGCCATGCGCGCGCTGCTGCGGTCGCCCCTGCATCGCCTGCTCAGCGCGAAATTGATGATCGTCACCGTGGTCGGCCGCAAAACCGGCCGTGTCTACGCGAATCCGGTCGGCTATGCCGAATCCGACGGCGCGCTGCTGGTCGGCACGGCGGCGGGCTGGCGGCGCAATCTGCGGCCGGGCGAACCGGTGCGGATCACCTGGCGCGGCCGGGAGCGGCTCGCGGACTGGGAGGTGATCTCCGGCGAAGACGAGATCGCCGAGCCCTACCGCGTCATCCTCACCCAGAACCCGACGCACGGCCGCTTCGCCGGCATCGGCCTCGACGCCGACGGCAATGTCGACCGGGAACAACTGCGCGCCGCGATCGGCCGCGGCACGGTGGTCGTGCGGCTGCGGCCGCAATCGATGCGCTGAGCGCTCAGGTCGCCTGGCTGACCGAGGACATGTGGAAGTCGGGGATACGCATCGGCGGCATGGCCGTGCGGGTGAACCAGTCCTTCCATTCGCGCGGCAGTGTGATCTCGGTGGCGCCGACCTCGGTGGCGCGGCGCAGCAGATCCAGCGGGCTCTCGTTGAAGCGGAAGTTGTTCACCGCGGCGGTGACCGCGCCGTCCTCCACCAGATACACGCCGTCGCGGGTCAGGCCCGTCTGCAAGAGGGTGGCCGGATCGACCTCACGGATGTACCACAGGCAGGTCAGCAGCAGACCGCGCTCGGTGGTGGCGATCATCTGCTCGAGCGTGCGATCCGTCCCGCCGCTGAGCAGCAGATTCTCACCGGCCACCGTGACGGGAGCGTCGTACTGCGCGGCCACGGCGCGTGGATAGATCAGCGACTCGATCACTCCCTCGCGCAGCCAGTCGACGCGACCGGCCGACAGGCCGTTGTCGAAGATCGAGGACGTCTCCGACGAGGCCGCGGTCGCCACGAACGGCCGGTACTCCAATCCGGCGGCGGCCGGGTCCGAGTACAACGTCAGCGGCAGGTCGGTGAGGCGCTCGCCGACGCGGGTGCCGCCGGCCCGGGCGAATGCGGTGTGTCCCTCGTGGGCGCCGCGCCCGTCCATCGACCACAGCATCGGAATGAGCAGATCCGCCACCGCCGAGGGCGGTAGCAGGGTGGGGTAGCGGCCGGCCGGCAGTTCGACCCGGCGGGCGCACCAGTCCAGGCGCCGGCTCAGCTCGGCCAGCAGTGCGGTGACGCCGATATCGGCGAAGTCGGCGGTCGGCGCGCCCACCCAGGCGCTGGCCGGATCGTTGTCGCCGCGTTTGCCGTTGATCTCGATGGATCCGGTGGGCTCGGTCCACCGGCGGCGGATACCGGTCGACGTGCCCAGCCAGGTGGTGTGCAGCTGATGATGGGCGAAACCGTAGAGCCGGTCGGCGCCGGCGAATCCGACCGCGAGCTCACCGGCGAGTCCGGTGAACACCTCGATACCGGTTTCGCGCACCGGGCCCGACCACTCCGAATCCGGTTGCGCGCCCGCGTTTTCCGGGTCCAGCAGCGGCATCGCGTCGGCGGCGGGCTCGGCGGTGCGAGCCGCCTCTTCGGCACTGCGCACCACTGCCTCGATCTCGGCGGGGTCCACGCTCGTGGAACCGACACTGCCCACCCGCGCCGAGCGCGGGCCCTCGCGCAGGATCGACACCACCGCCCAGGACCGCGACACCGACGACCCGTTGGTGGTCATGGAATTACCGGCCCAGCGCAGCGAGGCCTCCGACGCGTCGGTGACGATGACGATCGTCTCGTCCGCGCGTGCGACGGCCAGCGCCCGCTCCACGACCTCCGCGCCGTGCATCATCGTCACCGACCGGCCTCCCGTGTTGTCTGCGAATTCCGAACCGTGGCCGTTCACCCTGCCTCCTGTGTCTTGCGGGACACCCGCACCCGGTCGGCAGGATGAGTGGCTGCGCGAGTGTTACTCACCCTGCCTCCTGGCGGGTGTTGAGGATGTTCACCCCACGCACCAGCACCGACGGGCACCCGTGCGATACCGCCGCGACCTGGCCGGGCTGGGCCTTACCGCAGTTGAACGCCCCGCCCAGGACCCAGGTCGACGGGCCGCCGACGGCTTCCATCGCGCCCCAGAAGTCGGTGGTGGTGGCCTGGTAGGCGACATCGCGCAGCTGTCCGGCCAGCTCCCCGTTGCGGATCCGGAAGAAACGCTGCCCGGTGAACTGGAAGTTGTAGCGCTGCATGTCGATCGACCAGGATCGGTCACCGACGATGTAGATGCCGTCTTCGACGCGCGAGATCAGCTCGGCGGTGCTGGTATCGGTCTGCGGATCGGGCTGCAGCGACACGTTGGCCATGCGCTGAATCGGCACGTGGTGGGCGGAATCGGCGTAGGAGCAGCCGTTGGACCGGGGCACCCCGAGACGTGGCGCGAAGACCCGGTCGAGCTGATAGCCGACCAGGGTGCCGTCTCGCACCAGATCCCAGCGTTGCCCGGCCACCCCCTCGTCGTCGTAGCCGACCGTCGCCAGGCCGTGCTCCTGGGTCCGGTCGCCGGTGACGTGCATGATCGGGGTGCCGTAGCGCAGCGTCCCGAGCTTGTCGGGGGTGGCGAAGGAGGTTCCGGCGTAGGCCGATTCGTAGCCGATCGCGCGATCGTATTCGGTGGCGTGACCGATGGATTCGTGAATCGTCAGCCACAGATTGGTCGGATCGATCACCAGGTCGGTGGGACCCGGCGTCACCGAGGGCGCGGCGACCTTCTCGGCCAGCCACTGCGGTATCCGGGCCAATTCGTCGCCCCAGTCCCAGACTCCGTCGGCGCCGGTGACGTACTCCCATCCGCGCCCTGCGGGGGCGGCGAGCGTTCGCATGGTCTCGAAACCGCCCGTCGCCGCGTCGACGGTGATCGCCTCGAGTTGCGGATGCAGCCGCACCCGCTGCTGAGTGATCGTGGAACCCGCGGTGTCGGCGTAGTAGGTCTGCTCCTTGACCTGCAGCACCGAGGCCGTGACGTGATCGATGCCCGTGGCCGAGGACAGGCGCTGCGAATAGTCCTGCAGCAGCGCGACCTTCTCCGGCGTCGGCACGGTGAACTGGTCCACGTCGTAGGGCGAGACCCAGGTGGCGTCGCGGTAGACCGGTTCGTCGGCGAGTTCGACCCGCTCGCGGTTGAGCGCCCGCACGGTGGCCGCGACCGTGACCGCGCGCTGGGCCACCGCCACGGCGGTCGCGGACGTCAGCTCGCAGTGCGAGGCGAAACCCCAGGTGCCGTCGACGATCACCCGGACCGCGAAGCCCAGGTCGACGGCGTTGTCGACGGACTCGACCCGGCCGTCGCGCAATCGGATCGATTGCGTCACCAGCCGGTGCACCCGCAGATCGGCGTGTTCGGCGCCGGCCGCGCGTGCCGCCGTCAGCGCCGCGTCGGTCAGGGCGGCCAGCGGTAGCGCGCGGAACTGTTCGTCCACGGTCGCGGATGCGATGCTCACCCGGCCTACGCTAATTGCTGACCGCCGACCGGGCCAACAGATTCGCCGACGGGTGCGGCGAAACACTCCGGGCCCCAATGCGACACGCCGTGCAAGTGTGCAGCTGATGCAAACATGCACGAAATGCGGTGTGGCACGGACTGAAACGCGCGCGAAACGCGCAGCCTGCCGCAGGTTGCGGCACCGATGGCGTACTGTCTGCCCGCGTGCCGCCATCCGCACTCCGTGACCGCAAGCGGGAACGCACCCGCCGCTCCCTCCTCGAGGCTGCCGCCGACCTGTTCGAATCGCGCGGCTACGAGGCGACCACCGTCGCCGATATCGCCGCGACCGCCGAGGTGGGTACCAGAACATTCTTCAACTACTTCGAGAGCAAAGAGGAACTGCTCTTCCCCGAACCCGACGAACGCGTGACCGCGGCGGTGGCCGCGATCGCGAGCCGCCGCAGTGACGAACGGCCCGTCGAGGTGCTGCTGCGCGCGCTGCGTGCCGCCGGCGACAATCCCGGTGACCACCTCGGCGACGATCTCGCGGCCCGAATCGCGGTGTTGCGCGCCCAGGTCTCGCGCACCGTTCCCGCCGTGAGCGGCCGGGCCGCACACGCCCAGCTGGCCGCGCAGCAGGAGATCGCGCGGCGGCTGCGCGACGCGTTCCCCGACGAATTGGACGAGGTCGGCGCGGCCGCGCTGGTCGGCGCCGTCGTCGGCGCGGTGTCGGGCGCGCTGACCGTGCTGTTCTCCGGCCGCCACGCGATCGAGGACGGGGAGCGACTGCATCGCACCATTCGCGAGACCACGTCGCGGGTGCTGGCGCCCTGGCTCTCGGCCGGGCGGCATCTGACCGCGGAGGCGCGCTGCTGAGCGCGGCTCAGCCGAACTGCTGCCAGCCGAGGCGAATGACCATCGCGGTCACCACGACCAGCAGCACCGCGCGCACGAACCCGGCGCCGCGGGCGAGCGCCATCCGCGAACCCACCACGGACCCCGCGATATTCGCCACCGCCATGCCCAGGCCCACCGACCAGATGATGTGCCCGGTGGCGGCGAGCAGAATCAGCGCGCCGAGATTGGAACCGCAGTTGATCACCTTCGCCATGGCTGCGGCGCGCACGAACTCGGTACCCAGCAGGGTGGCGAAGGAGATGATCAGGAAGGTGCCGGTGCCGGGACCGACCAGCCCGTCGTAACCGCCGATCAATCCGGCCGACAGGCCCACCACCAGGATCGTGCGGCGCCGGGTCGGCGGGTGGGTGGCCATCGTCACCCCGATCGAGGGCCGTGTCGCCACCACGATCGCAACACCGATCAGCACCGCCATCACGATCGGGATGAAATAGCGCCGGTCGATCAGCGCCACCGCGGCCGAACCGGCGGCCGCCGCGCACGCCGCGATCACCGCTCCCGACAGCATCAGCGGCCGGTTCATCGGCACCCGGCGCGCGAAAGTCAGGGCGGCGGCGCTGGTTCCGGCGAATGCGGCGATCTTGTTCGTGCCCAGGGCGGTCTGGGGGGCCAGCGTCGGCGCCACCAGCAGCAGGGTCGGCAGAATGATCAGCCCGCCGCCGCCCACCACGGCATCCACCCAGCCCGCGACCGTGGCCGCGGGCAGCAGCACCGCCCAATCAGCCACATCCACGTCGGCGACACAATCAGAGTTCGCGACGTGCGGCAAATCGTGGCGCCCGAGACTGCGGTGGGGCCACCTAGGCTGAGCGGGTGCGCCGATTCAGTCTGTGGCTCCGTGGCAAACCCATGGTCGCCGATTCCATCCTCGCGGCCGCACTGGTGCTGCTCGATCTGCTCACGCTCGGCGGCAAGGATCACGCGATCGTCTATCTGATCCTCGGCCTGCTCGTACCGGTGCCGGTGATCTGGCGGCGCAGCTATCCGCGGGCCAGCGCGGTCGCGCTGCTGGTGTTGTCGATCACGACCAGCGCGGTGAGCGTGGTGCTGCACGAGGATCTGCAGCCCCCGGCGCTGCTGGCGGTCGGCGTCGCGCTCTACACGCTCGTCGCGTACGTGGGCCGGCGTGAGGGGCTGCTGTATCTCGTCGGCCTCGCGGTGGACGGGGCGTTCTCCCTGGCCGTGGTCGACCAGTCGGTGCCGATCGTCATCGGCTTCCTCATCATGTTCTACGCGCTGTGCTGGACCCTCGCGGAATTCCTCGGCGCCCGCCACGCCTATGACGCCGAGGTCGCGGCCCGGCTCGCCGTCGCCGACTACGACCGCGAACGCAGCGCCCACGACGCGGTCTCGACCGAACGCACCCGCATCGCCCGCGAACTCCACGATGTGGTCGCGCACGCGGTCAGCGTCATCATCGTGCAGGCCGACGGGGCGAAATACGCGCTGCGCCGCGATCCGGAGATCGCCGAACAGGCATTGGCCACCATCGCCGCGACCGGCCGCGAGGCGCTGCGCGAACTGCGCCGCACCGTCGAACTGTTGCGCACCGAACACGCCCCGGAACAGCTACCGCAGCACGGCACCGCCGGGCTGGCGAAGGTGGTGGAGATGATGCGCAACGCCGGGCTCGCCGTGGAATTGGAACTCACCGGGGAACTCGACGACGTCGCGCCCGAGGTGAGCCTCGGCATGCACCGCATCGTGCAGGAATCGCTGACCAACACCTTCCGCCACGCCGGCCCCGACCCGCAGGCGTGGGTGCGGGTGCGCCGGCGCGATGCGGACGTGCTGGTCGAGGTCCTCGACCGGGGCGATGCCGGACCGGCCGCGACCGGGTCCACCGTGGCGGCGAAGGCGCCTGTCGTGGATGACACCGCACTGCGCAACGGCATCGCCGGCAGCGGCCTCGGACTGGTCGGGATGCGGGAGCGGATCGCGGTGCTCGGCGGCACCCTCGAGGTGGGACGACGCCCCGAGGGCGGCTGGCGCGTCTGCGCCACCATTCCCCTGCAGCGCGAACTACCCGACTGACCGGGGGAGGAGTCCCGGTTAGATTGGTGCGGTGCCGATCACCGTACTCGTCGTCGACGACCAGGAACTCATGCGCGCCGGACTGAAGATGGTGCTGGGCGCGCACCCGGACGTCGACGTGGTCGCCGAGGCCGACAACGGCGCGACCGCCGTGCGCCTGGCCGGTGAACTGGCCCCCGACGTGGTGCTGATGGATGTGCGGATGCCCGTGGTCGACGGCGTCGCCGCGACCGCCCAGATCCTCGAATCGGGTTGCGGCAGCCGGGTTCTGGTGATGACCACCTTCGACCTCGACGAACACGCGCTCGGCGCGCTGCGCGCCGGAGCCAGTGGCTTCCTGCTCAAGGACACCCCGCCCGAGGATCTGATCTCCGCGATCCGCAGCGTCGCGGCCGGCGACGCCGTGGTCTCGCCGAAGGTGACCAAACGGCTGCTGAACCGGTTGATCGCCGCCGACCCCGCCCGCGTGCGCGACCCGTCGGTGCTCGACGTGCTCACCGCGCGCGAACGCGAGGTGCTCGAACAGATCGCCGCCGGGCGCTCCAACGCCGAGATCGCCGCCGAGCTGTATCTGTCGGAGGCCACGGTGAAGACGCACGTCGGCCGGGTGCTGACCAAGCTGGGATTGCGCGACCGGGTGCAGGCGGTCGTGCTGGCCTATGAAACCGGGCTGGTCACACCGGGTACCTGACCCAGGTCTGGGGCGATATGCCCGGATCGGGAGAAAATCGGAGCCGTCGCGCGTTGGGCAGGGTAGATCGTGGAAAGGATCGCCGATGCCCGCCCTGTTGTTCGCCCTCTATCTCGTTGTCGAGATCGCGGCGCTGGTCGTGGTCGGCCACCTCATCGGTGCCGTGCCGACCATTCTGCTGCTCATCGCCGGATCCGCGCTCGGGCTGATCCTGGTGCGTTCTCAGGGCCGCCGGGTCTTCCAGCAGTTCCGCCGGGCCAGGCGCGGCGAAATCGCCCCGAGTACCGCCGTCGCCGACGGCGCGCTGGTCGGGGTGGGCGCGCTGCTGATGTTCGTTCCCGGTCTGGTCACCTCGGTGTTCGGACTGCTGCTGCTCCTGCCCACCCGCGCACTGCTGCGACCGCTGGTCTCGGCCGCGGCGCTGCGGCGCATCGATCGGCTGACCATGGCCACCGGATATCGCGGCGTGGTGGTGGAACCCTCCGGTGAGGTCGTCGACGGCGTGGTCGTCGAGCAGTACTACGACGACGGTCAGGGCCCCGCGCGGCGCATGATCGAGCCCCGCTGACCGACCCGCACTGATCGCATGCCGCCGGCCGTGCGGCACACTGGTCACCCGTGAGTACCCAGTTGCTGGTCGGCGGCCGAATCTACAGTTCCAGTTCCCCCGATGCGACCGCGATGGCGGTCACCGACGGCACCGTGGTCTGGCTGGGCGCCGAACGTCCCGGCCGCGCCCTGCATCCCGACGCCGAAATCATCGATCTGGACGGCGCTTTCGTCGCCCCGGCCTTCGTCGATCCGCACGTGCACGTCACCGCGCTGGGCCTGCAACTGACGGGTCTGGATCTGTCCCAGGCGAATTCGCTCGCCCAGTGCCTGGATCTGGTGCGCGAGTACGCCGCCACGCATTCCGGAACGATCATCGGCGACGGCTGGGACGAGACCCGCTGGCCCGAGGGACGCCCGCCCACGGTCGAGGAGATCGACGCCGCGGCCGGGCCCGGCCGCGCGGTCTATCTGTCCCGTGTGGACGCCCATTCCGCCGTCGCCTCGACCGCGCTGCTCGACGCGGTGGCCGCCGTTCGCGCGGCCGCCGGATACACCGCCGGCGTACCGCTTCGCGCCGACGCGCATCACCTCGTCCGCGAGGCCGCTCTCGACGGTCTCGACGGCGCTCAGCGCGACCGGGCCCGGGCCACCGCACTCGATTACGCGGCCGCGCACGGTGTGGTCGCCGTTCACGAATGCGCGGGCCCGCGGATCTCCGGACGCACCGATGTGCGCGAATTGCTGGAATTCGAGCACGGTGTGCAGGTGCGGGCGTATTGGGGCGAGGCCGTCACCTCCGCCGAGGAGGCGCGGGCGCTGGTCGGCGAACTCGGCGTGCACGGGCTCGCCGGGGACCTGTTCGTCGACGGCTCGTTCGGCTCCCACACCGCCTGGCTGCGCGAACCGTATGCCGACCGCGACACCACCGGCGTCTCCTACCTCGACGCCGCGGCGATCGCCGCCCACGTCCGGGCCTGCACCGAGGCGGGAATCCAGGCCGGATTCCACGCCATCGGCGACGCCGCCGTCGACGCGGTGGTCGAGGGCTTCGCCCGCGTCGCCGGCGAACTCGGCGCACCGGCGGTGGCCACCCGCGGCCACCGCCTCGAACACGCCGAACTGCTCGATGCCGCCCAGATCGCGAAACTGGCCGAATTCGGTGTGATCGCCAGTGTGCAACCGGGATTCGACGCCGCCTGGGGTGGCGCCGAGGGAATGTACGCCAGCCGGCTGGGCGCCGAACGCGCCGCGGCCACCAACCCGTTCGCGGCGATGGCCGCCGCCGGCATCTCCCTGGCCATCAGCTCCGACGCCCCGGTGACGGCGCTGAACCCGTGGGAGGCCGTCCGCGCGGCCGCGAACCACCGCACCCCGGGACACCACATCTCCCCGCGCGCGGCCTTCGCCGCCGCCACCCGTGGCGCGTGGCGAGCAGGCGGCGTGCGCGACGGCATCGCCGGCACGCTGGTGCCCGGCGCTCCGGCCGACTATGCGATATGGGACACAACGGAATTGGTGGTCGCCGCCGCCTCGGACACGGTGCAACGCTGGTCCACCGATCCGCGCTCCCGCGTGCCCGGCCTGCCGTCCTTGGACGCGGGCGCCGAACTCCCGCGTTGCCTGCGCACCGTCCGTGACGGAGTGACCATCTACGCCGCGTGATGCCGGCAGTACCCGTCGGCGGGCATCACGCGACGGGGTGTCGTGGTCTCGGCCCGGAGCCCGGCACGGGCCGGTGCGTGGTATCCCAGTAGGCTGGCGCGGTGCTGGGCGTGACGTGGCGGGTGTGGGGAAGGATCGGGGCCGCTGTCGTCGCCGGGCTGTTGGTCTTCGCGAGTTTTCCGCCCCGCACCTGCTGGTATCTCGCGCCGATCGGCATCGCGATCCTGACCCTGGTCGTGCGCGATGCGACGAGGTTGCGCGGCGGATTCGGCTACGGACTGCTGGCGGGGCTCGCGTTCTTCCTGCCGCTGCTGCCGTGGACCGGCATCTACGTCGGCCCGGTGCCGTGGCTGGCGCTCTCGGCCGCGTGCGCGATCTATGTCGGGCTGTTCGGGCTGCTGTCGCGGCTGGTGGGCGCCCTGCCGGGCTGGCCGGTGTGGGTGGCCTTGATGTGGACGCTCACCGAATGGGGACGCTCCAGCTTTCCGTTCGGCGGATTCCCGTGGGGCCGGCTCGCTTTCGGGCAGGCCGACGGCTGGTATCTGCCGCTGGCCTGGCTCGGCGGTGCGCCGGTGGTGAGCTTCGCGGTCGCCCTGACCGGAACCGTCCTGGCGGCCCTGCTGCTTAGGTTGCGTCCCCGGGCAACCGCACGTCGTACCGTCGTAATTATCACTCTCGCAACGGTTGTGGCTATTATCCCGATTACCGGAGTGATCCTCCGGACCGCGCTGCCCGCCCCGGACGACGGAGACCGGTCGATCACGGTCGCCGCTATCCAGGGCAGCGTGCCGCGGCTGGGCCTGGACTTCAACGCCCAGCGCCGCGCCGTGCTGGACAATCACATTCGCCGTACCGAGGAACTGGCCCGCGCGGTCGCCGCCGGCACCGCCGCTCAGCCGGATGTGGTGATCTGGCCGGAGAATTCCTCCGATATCGACCCGCTGCGCAATTCCGACGCCTACGACGAGATCACCGCGGCCTCCCGCGACATCCACGCCCCGATCCTGGTGGGCGCCGTCCTCGTCAACGACGACCGCACCACCACCAATTCGGTGATCGTGTGGGACGCCGACGGGCCGGGAGAGCGCCACGACAAGAAGATCATCCAGCCCTTCGGCGAATATCTGCCCTACCGCGGCTTCTTCCGCCACTTCTCCAGCTACGCCGACCGCGCCGGCTACTTCGTGCCCGGCCACGGAGACGGTGTCGTGCACGCCCGGCCGGCGAGCGGTGGCCCGATGGTCGCGATCGGCGTGGCGACCTGCTACGAGGTCGCCTTCGACCGGGCTTTCGAGGATTCGCTGCGCGCCGGTGCGCAACTGCTGACCGTTCCCACCAACAACGCCACCTTCGGCGACAGCGATATGACCTATCAGCAGCTGGCCATGTCGCGGGTGCGGGCCGTCGAACACGGCCGGGCACTGGTGGTCGCCGCGACCACCGGGGTGAGTGCCGTCGTCACCGCCGACGGGGTGGTGCGGCAGCACACCGGAAAATTCGTGCCCGCCGCACTCGAGGCGACGCTGCCGTTGCGCAGCGACACGACACCCGCGACCGCGATGGGTCCCCTCCCGGAACGCATGTTGTGTATTCTTGCTGCGGCCGTCGCCCTGGTCGCGGCTATCCGGCGGCGAACGATGCGCTCGGCGCATCGGACCGATGAGGACGTCACCGGCGACCCGGCATTCGACTGACGGCCGCCGCAGTTCTCCCGGACAATCACACATCGCGGGTACCCGCGAATCGAAATTTCTCACACTCCGTCGATTCCGGGCCGCCCATCCGCATTCGCCGCTCGGTTGCACATCCGGTTACCGTGTGCTGCCGATCTTGTCCTCGACGGGCGATCAGCACTGAACGGCTGCGGTTTGCGGTGAAATAGCTATCCAATTGCTTCATCTGCCTGTGGCGTTCGAGGCCGAAGATCACGACATCGTTACCAGTCCGGCCGCAACGGGGCTCCGAATCATAGGGCGTGGATCACGTCCTCCCGCTGGCGCGCGCTTTTCCGCCCGCGGATGGGGACCGGGGAGTTGCGTATACAGCGGCAGAACGGAGTGATGAATGAGTTCATTGGCCACCGATCGTGTCGACCAATGTGCTTCCGGCGAATTCTCAGCACAACCCTTCGCTCTGTCACCGGCGCAAACCGCCCTGTGGTACGCGCAGCGGATTCGACCCGATGTGCCACTGACCATCGCTCAGTATGTGGAAATTCACGGTGATCTCGACGTGGGCCGGCTGCTCTACTCGATCGAGCGGTTCGGCGCGGAAACCCAGGTGGGGCAGTTGCGCGTCGTGGAGATCGACGGTGTGCCGCAGCAGGTGGTGGATTCGGCGCATCGGCCCGGCTGGGCTCGGATCGATCTGCGCAAGGAGCCCGATCCCCGCGCGGCGGCGCTGCGGTGGATGAACGAGCACGCCAGCAGCCCGATCGATATCGAACACGAGCCGCTGACCATCAACGTCGTCCTGCGCGTCGGTGACCAGGACTACATCTGGTATTGCCGCGCCCACCACATCGTCATCGACGGCTACGGCGCCATGAACGCGCTCACCCGCACCGCCGAGATCTACACCGCGCTGGAGAACCACACCGAGCCCTCGGTCTCGCGGGCCACCCCGCTGGCGGAGATCTACGCGGGGGAGTCGCGGTATCGGGAGTCGAGCCGCTTTCGCGCCGATCAGGAGTACTGGCGTGAGCAGCTCGTGGGGGTGGGCGAGCCGCTGACACTGTCGTCGTCGGGGATCGCCTCGTCCATGCCCGATCCGGGCCGGCGCATCGCGGCGGCCGTGCTCGACGCCGACACCGAGACCGAACTCACCACTGCCGCCACCACATTCGACTCGCAGAATTCGGCGCTGGTGGTCGCGGCGCTGGCGGGGTACGTGCGCGCGGTGACCGGCACATCCGATGTGGTGCTGAGCCTGCCGATGTCCGCGCGGACCACGGTCGCGCTGCGCCGTTCCGCGGGCGTCGTGTCCAACGTGGTGCCGATCCGGGTGCGATTCGACGCCGGCACCACGGTCGCCGATGTCGTCAAGGCGACCGAACTGCAGATCACCGGCGCCCTGCGGCACCAGCGCTACCGCCACGACGACATCAGACGTGACTGCGGCTATTCGCGCGATGCCCGCGGCTTCTTCGGGCCGATGGTCAACATCATGCTGTTCCACAGCGAACTGAACTTCGGCAGCTTCGTCGGCTCGCTCAACGTGCTGTCCACCGGCCCGGTCGAGGATCTGTCGATCAACCTCTACAACGGCGAGGGCGGGCGCATCCACGTCGATTTCGAGGCCAATCCGCAGCTCTACGGCGCGGCCGAGCTGACCCGCCACCACGAGCGGTTCCTCGCCTACCTGAACCGCTTCCTCACCGCCGATCCGGCCGAGCCGATCGCGGCGGTACCGGTGATCACCGAGGCCGAACGCGACGAGGTGCTGCGGCAGTGGAATGCGACCGCGGTGCCGGAGCAGCCGGGCACGCTCGCCGATCGTTTCGGTGCCCAGGCGCGGGCCACGCCGAACGCGATCGCACTCGAATACGACGGCGACACACTGACTTACGAACAGCTACGCCGGCGCGCGGACCGGCTGGCGCGCATGCTGATCGCCCGCGGCGCCGGACCCGACACGGTCGTGGGCCTGGCCATGCGGCGCAGTCTCGACCTGGTGGTCGGCATGTACGCGATCGTGCGCGCGGGGGCGGCCTATCTGCCGATCGACCCCGATCATCCGGCCGAGCGCACCGCGCACATCCTCGAACAGGCCGCGCCGCTGTGCGTGCTGACCGCGGCCCGGGACGAGGTCGACCTCCCCGTCGACGTCGCGGTGATCGACGTACAACAGCTCGACCCGGCCGATTCCGGCGCCGAACCACCGATCACCGACGCCGACCGGCGCGCACCGCTGCGCCGCGACCACCTGGCATACGTGATCTTCACCTCCGGCTCGACCGGTAAGCCCAAGGGCGTCGGCATCACCCACGCCGCCATTGTGAACCGCCTGGCGTGGATGCAGCACCGCTATCCGCTCGACGACAGCGACACCGTCCTGCAGAAGACCCCCGCGACCTTCGACGTGTCGGTGTGGGAGTTCTTCTGGCCGTTGCAGATCGGCGCGCGGCTGGTGATCGCCGCACCGGACGGCCACCGCGATCCGGCCTATCTCGCGCGCGTCATCGCCGAAAAGGGTGTGACCACAGCCCATTTCGTGCCGTCGATGCTGTCGGTGTTCGTCACCGACACCGATGTGCGCGACTGCGACGGCCTGCGCCGGGTGTTCTGCAGCGGTGAGGCGCTGCCCGCGGCGACCGTGCGCGATTTCCACGCCGCCGTTCCCGGCGCGCGGCGGGCCGGATCCCCGGCATCGGACGGTGGGGCGCAGCTGCACAACCTGTACGGCCCCACCGAGGCGGCCGTCGACGTCACCTACTGGGCGTGCGCGCCGGAGAACGACGTCGTCCCGATCGGCGCGCCGGTCTGGAACACCCAGGTCTACGTCCTCGACGAGACCCTACGGCCGGTCGCGCCCGGTGTGATCGGCGAACTGTATCTGGCCGGCGTGCAGCTGGCCCGCGGCTACCTGGGCCGCCCCGGCCTGACCGCCGACCGCTTCGTCGCCAATCCGTTCACGCCCGGCGAGCGCATGTATCGCACGGGCGATCTGGTGCGCTGGCGGATGGATCCGATTCCGCCGGCGACCGGCGCCGACCAGCTGCCCGCGGTCCTGGAATACTTGGGACGCAGTGACTTTCAGGTCAAGATCCGCGGCCAGCGCATCGAACTCGGTGAGGTCGAGGCGGCGCTGCTGGCCGACGAGCGGATCGCCCGCGCGGTCTGCGTCGCCCACACCACCCCGGCCGGTGACGAGCTGGTCGGCTATGTGGTCGCCGCGCCGGGGCGCAACGTCGACAGCGTCGCGCTGATCGCCGAGCTGCGCGGTGTGCTGCCCGGGTACATGGTGCCCACCGTGGTCGTCGTGCTCGACGAACTGCCGTTGAGCGCCAACGGAAAAATCGACCGCAAGGCCCTGCCGGCACCGGAGGCGCCCGCGCGCCGCGGCGGCGACAGCATCGTCGAGCCCCGCACGGCCACCGAACGTCAGCTGGCCGCCCTGGTCACCGAGGTCCTCGGCTGCGAGAGTCTGGGTGTCGAGGACAGCTTCTTCGACCTCGGCGGCAATTCCCTGTCCGCCGCACGGGCCGTGGCGCGGATCAACGCCGCCTTCGGCTCCGGGCTGACCATCCGGGATCTGTTCGAATCGCCGACGGTCGCCCAGCTCGCCGAGCGGATCGGCGCGCACGGCGTCGACCGGTCCTCCCCGAAACTGGTGGCAGGCCCACGGCCGCAACACATTCCGCTCTCGCTCGCGCAGCAGCGGCTGTGGATTCTCAACCGTTTCGCCGAACACGCCGGCGCCTACAACATGCCGCTGGCCGTCGAGCTGACCGGACCGCTCGAGGTCGAGGTGCTGCGCGCCGCACTGCTCGACGTGCTCGAACGGCACGAGAGCCTGCGCACCACCTTTCCCGATTCGCCGACCGGCCCGGTCCAGGTGATCCACCCGGCCGACGACATCCCGCTGAACCTCGAGCCGATCGACGCCACCGGTGCCGACGCGCTGGCGCTGGCCACCGAATACGCCGGATACGGCTTCGATCTGCGCAGCCAGGCGCCGATCCGGGTGGCGCTGTACGCCACCGGGCCCGACGAACACGTCTTCCTCGTCGTCCTGCACCACATCTGCGGTGACGGCTGGTCGGTGGCGCCGCTGGCTCGCGATCTGATGGGTGCGGTCGCCGCGCGCACCACCGGACAGGCCCCGCACTGGGCGCCGCTGCCGGTGCAGTACGCCGACTTCGCGCTTTGGCAGCGTGAACTGCTGGGCGACGAGACCGATCCCACCAGCGCGCTGGCGCGGCAGCTGGCCTACTGGCGCACAGCCCTGGCCGAACTGCCCGATCAGCTGGACCTGCCGCTGGATCGCCCGCGCCCGCGTCAGCGCGACACCGCCGGTGGCCGAGTCGAATTCACGATTCCGGCCGAAACCCGGCGCGCGGTGGCCGAGGTGGCCGCCGAACGCGGCGTCAGCACGTTCATGATCATGCACGCCGCCCTGGCGAGCCTGCTCTCGCGTCTGTGCAACACCACCGATATCGCCATCGGCACCCCGATCGCCGGGCGCTCCGATCCGGCGCTCGACGATCTGGTCGGCATGTTCGTCAACACCCTGGTGCTGCGCACCGAGGTCGACCCCGCCACCGGGTTCGACCGCATGCTCGATCGCGTCCGCGAAACCGATCTCGATGCCTTCGCCAATGCCGATGTGCCGTTCGAGCGGCTGGTCGAGGTCGTCAACCCGTCCCGTGACGCCGGCCGCCACCCGCTGTTCCAGGTGATGTTGTCCTACGAGAACTCGCCCGAACTGCGGGTCGACCTGCCCGGTCTCAGTGCCCGGGTGCTGCCGATGGATGTCGGCGTCGCGAAATTCGATCTGCAACTCATCGTCCACGACAGCGATGCCGCCGATGCCGAGGACGGCCCGCTGTGCGCCGAATTCGGTTACGCCGCCGATGTTTTCGACCATGCCACGGTGCAGGCGGTGGCCCGGCGTTTCGTCCGGCTGCTCGACGCCGCGGTCGTCGCGCCGGAGACCGCGGTCGGTGATCTGCCGATACTCGACGCCCGCGAAATCGGCAATCTGGTGCCGATCGCCGGTGCGCCGGGCGTGCCGCCGCTGAGCCTGGCGCGGCTGCTGCACGAGACCGCGGAGCGGGTCCCGGATCTGGTCGCGGTCCGATACCTGGGCCGCGACACCACCTACCGGGAGATCGACGAGGCCTCCAACCGGCTGGCCCGGGTGCTGATCGAACACGGCGCCGGACCGGAGGTGGTGGTCGCGATCGCGCTGCCGCGCAGCCTGGCCTCGATCACCGCGATCTGGGCGGTCGCCAAGACCGGCGCGGCGTATGTGCCGGTCGACCCCGGCTATCCCGCCGAACGCATCGAGCACATGCTCAGCGATTCCGGTGCGATGCTCGGTCTGACCGACGCCCGCAGTCACGCCGACCTGCCGGAACGGCCGATGCACCGCGGCCGGCACCGCAAACAGGGCGCCGACTGGCTGCTGCTGGATTCCCCCGTCCTCACCCATGCCCTGGCGCGGGTCTCGTCCGCGCCGGTCACCGACCGGGATCGTCTTCTGCCGCTGCGCATTTCGCATCCGGCGTATCTGATCTACACCTCCGGTTCGACGGGCAAACCCAAGGCGGTGGTGGTCACCCACGGCGGTATCGCCTCGCTGGCGCACGAGCAGATGCATCTGTTCAAAGTCAACGATATGGCGCGCACGCTGCACTTCTCCTCGCCCTCGTTCGACGCCTCGGTGCTCGAATTGCTGCTGGGCTTCGCCGCGGGTGCCACCATCGTGGTCGCGCCGGCCGGACTGTACGGCGGCGCCGAACTCGCGCGGCTGCTGCGCGACGAGCGGATCACCCACGCGTTCATCACCCCGGCCGCGCTGGCGACCGTATCGCCGGACGGCCTCGACGATCTCGAGGCCGTCATCGTCGGCGGTGACGCGTGCCCCGAGGATCTGGTCCGCACCTGGACCGCCGGACGTCGCATGCACAACATGTACGGGCCGTCCGAGGCGACCGTCGCCGCCACCGCCAGCGACCCGATGGTCGCGGGCCGCCCCGTCCCGATCGGCAAGCCGGTGCGCGGCATGCGGCTGTTCATCCTGGACCACCGGCTGCATCCGGTGCCGCCCGGCGTCGCGGGGGAGTTGTACATCTCCGGACCCGGACTGGCCCGCGGCTACCTCGGCCGCCACGGCCTGACCTCGACCCGGTTCCCGGCGAATCCGCACGGGCGCCGCGGCGAGCGCATGTACCGCACCGGCGATCTCGTGATGACCGACGGGCACGGCGTGCTGCACTTCCTCGGCCGCGCCGACGATCAGGTGAAGATTCGCGGTTTCCGCATCGAACTGCGCGAAATCGACCATGTGCTGCGCGCGCATCCAGGTGTGCGGTTCGCGATGACCGTCGTGCACACCGGGGAGCACGGGGCCGCGCGGCTGGCCTCGTACCTGGCCGCCGACGCCGGCGCCGACATCGACCCGGCCGAGGTGCGCGAGACCGCGCGCCGCCACCTGCCGGCCTATATGGTGCCCGCCGCGATCACGGTGCTGGACCGGGTACCGGTGACTCCGGCCGGCAAGGTCGACCGCAAGGCGCTGCCCGCGCCGGTCTTCACCTCCGCCGGGCCGACCCGCGCACCGGAATCGGAGCTCGAGAAGCGGGTCGCGCAGATCTTCGCGACGGTGCTCGGCCATGCCGTACCGGGCGCCGAGGACAGCTTCTTCGACGCCGGCGGCAACTCGCTGCTCGCGACGCGGCTCACCGCCGCGCTGCACGCCGAATTCGGTGTCGAACTGCCGGTCCGGGCCGTCTTCGAAACGCCCACCGTGGCGGGGGTCGCGGCGCATCTGGAACACGCACCGCGCACGAACCGGGTGGCGCTGACACAGTACGATCCGCGCCCCGCCCGGATTCCGCTGTCGCTGCCGCAGCAGCGCATGTGGTTCCTGAACCGCTACGCACCCGAATCCAGCGCCTACAACATCGCTTTCGCGTTGCGCATCGACGGTGACCCGGATCTGCCCGCGCTGCGTGCCGCATTGGCCGATCTGGTCGATCGGCACGAGGTGCTGCGCACGATCTTCCCCGAGGATCAGGCCGGTCCGTATCAGCTGGTTCTCGACTCCGACCGGTGCCTGCCGGTGCTGGAACCCGTGGTGACCGACGAACGTGGCGCTCAGCCGGCGCTGCGCGACCTGGCCCGGCGCGGATTCGACCTCACCCGGGAGATCCCGTTGCGAATGACGGTGCTGCGCACCGGAATCCGCACCTACCAGCTGGGCGTCGTGGTGCACCACATCGCCGCGGACGGCTGGTCGCTGGGACCGCTCACCACCGATCTGATGGTCGCCTACACCGCGCGCCGCGACGGCGCGGCCCCGGCGTGGGCGCCGCTGCCGGTGCAGTACGCCGATTTCAGTCTGTGGCAACGCGAATGCCTCGGTGACGAATCCGATCCGGCCAGCGCCGCGGCGGTGCAGCTGGGGTTCTGGCGCGACACCCTCGCCGGCCTGCCGGAGGAACTGCCGCTGCCCTACGACCGGCCGCGTCCGGTCGAGCCGACCAACCGTGCGGGCACCGTCCGGATCCGGATGCCGGAGGACCTGCGCGAGCGGCTCGACGAGCTGGCCCGCGCGCAGGGTGTGAGCATGTTCATGGTGCTGCGCTCGGCGCTGGCGGTGGTGCTGCGCATCGTCACCGGCGGCCGCGACATCGTCATCGGCACGCCGGTGGCCGGGCGCGCCGACACCCGCCTCGACGATCTCGTCGGTATGTTCGTCAACACCCTGATGCTGCGCTCGGACGTCGATCCCGACCAGTCCTTCGCCGATCAGCTGCGCGCCGACCGCGACGGTGAACTCTCCGCCATGTCACATGCGGAGCTGCCGTTCGAGCGCATCGTCGAGGAACTCGGCCGCGACAACGGCGGACTCCGGCCGTTGCTGCAGGTCGCGCTCACCGTGCAGGACACCACACCGCCGGCCCTCGAACTGCCGGGGCTGCGGTTGCGGGCCGAGGAGCTCGACATCGCGGTGGCCAAGTTCGATCTCGAACTGCGGGCGCCCGTCGATGCCGGTGACCTCGAAATGATCTACGCCGCAGAGCTTTTCGACGAGGACACGGTGTGCACGCTGGCCGAGCGCCTGCTGCTGGTGCTGGAGTCGGTGAGCGCTGACGCCCACGTCCGGGTGCGCGACATCGATGCGCGCACCGAAATCGAACGCACGCACTTCACCCCGCGCCGCGGCCCGGCCGCCACCCCGCAGTGCAGCCTGGCGAATTACTTCACCGCCACCGCTCACCTGCATCCGCACCGCACCGCGATCCGCAGTGGCGACGACGAGCTCAGCTACGCCGAGCTGGAACGCTGCTCGAATCGGATCGCACGCGCCCTGATCGCCCGCGGCGTCGGCAGCGGCGACCGGGTGGCCGTCGGGCTGACCCGGTCGATCGAATCGGTGGCCGCCGCCCTGGCCGTCACCAAAGCCGGTGCGGCGTTCGTGCCCGTCGATCCGAACTATCCGGCCGACCGCGTCCGGCATATGCTCACCGACTCCGGTTGTGCGCTGGGCATTTCCGTGACCGCCCACAGGGACCGGCTGCGCCGCGCCACCGAGGGCAACGGCGCGGCGCCGGGCACCGAGTGGCTGCTGCTCGATGACGCGGCGCTGCGCTCCGAGCTGGACGCGCAGGACGAGCGCACGATCACCGACGCCGAACGGCGGCGCACGGTGTGGACGACCGACCTGGCCTACCTGATCTACACCTCCGGTTCGACCGGAAAGCCCAAGGGCGTGGCCGTCACGCACGCCGGGCTGTCCAATTTCGCCGACGAGATCCGCGACCGGATGCGCGTCGACCGCGACGCCCGCACCCTGCACTTCGCGAGCCCGAGTTTCGATGCGGCCGTGCTGGATCTGCTGCTGGCGATCGGCGCGGGCGCCACCATGGTGATCTGCCCGCCCGATATCTACGGCGGCGACGAACTGGCCGCGCTGATGGATCGCGAATGCATCAGCCACACCTTCATGACCCCGGCCGCCCTGGCCACCATCGACCATCGGCGCTGGCCGCTGCCACACCTGCGCGCGATCATGGTCGGCGGCGAGGCGCTCGGCACCGATCTGATCGGGCGGTGGGCGCCGGGCCGGTTGCTGTTCAACGGGTACGGCCCGACCGAGACGACCATCGTGGTCACGATCGCCGGACCGATCGCGGTCGGTGACCAGGTGACCATCGGCTCGCTGGTGCGCGGTGTGCATGCCGTGGTGCTCGACGAGCGGCTGCGGCCTGTCCCGGTCGGCGTGCCCGGCGAGTTGTATCTCGGCGGCCAGTCCGTCGCGCGCGGCTACTTCGACCGGCCCGGTCTGAGCGCGGGGCGATTCGTCGCCGACCCGTACGGGCCCGCCGGCGCGCGGATGTATCGCACCGGCGATGTGGTGCGCTGGCGCGCCGACGGCGAGATCGTTTATCTCAGCCGCAGCGACCACCAGGTGAAACTGCGCGGTTTCCGTATCGAGCTCGGCGAGATCACCGAGGTGCTGGCCGCGCACCCGGCGTTGCGCTTCGCCCACACCGAGGTGCGCGAGATCGCCGGTACCCCGCGGATCGTGTCCTACGTCCAGCCCGCCGAGCCCGGCGCCGCCATCGACGTCGAGGCGCTGCGGACCCATGTGGCCGCGCATCTGCCGGCGCATATGGTGCCCGGCAGCGTGACCGTGCTGGACCGGATTCCGCTGACACCGACCGGCAAACTCGACCGCGACGCGCTGCCGGAACCGCAGCAGATCACCACCGCGGCGCGGGAACCGGGCACCGACACCGAACGCCTGGTCGCGCAGGTGATGGCCGATCTGATCGGCGCCGAATCCGTCGGCGCGGACGACAATTTCTTCGAGATCGGCGGAAACTCGCTGCTGGCAACGCAATTGGTGGCCCGGCTGAGCGACGCCACCGGGGTGCGAGTGCAGGTGCGTTCGGTCTTCGGCGCCCCGACCGTGGCCGAGCTCGCCGCCCTGCTCGACGGCGGCACGGGCGACGGCGACCACGGCCCCGCCCTGACCCGGCGCGAGCGCCCGGCCCGGGTGCCGCTGTCCGCGGCGCAGCGGCGGTTGTGGTTCCTCAACCGGTTCAACGCCTCCTCGGCCGAGGACCTGTCCGGCGTCTACAACGTGCCGGTCGCCCTGCGGATGCGTGGCGCGCTGGACGTGGCGGCGCTGCGCGCGGCGCTGCACGCGGTGCAGCGGCGGCACGAAACACTGCGCACGGTCTTCCCGGAAGTCGAGGGCGAGCCGTACCAGCGGGTGCTGGCACCCGGCGAGGCCGCGGTGGCGCTGCCGGTCGTCGATGTCGACGAGGGTGAAATCACCGGCACCGTACGGACTTTCGCGGCCGCCGGATTCGATCTCGCGTCGACCGCACCGCTGCGCGCGCAGCTGCTGCGGATCGCCGCCGACGATCACGTTCTGGTGCTGGTCGTCCATCACATCGCCATGGACGGCTGGTCGCTGGAACCGCTGGCCGCCGATATCGCGGAGGCGTACCGGTCGTATGCGGCCGGGTCGGTGCCGCAATGGACCGAACTTCCCGTCCAGTACGCCGATTACACGCTGTGGCTGCAGGACACGCTGGGCGCGGAGGACGATCCGCAATCGCCGATGAGCCGTCAGCTCGACTACTGGCGCGAGGCGCTGGACGGCATTCCCGAACTGCTGCCGCTGCCCACCGACCGGCGTCGTCCGGCGACGCCGAGCTACCGCGGCGGCACGGTGGATTGTGTGCTCGACGCCGACACCCACCGCGAACTGCAGGTCGTCGCCGCCCGCCACGGCGTCACCATGTTCATGGTCCTGCACGCCGCGCTGGCCTCGCTGCTGCACCGGATCAGCACAGAGCACGACATCACCGTCGGCACGCCGATCGCCGGACGCGGGCAGCAGGCCCTCGACCCGATGGTCGGCATGTTCGTCGGCACCCTGGTCCTGCGCACGCCGGTGAGCGGCGCGCAGACCTTCGCCGATCTGCTGCGCGCCGTCCGCGACACCGACCTCGAGGCCTTCGCGCATGCGGACGTGCCGTTCGAGCGGCTGGTCGAGGTGCTCAATCCGGCGCGCTCGCAGGCGCATCACCCGATGTTCCAGGTCATGCTCTCGGTGCGGAATCAGCCGGTGCGCAGCCTGGAACTGCCGGAGCTGACGATCGAGGCGTGCGACGCCGATCCGGGGATCGCGAAATTCGATCTGCAGTTCACCCTCACCGAATCGTGGACCGAGCAGCGGGAACCGGCCGGGATCACGGTCTCGGTGAATTTCGCCCGCGACCTGTTCGACGACACCAGTGCCGCCCGCCTGGGCGCGCGTTTCGCCCGCTTGCTGGGGGCCGCGGCCGCGAATCCCGAACTGCCGGTGGGTGATCTGGAACTGCTCGACCCCATCGAATGGTCGACGCTGGCGCCGGTGCGGGGTGCGCTCGCCGGCCGGCCGAGGACACTGCCCGAGGTCTTCGCCGCCGCGGTGGCCGTCGATCCGCGGGCGATCGCCCTGCGCACCGAGGACGCCGAGATCAGCTACGGTGCGCTGGACCGGTGGACCAACCGGCTGGCCCGGGTGCTGATCTCGCTCGGTGTCGGACCGGAAATGCTGGTGGCCCTGGGCATTCCGCGATCGATGGAATCGGTGGCGGTGACGCTGGCGGTGGCCAAGACGGGTGCGGCGTTCGTGCCGGTCGACCCGAACTACCCCGAACACCGCATCGCCCACATGCTCACCGATTCCGGTGCCACCCTGGGCATTACGCTCGACGCCCACCGCGATCGGATGCCCGCGGGCGCCGAATGGGCCGTCCTGGACGCACCGGCCCTGCAGGAGCGCGTGCTGCGCGCCTCCGATGCGCCGATCGCGCCGCAGGAGCGGCGGGGCCGGCTGCGCATCGAGAACCCGGCCTACGTCATCTACACCTCCGGTTCGACCGGCACCCCGAAGGGGGTGGTGGTCACCCACGGCGGTCTGTCGAACTTCGCCGCCGAAACCGCCGAACGGTTCGATGTGCGACCGGACAGCCGGGTGCTGCACTTCGCCACCCCGAGTTTCGACGCGGCCATGCTCGATCTGCTGTTCGCCCTGGGCGGGGCGGCGACGCTGGTCATCGCCCCGACCGGGGTGTACGGCGGTCCGGATCTGGCGCGGTTGCTGGCCGAGGAGGACATCACCCACGCGTTCATCACCACCGCCGCGCTCGGCACGGTGGATCCGGCCGGGCTCGACTCGTTCCGGCACGTGCTCGTCGGCGGCGAGGCGCTGCCGCCGGAGCTGGTGGCGCGGTGGGCGCCCGGTCGCAACCTGCACAACGTGTACGGACCGACCGAGACGACCATCGTGACCCTGATGGCCCCGCCGATCGCGCCGGGTGCGCCGATCACCATCGGCGAACCGATCCGCGGCGTGCACGCGGTGGTGCTGGATTCGCGGCTGCATCCGACCCCGGCCGGCGTGGTCGGTGAGCTGTATCTGTCGGGTCCGGCGCTGGCGCGTGGTTACCACAATCGCACCGGGCTCAGTGCCCAGCGGTTCGTGGCCAATCCGTTCGGCAAGCCCGGCGAACGCATGTACCGCACCGGCGATCTGGTGCGCTGGGTACAGCGCGGTGGCCGCGCCGAGGTCGAGTACGTGGGCCGCACCGACCATCAGGTCAAGATCCGCGGTTTCCGGATCGAACTGGGCGAGATCGACGCCGCGCTGCACCGCCACGAGCAGGTCGAATGGGCCACCACGATCGGTCACCGGACCGCCGCGGGCGCCACCGCGCTGGTGTCGTATGTGAAGCCGCGCACCGGCACGACTCCGACGGCGGCGCAGTTGCGCACCCACGTGGCCGGTCTGGTGCCGAGTTATATGGTGCCGCAATCGATCATGCTGCTGGAGTCGGTGCCGCTGAGCCCGGTCGGCAAGCTGGATCGCAAGGCGCTGCCCGAACCGGTCTTCGCCGCCGAGCACGGCTACCGCGCGCCGTCGGGCCCGCTGGAGACGGCAGTCTGCGCCGCCTTCGCCGAGGTGCTGGGGGTCGAGAAGGTCGGTGCCGACGACGGGTTCTTCGATCTGGGCGGCAACTCGCTGCTCGCGACGAAGGTGGTGGCGCACATGCGTTCGGCCGGGATCGAGATGCCGGTGCAGCTGATGTTCGCCGAATCCACCCCGGCCGGCATCGCACGGCAGCTGGCGGCCTCCGGCGAGGATGTGCTGGCGGTCGCGATGCAGCCGCTGCTGCCGATCCGGCCCGCCGGCGAGTCCACGCTGGAGCCGCTGTTCTGCGTGCATCCGGCGATCGGCCTGTCGTGGTGCTACGCGGGCCTGCTGGCGCATCTGCCCGGCGACCGCCCGGTCTACGGGTTGCAGGCCCCGCACATCGCCGGTGAGCAGGAGCACGACTCCATCCGGGCGGCCGCGAAAGACTATGTCGCGCATATGCGTTCGGTGCAGCCGGAGGGGCCGTACCATCTGCTGGGCTGGTCGCTGGGTGGTCTGATCGCGCACGAGATCGCGGTCCAGCTGCAGGAGGCGGGCCAGCAGGTGGCGCTGCTGGCGATGATGGACAGCTACCAGCTCGGCGATCGCTGGCTCGACCAGGCGATGCCGGGCGTGGCCGACATCATCGGCGAGTTCGGCAGCGATCTGCTCGGTGGCGACCACGGTGTGGATCCGGGCCTGACCCTGGACGAGGCGGCCGAGCTGCTGCGCAACCGGCCCGGCCCGTTCGCGGCGCTGACCATGGACCATCTGCAGCGGCTCTACACCGGATACGCCAACGGCACGGTGCAGGCGAACGGATTCCGGCCGCGGGTCTTCGACGGTGATCTGCTGTTCTTCACCGCCGCCGACGACGAGATCAACCTCGCCGACCCGCAGCGCTGCGCCGCGGCGTGGGAACCGTTCGTGACGGGTGTGATCGAGGACCGCAAACTGCGCTGCCGGCATTCCGGCATGACGACGCCGGAAGCGCTGGCCGTCATCGGCCCGGTGCTGCGGCAACAACTCGAGGCCGCCGCCGGCGGCGACACGGAGGAGACGCTGTGAGTTTGGCAGTGGAAGTCACCGATCTGGTCAAGACCTACGGCAAGGCCCGGGTGCTCGACGGTATCGATCTGGAGATCCCCTCGGGCACTGTGATGGGTCTGCTGGGTCCCAACGGCGCCGGGAAGACGACGACGGTCCGGATCGTCACCACCCTGTTGAAACCGACCTCCGGCAATGTCCGGGTCGCCGGGGTCGACGTGGTGCATCATCCGGCGCGGGTGCGCACCCGGATCGGGCTGTCGGGGCAGTACGCCGCGGTCGACGAGAACCTGTCCGGCTTCGAGAACCTGCGGATGGTGGCCCGGCTGTACGGGATGGACCACAAGAAGTCCGCCGAGCGAGCGACCGAACTGCTCTCGGCGCTGGGACTGGAACATGCGGCCGGGCGCCGTGCGGGCACCTACTCCGGCGGTATGGCCCGCCGCCTGGACCTGGCGGGTGCGCTGGTGGCGCGGCCCACGGTGGTGGTGCTCGACGAGCCGACCACCGGCCTGGACCCGCGCGGGCGGCTCGACATGTGGAAGGTGATCGGCGATCTGGTCGACGACGGCACCACCGTGCTGCTGACCACCCAGTATCTGGAGGAGGCCGATCAGCTGGCCGACCGGATCACCGTGATCGACAAGGGCAAGGTGATCGCGCGCGGCTCGGCCGACGAACTGAAGACCTCGATCGGCGGCGACCGCCTCACCGTCACCCTCGCCGAGGGGCAGGACCCGGGCCCGGCCAAGTCCGTGCTGAGCGAGGTCGGTCTCGGCGAGCCGATCCACGAACCGGGCGCCGATCACGTCTCGATCGTGGTCGGCGACGGCACCCGCACCATGGTCGAGGCGTTGCGCCGGCTCGACGACGCGGGGGTGTGCGTGGTGGACGCGGAGGTGACCCGGCCGAGTCTCGACGATGTGTTCCTGTCGCTGACCGGTACGCCCGCGGAGCCGATCGAAGAATCCGAAACCGAAGACGTAGCAGAGGAGATCATGTCGTGAGTACCGTCGAAGCGGCGGTCGCCGAATCGGAGCCGGCGGCAGAGCCCACGCAGACAGACGCGGCGGTGACGCGGCCCGACATCGACAAGGACGTCCATACCATCGCGGCGCCGGTCCGGATCTTCCGCGACAGCGCGATCATCGCCTACCGCAATCTGCTCACCATCCTGCGGGTGCCGACGCTGCTGGTCACCGCGACGGTCCAGCCGTTGATGTTCGTGTTCCTGTTCGCCTACATCTTCGGGGCGTCGCTGGGCGGCGGCCAGTACCGCGAATTCCTGCTGGCCGGCATCTTCACCCAGACGGTCGCCTTCAACGCCGCGTTCACCACCGTGGGCCTGGCCAACGACCTGCAGAAGGGCATCATCGACCGGATGCGCACGCTCCCGATGTCGCGGATGGCGGTGCTGATGGGCCGCACCCTGTCCGACACGATGGTCAACGTGGTGGCGCTGGCCGTCATGGTGGCCTGCGGCTATCTGGTCGGCTGGCGGATCAACGGCTCGGTGGCCGATGCGGCGCTGGGGTTCGCGATCATCCTGCTGTTCGCGTTCGCGATGTCGTGGGTGGGTGCGCTGACCGGGCTGATCGCGCCGAATGTCGAGGTCGCCCAGAGCGCCGGACTGATCTGGCTGTTCCCGGTCACGTTCATCTCCTCGGCCTTCATCTCCGCCGAGACCCTGCCGGGCCCGCTGCGCTCGATCGCGGAGTGGAATCCGATCACCGCGGTCTCGGCATCGGGCCGGAAATTGTTCGCCAACAGCTCACCGCCGACCTTCGCCGCCCCGCACGGCTGGCCGGTCGATCACTGTGTGGAATACGCGGTGGCGTGTTCGGTGGCGATTCTGGTCATCGCGGTGCCGCTGGCGTTGCTGCAGTACCGCAAGGTCGCCAGCCACTGACTGTCCCGACAGCGAAAGTCCCCCCGCACGTGCAGTGCGGGGGGACTTTCGCTGTTGCTCGAATTACCGGCCGCGCCGGGTCTTGAGCAGTTCGAGGCGCTCCTGCAGCAGTTCCTCGAGCTCCTCCTTGGAGCGGCGTTCCAGCAGCATGTCCCAGTGGGTGCGCGGGGGCTTGACCTTCTTGGGTTCCTGGGTGGTGCCCTCGATCAGGATGCCCTCCTGACCGTTACGGCACAGCCAGGTCGGCGGGATTTCGGCGTCGTCGGCGAACGGGACGTCGAACTCCTCACCGTTGTCGGTCCGGTACCGCGCCACTCGACGTGGTGCCAGGTCGTGGTCGCGGTCCGTCTCGTAGCTCACCGCTCCGAGCCGGCTACCTCGGAGTACGCGATCTGCCATGGTGTGCGGTCCTCTCTGGCCTGTCGGCAACGTTCTACTGGACTATCAACGCGCCGGCGGCCCGATCGGTTCCCGCGACGGTCAACCGCAGTATTTTACGGTCTCGGCCGGGCCTCGCCGCCTTCGGCCCGGCCGGTAGCGGTGATTCGCCGGTTCCGGCGAGGCCCGGGCGCGGGTGGCGGGCGGGCGGCTAAGGTGTCGGGTCATGTCGCGCCGTGTGCTGTCGTCGTGCCTGTGGTGCGGCCGGGAAATCGCCGATACCGAGATCGGCCGTCGCCGCCGGTATTGCCGGCAATCCTGCCGCCAGCGCGCCTACGAACATCGAAAGGGGCTGGAGGGGACCGGTATACCGGAGGATTCGGTGGTCCTGAGCGCTCAGGAGGCCGCCGACCTCGCCGACCGCTGGTTCGCCGCCCGATGCGCGGCCGAGGATGTCGCCACCGCCGTCGCCGAGGGCGCCGACCCCTCGGAGCTGGCCGAATTGACCGCCAACCTGGTCGCACTCGCCAAGGACGCCGAACGGCTGCGCTGACCGTGCCGCACGACGGCCGCGCCCGCGCCCAGGGTCACCACGCCGAGCCCGACAAATGCGAGCACGCTGGCGCGATCGGGGTGGATCAGCGGCACCGCCCGCAGCGCCTGCCACAACAGCAGCGCCACCAGCCCGGCGTATCCGAGGCCCAGCACACCGATCAACCGGGCGCGCACCCGTTCGTCGAGCCAGGGCCGCCGGCGTGCGAGCCAGGCCGTGATCGCGACTGCCGCGAGCAGGACCTGGATGCCGTGCAGTCCCGCGAAATGCGGAATCCGCAGATCACCGCCGATCGTGCTCCAATGCGTGATCGGCATGTCGCCGACGCCGTCGCGCACGGGGAGGGCGGTATCGGTCACCGTATGCCCGGCCGCCAGCCGCACCGGACGACCCTGCGCGTCCCGCACGGTCTGCTCGCCGGTGAAGCCCATCAGATATCCGAGCGCCATCCCGGCGACCGCGATGGCGAGCCCGGCGTGCACCGCCCGGCTGGTGGGGCGGTCGAGGACGCGCTGGCGGCACAGGATCACCGCGACGACGAGATTCGCCAGGAACAGGCCCGGCACGCCGGAGGCGAACACCATCTGGCCGATCGAATTGACCGCATCGGTTTCGGTGTCGAAGTGGCTGAAGGTGCCGCGAGCGGCCTGCACCACGATGAAACCCACGTCCACGACGCCGGTGACGGCGAAAACGGTTCCCGCCCACCAGGTCACGCGCGCACCGCGATGCGGCACCGACAGCAGCCACGCCAGGGTCAGCGTGTACAGGCAGAAGGCGATCCCGAACTTGCCGGGTTTGAGCCACACCGACTCACCGAGGATGCGGCGATCGTCGAACGGCATGGCGCACAGGCAGCACAGAGCGAGTGCCGCCATCGCCGCCGAGGTGCACAACAGCGGCCGGTGCCATCGGCGGGCGGGGGAGGTGATCGTGGTCATGACGCGAAGGTAGGAGCGGCGATCCCCGTCGCGCGTCCCCCGGGCGTACTGTTCGGCTCTCATACTCCGGTACCGGTACGTGGCGGCGGAAGGCGAGCTCTGTCACGGGTTTTGCCTCCGGCGGTCTGTCGCCGACCTTATCGGCGCGTCGTGGATTGCAATTCCGAGTCGGACCGGAAGCGGTACGGCCACGGGACGGCTGCCGGTAGATAACAGGCGCATCCGCGGTTGCCGACATCCACGCCGATCCCGCGTGAATTCCGCTCGCGGCCTTGGTGTTTCGCTGCGCAGGCCGCGGCGGCCGGGGCGTCGCGCCTCGAGACGAAACCGAAATATGCTCGCTACCAGGCAATTCGGGCATTGTTCGGCGGCGCGGCTTGTCGGACCATCCGAGTAACTTGGCGGTTATCAGCCCCATCGAAAATCTCCGGGGCTTCGTATCAAGGGGGCGGAGGGCCGTGTCGAACATCGACGAGCGTATCCGGATGGCAGTGGAATGGCTGCGCGGCAGTCAGTTACCGCATCTCGACGGGGGTGCGGGGTGGGGCTGGATCCCCGATGTTCCGCCGAATCCGCAGAACACCGCCGAGGTGGTCTGCATCCTGCATCGGGCCGGGTGCGAAATCCCGCGTGCCGCAAAAGTTGCCATGCTGGTGCGGGCAACGGTCGTGCAACGGCCGATCGGCGACGAATGGTACTTCCGGACCCCGATCGACGTCGCGTGGCGGATCCGCGCCCTGCGTTGTCTCGGAATCGCGGAGACCGACCCCGATCTGGCCGGGGCCGTGCGAAATCTGCTGGACCAACAGGATTCCGAAACCGGCGGCTGGCGCATGTCGGGCTTCCTGGGCCCGGTGTCGATCACCGCGACGGCTGCCGCGGTCGAGGCGCTGATCGGTGGCGGGGCCTTCGACGGTGAACGCCACCAAGCCATCTCGCGGGGCATAGCCTATCTGGTGTCGTCGACGTATCAGGAGCCGCGGACGTTGCCGATGTACGCGGCGGCCCACATCGCCGCCGTGCTCGCCCGGCCGGAGATCGTCCGGATCGGTGACAAACGCGCCGAACGCGCGTGCGAGCTGGCGGTCAAGCGACTGCTGACCGGACTGCGCCGGGGTGAGTGGGATATCGAGACCGAGATCTTCCGCCGTGACGATCTCGTCGACACCTGGCGCCATCTCACTCTGCACCTGGCGGTCGGGGCGGTGATCGCGGCCGACAGCCGCACCATCTTCGACCCGGCCGTGCGGGCGGCGATCGTCGCGCTGCTGGATATGCAGGAGATGGACGCACTGGCCATCTACCGGGGCGGTTTCCGCATCTCGGACGAGGGGCCGGTCACCTCGTATGCCACCACGCAGGCGCTGGAGGCACTGCTGCAGGTGCGCCCGGCGATCAACGAGCGGGTGAATCCGGCGAAGGTGTACGACGAGATCTGCCGGGTCGACGGCGCCCATCGCACCGATCCGCAGGCGATCGCCACCCTGGGCGGGCATCGCCTGCTGATGAATTCGACTGCGGGACAGGCGTTGCTGGTACTGGCGGCGTCCGCCGGTGCGACGGTGTTCGCGTTGGCGGTCGGTTTCGACACCGTATTCGGCACGGTCGGCAGCCGCGCGCTGGTGGTGTGGGGCACGGTACTCATCGCGGTGG
>NZ_BAFQ01000103.1 GCF_000308375.1 Nocardia aobensis NBRC 100429 | reverse complement strand
GGACCTGCCGGCCATATACAGCCCCAGTCGTGGCTTCGGGTACTTCGGCGCCCCGCCCGACAGCGCCGAGACCGCCCTGATCGTCGGCGGTGACGAGGCGGACCTGCACGCCCGGTGCACCTTCCTCACCCCGGTCGGCAGGGTCGACACCCGCCTCGGCTTCGTCGGCAACACCCGCGATGTCACCATCTACGACTGCACCGGCCCGAAGCGGCCGTGGTCGCGGATGTGGCCGGAATGGATGCACCTGTAGCGCGCTAGTGTTTTCGCCATGACATCCGGACAGACCCAGATCTGGCACAACCCCCGCTGCTCCAAGAGCCGCGCGGCCAAAACCGCGCTGGACGAGGCCGGGGTGGACTACATCGAGCGGCAGTATCTCGACGACCCGCCGACCGCCGATGATCTTCGGGAGGTGCTGGCCCAGCTCGGGCTGGAGCCCTGGGACATCACCCGTACCGGTGAACCGGAGGCGAAGGAGCTCGGCATGTCGGGCTGGTCGCGTACGGAGGCCGATCGCGAGCAGTGGATCGAGACACTGGCGAGCAATCCGAAGCTGATCCAGCGTCCGATCGTGGTCACCCCCGACGGCCGGGCTGTCGTCGCGCGCGACGAGCAATCGCTGAAGTCGGTGCTGTAGACCCCCACCCGGTGCGCGGCCGGAGTACGAGTCCGGCTGCGCGGCAACCACTTCGGTGCGCCGCGGCATTACCCGACGGGTAATCGACCCGCCGCCCGCTCTGCGACATGCTCGTCCTATGAGCGAAAACGAAACCACCAGCACCTACGACGCCATCGCCCAGCGCTACATCGACGCCTGGAACGAAGCCGACGCCGCGGCGCGGCGCAAACTTCTCGACGAGCTGTACCGGCCCGACGCCACCTACACCGATCCGCTCGCGGCCGTCGCCGGAGTTGCCGCGATCGACGAGATGATCGCCGGCGTCCGGGAACAGTTCGCCGGTATGCGATTCGGCCTCGGGCCGGTCGACGGACACCACGACCAGCTGCGGTTCACCTGGACGCTGGGGACTCCCGGCGCCGAGCCGCTGATCGTCGGCTTCGACGTGGTCGTTCTCGACGGTGATCGCATCGCCCGCGCGCACGGATTCCTGGACAAGATTCCGGGCTGACCGTCCGGCGTCTCAGTGAATGCCGTTGTCCGCCAGGGGAAACGGCGGCCGCCCGATTCCGGCGATCCGCAGATTTCCCCACGGGTCGCGCTCCTGCAGCCGGCCCGCGGCGGGCTCGCCACCCGCTATCCGCAGCGACACCACACCGCGCCCGGGGTCGGGCAGCAGGTCCGCCTCCGCCGCGGTGAGACGGCCGTACCAGTGGTAGTGACCGTCGATCGGGTCGGGATGCCCGTTCAGTGCGGCTGTCACCGCGAGTTCGGCGCCCGGTGCGTCGAGTACCGCGGGACCGGCGTACTCGCAGGCGGGCGCCCGATCGGCGGCGACGGTCGTGTCGAAGTGCCGGTGATCCGGTCGCGGCAGCCGCCGGCCGGGGTGGGGGTTCGCAGCCCAGCGACGTGCCGATTCGTGCTGCACGGCACGTCGCAGCTGGATCCGGGTACCGCCGGTTCGGCACATCGTCGCGATGCAGCGCGCGGCGTATTCGTCGCGGGCTTGCACCGGATAGTGCGGCCAGTGCGCGTCGGCGGGGGAGTGCGTCCAGAACAGGTTCGGCATCTCGTGCATCGCCGTGCCGAGATGGGCCACCCGGCCGTCGCTCAGCAGTGCGTGCAGATCGGCGCCGACTCCGGTGATGCGGTGAGTGTCGAGGTCGGCATCGGCCAGGATCACCACCGACGCCGTGGTCGTGCCGTCGTCCGAGCGCAGCCGCCAGCGGTCGTGCGCGCCGTCGAATTCCATGGTGTGTACCGCGGGCGATGGGTGATCGGCCGCGAGCGCGGTCGAGCCCAGGACGGTGATGTCGCGAATTCCGTTGCGCCGCAGCGTCGCTGCGACGATCGGTGCCGACGGCCGGGCCGCGACGACGGCCACGCCGCCCGCGCGGTGCCGGTCCGGCCTCATGCGAGCAACCCCCGCCGCCGCCAGAGTCGCTTGCCGATCGGGCCGAGCAGCCCGTTCTCGTCCAGGAACGCGCCCAGGTCGGCGCCGCCGGCCGCGAGCATGCGGTGCGCGTGCGGATTGGCCAGCGCGGCGCGCACGGCCACGCGCCCGTTCAATCCGGCGCGAATGTACATGTGCCGGTTGGTGATCAGCCGCACGAACAGTGGAGCGGCGACCGCGACACACATCCGCACATAGGCGCGTTCCGCGCGCGACATCGCCGGAACACGGCGGGCGAGGGCGTCACGGGCGAAACCGATGTGGCGCGCCTCCTCGGTGACGTGGACGCGGAACGTGCGCGCCACCACCGGCTGCAGCTGCGGATCATCGATCGTGCGGCGTTGCAGCGCGTCGAAGATCTCCTCACCGACCAGCGCTCCCACCCACACCATCGGGCCGTGCAGAAGCAGTTGCAACGACGAGATCGCCAGCCGGGCAGGGGCTTTGGGCCAGTAGGGCCGGGCGTCGATGCGGTCGATCAGCTTGCCGAACATGGTCATGTGCCGACATTCGTCGCCCATTTCGGTCAGCGTGTAGTGCGAGCGGTGCGAGGTGGGATCGCCGTTCATCAACTCCCGCAACAACAACCGGTTCAGGATGTTCTCGAACCAGATTCCGACCGACAGGATGTTCGCGAGTTCCTGCCGCGACAGCTCGCGCCGCTGCTCGGGTGATATCGCGTCCCAGAGGTCGGTGCCGTAGAGGGAGACCACCTCCGGCGGCAGGAAGAACTTGTCCGGATCCAGCGGGGCGTCCCAGTCCAGATCGACCACCGGGTCGTAGGACTTGCGGACCGAACCGAGCAGCAGACGCTGCGCGAAGGTATCCCGCGGGAGCAGGGTGGCGTCGTTGCCCATTGCTGCGCTCCAAACGAATCGAATTACCGAGACAGGATGTAACACCAAGGTTAGTGAGACGGGGTGTATCGGTCAATACCGCATGAGTATCGTTGACATGTGAGTGAAACCGGTGGACAACGGCCCCCGCGGCGTGCGGAACGGTCCGCGGCGGCCGGTGTGGACGGTCGCAGTACCCGCTGGAACGGGCACAAACAGCGGCGGCGTGCCGAGGTGATCGAGGCCGCGGTCGCGGTGATCGAGGAGAACGGCGCCGAGGTGTCGGTCCAGCAGATCGCCGACCGGCTGGGCCTGCCGCGTCCGGTGGTGTACCGCCATTTCGACGGGCGGACCGATCTGGACGAGCAGATTCGCGGCCGCATTTTGGAATCGCTGCTGACTCAACTACTTCCGACGCTACGGGCGGACGGAACCGTCAAGGACGCGGTGCGCGGGGCGGTCGGCACCTACGTCGGCTGGGTGGACTCGCATCCGCAGCTGCACCGATTCCTGGCGGCGAGTGCCCCGCAAGGGGATTCGTCGCTCGCGCTGGCCGGGGCACGCGACCGCATCGGCGCCCGGCTCGCGGATCTGTTCGCCACCGCCGCCGCGCGCGTCGGCATCGACCCCGTGCGGGCCCGGCCGATGGCCTTCGGGATCGTCGGCTTCGTCGACGGGGTGGTCAACAGCTGGCGCGCCGACTCCGCCTCGGCGCTGGGGTCGGAGCAGATCGAGGCGATCGTGACCGAATCGGTGCTCGGGCTGCTGGAGAGCAATGCACGCAGTCTGGGGGTTCCGCTGGACCGCGACGCCACCGTCGCCGACCTGGTGGCCCGGTCCGAGGCGGCTGCCCCGGACCCGCTGGCGGTCAACTGAATTCGCGACACCGCGCGGCGCGGTGACGGGCCACCGCACCCGGGCGGCCCCGGGGATCGCGCGCGTCGCCTAGGCTCGACCCATGCAGCGCATCATCGGAATCGAGGTCGAGTACGGCATCTCGACACCGACGGAACCCTCGGCGAACCCGATTCTCACGTCCACCCAGGCGGTGCTGGCCTACGCGGCGGCCGAGGGCGTACCCCGGGCCAAGCGCACCCGCTGGGACTACGAGGTGGAGTCGCCGCTGCGCGATGCCCGCGGCTTCGACCTGGGCCGGCTCAACGGGCCGGCGCCGGTGATCGACGCCGACGAGGTCGGCGCGGCGAACATGATCCTCACCAACGGCGCTCGCCTCTACGTCGACCACGCCCACCCCGAATATTCGGCGCCCGAGGTCGTGGACCCCCTGGACGCGGTGATCTGGGACAAGGCCGGTGAGCGGGTCATGGAGGCCGCCGCCCGCTATGCCTCGAGCGTGCCGGGTGCGCCGCGCATGCAGCTCTACAAGAACAACGTCGACGGCAAGGGCGCCTCCTACGGCACCCACGAGAACTATCTGATGAACCGCGATACGCCGTTCAACCAGATCATCGTCGGCCTGACGCCGTTCTTCGTCTCCCGTCAGGTGGTCACCGGGTCGGGGCGGGTCGGCATCGGGCAGTCCGGCGACCACGCCGGATTCCAGCTGTCGCAGCGCTCGGACTACATCGAGGTCGAGGTGGGCCTCGAGACCACCCTCAAGCGCGGCATCATCAACACCCGCGACGAACCGCACGCCGACGCCGACAAGTACCGGCGGCTGCACGTGATCATCGGCGACGCCAACCTGGCCGAATGGTCGACCTACCTCAAGGTCGGCACCACCGCGCTGGTGCTGGATCTGATCGAGGCCGGCGAGGACCTGTCGGATCTGCAGCTGGCGCGTCCGGTCACCGCCGTGCACACCATCAGCCACGATCCCAGCCTGCGCGCCACCGTGGCGCTGGTCGACGGCCGCGAACTGACCGGCCTTGCGCTGCAACGGATCTACCTCGACCGGGTGGAGAAGTTCCACGACCGCGAGGGCACCGACGACGCCCGCGTCACCGATGTGCTGGAGAAGTGGGCGCATGTGCTCGACCTGCTCGAACGCGACCCCATGGACTGCGCGCATCTGCTCGACTGGCCGGCCAAACTGCGCCTGCTCGAGGGGATGCGCAGCCGCGAGGGCCTGGGCTGGGCGGCGCCGAAACTGCATCTGATGGATCTGCAGTACTCCGACGTGCGGCTGGACAAGGGCCTCTACAACCGCCTGGTGGCCCGCGGTTCGATGGAGCGGCTGGTCTCCGAACAGCAGGTCACCGACGCGATGACCAACCCGCCGACCGACACCCGCGCCTACTTCCGGGGCGAGTGCCTGCGCCGCTTCGGCGCCGATATCGCGGCGGCGAGCTGGGATTCGGTGATCTTCGACCTGGGCGGCGACTCGCTGGTCCGCATTCCCACCCTGGAGCCGCGCCGCGGGACGAAATCCCACGTCGGCAAGTTGCTCGAGGGTGCGGGCACGGCCGCCGAACTGGTCAAGCAGCTCACCTCCTGACCGGGCGGCCGGGCGCCGGCGGCGTGCTCGTGCCCGGGTGGCACGGCGTGCTGTGACGTTGCGGCGGGGGCACATTGCGATGTAATCCGGCATGTTGTCACCGTCGCTGGGTAGTGTTGAGGGACGAGCATCGGAGGTTTCCGGTGCTCGCCGATGATCAGTACAGAGGAGGTCGGCTGCTATGGCACAAGAGCAGACCAAGCGCGCCGGTGGTGGCGACGAGGACGACGACGCGGCCGGTGTCGAGGCCGCGGGACAGGAGCGCCGCGAAAAGCTGGCCGAGGAGACCGACGACCTGCTCGACGAGATCGATGACGTGCTCGAGGAGAACGCGGAGGACTTCGTGCGTGCCTACGTCCAGAAAGGCGGCCAGTGACATCAGGTGACCCCTTGCGGCTCCACATGGGGTACGCCCTCTCGTCATTCTCCGAATATCTGCGGGAAAACGCGCCGGAACTGTTGCCGGGCAACGGTTTCGGGCGCGCTGCCGGCGGTAACGGCTCGGCCGGGGACCTGGCGCCGCACGGCACCACGATCGTCGCGGTGACCTACCGCGGCGGTGTGCTGATCGCCGGCGACCGCCGGGCCACCCAGGGCAACCTGCTGGCCAGCCGCGATATGGAGAAGGTGTACATCACCGACACCTTCTCCGCGGCCGGTATCGCCGGCACCGCGGGCGTGGCGGTCGAGATGATCCGCCTGTTCGCGGTGGAGCTGGAGTACTACGAGAAGATCGAGGGCGTGCCGCTGACCTTCGACGGTAAGGCCAACAAGCTGTCGAAGATGGTCCGCGACAATCTGCCCGCGGCCCTGCAGGGCCTGGCGGTGGTGCCGATCCTGGTCGGATACGACCTCGAGGCCACCGATCCGGAGCGGGCCGGTCGCATCGTGTCCTACGACGTGGTCGGCGGCCGCAGCGAAGAGCGCTTCGGCTACACCGCCACCGGTTCGGGCTCGATGTTCGCCAAGTCGTCGTTGAAGAAGACCTACAGCCGCGATTTGGACGAGGACCGCGCCCTGCGCATCGCCGTCGAATCGCTGCTCGACGCCTCCGACGACGACACCGCCACCGGCGGCCCGGACCTACAGCGCGGTATCTTCCCGACGGCGATCGTCATCAATGCCGAAGGGGCGCTGGAGGTTTCGGACGAGCGGCTCGAGCAGATCGCGCGCTCGATCGTCGGCGAGCGGGTGGCCGAAGAAGGGAGTGCGCGTCCATGACACTGCCGTACTACGCGTCGGCCGAACAGATCATGCGCGACAAGACCGAACTTGCGCGCAAAGGTATCGCCCGGGGACGCAGTGTCGTGGTGCTGGTGTACGACAAGGGTGTGCTGTTCGTCGCCGAGAACCCCTCGGCGACGCTGCACAAGGTGAGCGAGCTCTACGACCGCATCGGATTCGCCGCGGTCGGCAAGTACAACGAGTTCGAAAGTCTGCGTCGTGGTGGGATCCTGCAGGCCGACCTGCGCGGATACCAGTACGACCGGCGGGATGTGACCGGGCGGGCGCTGGCGAACATGTACGCCTCCACACTCGGCACGATCTTCACCGACCAGCTCAAGCCCTACGAGGTCGAGATCTGTATCGGTGAGGTCGGCTATCCGGAGCAGGCGTCGAATTCGGTCCTGTACCGGATCAACTTCGACGGCTCCATCGTCGACGAGCGCGACTTCGTGGTGATGGGCGGCAACACCGACCCGATCAGCACCGCGCTCAAGGACACCTTCCAGCCGGGCCTGGAATTGCGGGCCGCGATCCGCACCGCCGTGGACGCCCTGCAGAAGGGGTCGCCGGACAACAGCGACAAGGACAAGCGCGGCATCGCGGTGTCCTCGCTGGAGGTGGCGACGCTGGAGCAGGCCCGCCCGCGCCGGGCTTTCCGCCGCATTCCGCACGCCTCGCTGGAGACGCTGCTCTCCGCCGACGGCGCGGCGAGTGCGGAGGAGAACGCCGAGCCGGAGACTCCCTCCGCCGGAGATCCCTCCAACCCGTAACCGCTGGTAGCGGGCTCGAATCAGCCGCCCGGCCCCATCCTGTGATCGTGAGGATGGGGCCGGGCGGCTGTCGTCTGCGGGGAGCGCCCGCACCGCGAACTCGGTGCTGCCGACGGCGTCGCGGCCGGTAGAGCCCATATTGTTGTGAACCCGTATGCAACCGCTTGCTCGCACAGCCACTTTCGCCGTTCGCTTTGCCGTAATGTCGATGGTGTGCAGCGACGAATTATGGGGATCGAGACCGAGTTCGGGGTGACGTGCACGTTCCACGGTCACCGTCGGTTGAGTCCTGACGAGGTGGCCCGGTATCTGTTCCGCCGGGTGGTGTCCTGGGGCCGTAGTTCGAACGTATTTCTCCGCAACGGAGCGCGGCTCTATCTCGATGTCGGTTCCCATCCGGAGTATGCGACGGCCGAATGTGACTCGCTGGTTCAGCTGGTCACCCACGATCGCGCGGGTGAGCGGGTGCTCGAGGAGTTGCTGATCGATGCCGAGCAGCGCTTGGCCGAGGAGGGGATCGGCGGTGACATCTATCTGTTCAAGAACAACACCGATTCGGCGGGCAACTCCTACGGCTGCCACGAGAACTTCCTCGTGGTGCGGGCCGGCGAGTTCTCCCGGATCTCGGATGTGCTGTTGCCGTTCCTGGTGACCAGGCAGCTGATCTGCGGTGCCGGAAAGATCCTGCAGACGCCGAAGGCGGCCACGTTCTGCCTGTCGCAGCGGGCCGAGCACATCTGGGAAGGGGTGTCGTCGGCGACCACGCGGTCGCGGCCGATCATCAACACGCGCGACGAGCCGCATGCCGACGCGGAGAAGTACCGCCGCCTGCATGTGATCGTCGGCGACTCGAATATGGCCGAACCCACCACCATGCTGAAGGTGGGCACCGCGGCGCTGGTGCTGGAGATGATCGAGGCCGGGGTGTCGTTCCGCGATTTCGCGCTCGACAACCCGATCCGCGCGATTCGCGAGGTCAGCCATGACCTGACCGGCCGGCGACCGGTGCGGCTGGCGGGCGGGCGGCAGGCCAGCGCGCTCGACATCCAGCGCGAGTACTACGCCCGCGCGGTCGAGCATCTGCGCAACCGCGAGCGCGATCCGCAGGTGGATGCCGTGGTGGATCTGTGGGGTCGCACGCTCGACGCGGTCGAGGCGCAGGACTTCGCGAAGGTCGACACCGAGATCGACTGGGTGATCAAACGCAAGCTGTTCCAGCGCTACCAGGACCGGTACTCGATGGAGTTGTCGGATCCGAAGATCGCCCAGCTGGATCTGGCCTATCACGACATCAAGCGTGGTCGCGGAGTGTTCGATCTGCTGCAGCGCAAGGGTCTGGTCAAGCGGATCACCGAGGACGAGGCGGTCGACGCCGCGGTGACCACGCCGCCGCAGACGACGCGGGCCAAACTGCGCGGTGATTTCATCACCGCCGCGCAGGAGGCGGGCCGCGATTTCACCGTCGACTGGGTGCACCTGAAGCTGAACGATCAGGCGCAGCGCACGGTCTTGTGCAAGGACCCGTTCCGGTCCGTGGACGAGCGCGTGGATCGGTTGATCGCCTCGATGTGAGGGGCCGACGGCCCCGCGGCGGTTCGCGGGGCCGGTCGATCCGGCTGCCGGCAGCGATATCCCGGCGCGGATCGGAGCGGTGGTGCACCGTCGTTCCGGGAGTCCGATTACTCTGTGTCGGGTGGCGATTTCCAAGGTCGAGCGGCTGATGAATCTGGTGATCGCGCTGCTGTCGACCCGGCAGTTCCTGACCGCGGAGCGCATTCGCGACAGCGTTGCCGGCTACGAGGAGTCGGCCAGCGACGAGGCGTTCAGCCGGATGTTCGAGCGCGACAAGAACGAACTACGGGATCTGGGGATCCCGCTCGAGGTCGGCCCGGTGGGCCGGTTCTCCGGGCAGGAGGGCTATCGCATCAATCGCGATGCCTATGAACTGCCCGATATCGATCTGACCAGCGCGGAAGCCGCGGCGGTCGCGGTGGCGGTGCAGTTGTGGGAGTCACCGGAGCTGGCCAGCGCCGCGGAGAGCGCGGTGCTCAAGTTGCGGGCCGCCGGGGTGCACGTCGACGCGGACGCGGCCTCGGCGTCGGTACCCGCGGTTCCGGCACGTACCCGGGGCTCGGAGGCCGCGCTGGGCAAACTGCTGGCGGCCATCGACGCGGGGCGGGCGGTGCGATTCGAACATCGCGTCACCCACAACGCGCCCTACAGCACGCGCGATGTGGAGCCCTGGGGTGTGGTGACCCGGCACGGACGGTGGTACCTGGTGGGCCACGACCGCGACCGGGACGCCGTGCGGACCTTCCGGCTGTCGCGGATCGGGGCCGAGGTCGAGGTGTACGGCCCCGAGAACGTGGTGCACAAACCGGCGGATGTGGATCTGCGTCAGATCGTGGCGCGGGTGACCGGTGCGGCGCCGGTGACCGGGTCGGCGACGGTGTGGGTGGCGCAGGAGCGCGGGCAGGAGATCCGCCGGTTGGGCGTGGTGATCGCCGAGGAGACGGTCGCAGGTCGTCCGGGTTCGGTGGTGGAGGTGCCGGTGCGGTCGCGGGACTGGCTGGCCCGGCTGATCACCGGGCTCGGTCCGGATGCGCTGGTGCTGGCCCCGGAGGATCTGCGGGCCGATGTGATCGCGCGGCTGCGGTCGGTACTGGAACGGACGGAGGTGTCGGCATGAGACGCGCGAGCGTCGCAAGGGCCCGGGCGGGGGTGCGGCGATGAGCAGCAGATTGTCGACGCGGCTGTCCCGGTTGCTGAATATGGTTCCGTACTTCCTCGCGAATCCGGGGATCAGTGCGCCCGAGGCGGCCGCGGAACTGGGCGTCAGCACCAAACAGCTGATGAGCGATCTCAATCAGCTCTGGATGTGCGGGCTGCCCGGTTACGGTCCGGGCGATCTGATCGATCTGTCGTTCTCCGAGGAGAGCATCGAGGTCACCTTCTCCGCCGGTATCGACCGTCCGCTGCGGCTGACCTCGATCGAGGCGACGGCGTTGCTGGTGGCCCTGCGCTCGATAGCGGATCTGCCGGGCATGGTCGATCCGACCGCCGCCCGGTCGGCGACCGCCAAGATCGAATCCGCCATCTCCGGCGAGGCCGGGCCTCGCAGCGAACCCGACACCGCGGAGCCGGTCGAGGCGCCGGCGGTGACCACGGTGCGTTCCGCACTGGCCGACGGACGAGCGCTGCGGCTGGTGTACTACTCGGCGAGCCGGGATGTGGTGTCCGAGCGCGTCGTCGATCCGATCCGAATCGTGCTGGTGGACAACAACTCCTATCTCCAGGCGTGGTGCCGGCAGGCGGAGGGGGTGCGGCTGTTCCGGTTCGACCGGATCGAGGAGGCCACCGAACTCGAGGAGCCGGCGAACCCGCCCAGCCACGCCACCGAGGAGTCCGCGGGGCTGGACCTGTTCTCCGACGATCCCGCGGTTGCCTTGGCGCGCTTGCGTATTCGTGGCGACTACGGGTGGGTGCTGGATCAGTATCCGATGCATCCGGTGGTGGTCCACCCGGACGGCAGCGTCGAGGCGACGATGCGGTTCGCCACGCTGGGCTGGATCGCGCGACTGCTGCTCGGCTTCGGTTCCGGTGTCACCGTGCTGGGCCCGCCGGAGCTGGTGAGCGCGGTGCGGGAACGGTCGGCCGCGGCGCTGGCCGCCTATGACGAGGTCGGCGACCTCGGTTACGACCGGAACATGGTCGAGGAGGTCGGGCCCGCGTGACATTCCGGGTGACGGTGCTGGGCGCCGGAAGTATCGGTCTGTTCGTCGGTGGCAAACTGGCCGCCGCCGGTGCCGAGGTCAGTTTCGTCGGACGACTGCGGCTGCTGGACGAGATCGGCGCGCACGGGCTGCGGCTGACGGATCTGGACGGCGGCGACGATCGCGTCGCGGCGAGCGGTTTCCGCACCGAGACCGAACCGGACAGCGCCGCCACCGCCGATCTGGTGCTGGTCACCGTGAAGTCGGCGCAGACCGCCCAGGCCGCGGCGCAACTGCGCAATCGGTTGCGCGCGGACACCGTGGTGGTCAGCCTGCAGAACGGTGTCGGCAACGATGCGGCGATCCGGGAGGTGCTGCCCGCGGCGGTGGTCTCGGCCGGCATGGTGATGTTCAACGTCGTCCACAGCGGTCCCGGTCATTTCCATCGCGGCACCGACGGCACCGTGGCGGTGGCCGACGATCCGGCGCTGTCGCGATTCGCGCCGCTGTTCGAACGGGCCGGGCTGCCCCTGGACCGACATCAGGATCTGCGCCCGGTGCAGTGGGCCAAACTGCTGCTCAACCTCAACAACGCGATCAACGCGCTGTCGGGCCGGCCGCTGCGCGAGGAACTGGCCACCCGCGACTACCGGCGCTGCCTGGCGCTGGCGCAGGACGAGGCGCTCGCGGCGATGCGGCGCGCCCGGATCCGCCCCGCGCGGCTGACCGTGCTGCCGCCGCGCGTGATGGCCCGCCTGCTGACGGTTCCCGATGCCGTCTTCGAGCGGGTGGCCGGACGGGTGCTCGCGGTGGACCCGAAGGCGCGCTCGTCGATGGCCGACGATCTGGCCCTGGGCCGGCGCACCGAAATCGATTGGCTCTGTGGGGAAATCGTCGAGCTGGGCCGGATGGTGGCGGTGCCCACCCCGGTGAACGCACGGCTGGTCGACCTGATCCGGGCCGCGGAGAACGGCGACGAACGCCGCTGGACCGGCCCCGACCTGCTCGCGGAGCTGAGCGGAGCGGTCGCCCGCGAGGCGACGCGGCCGGTGTCGAGCTGACCTACGACACCGTTTCGCCGATTCGCGGGTGACGACGCGCGTCGTCGCCGGATCGGGGTCCGGTAGCATCGGACATACCACAGTCTTGGGAGGTTTTCGATGGGTTCATTGAGCCCGACGCACTGGCTCATCATTGCGTTGGTGATCCTGCTGCTGTTCGGCGCCAAGCGGCTGCCCGACGCCGCCCGGGGTCTCGGACGTTCCTTGCGCATCTTCAAGAGCGAGATGAGCGAGATGCAGTCCGAGGGCTCGGCGAACGCGGGTTCTGCGAGCACGGGGTCGGCGAACGCGGCCGGCACCGCACAGCAGTCGGCGCCCGCGGCCGAGCTGCCGCCTGCTCAGCCGGTGAATCCGGCGCCGCAGGCCGACAAGGATCGTCACACGGCCTGATCCGGCCCGTCTCGAGGCCGTCACCCCGGTAACGCCCGCGGGGTGGCGGTGCGATGGCGGTTGGGCGTTTCATCCGGATCCGGCCAGGTGATCAGCGAGGCAGTCACATCCATGCGCATTCCGTTCGACCCCCGCCGTAGCCGGCGCAGGACGAATCCCGACGGCACCATGTCGTTGGTCGAACATCTGCACGAGTTGCGTTCGCGACTGCTGAAGTCGTTGCTGGCGGTGGCGCTGACCACGGTGCTCGGATTCCTCTGGTACTCGCATTCGTTCCTGGGCATCGAGAGCCTGGGCGATCTGCTGCGCGGGCCGTACTGTTCGCTGCCGCCGGAACATCGGGCGCAACTGACCACCGACGGCGCCTGCCGATTGCTGGCCACCGCCCCGTTCGAACAGTTCATGCTGCGGTTCAAGGTCGCCTTCACCGCGGGTGTGGTGATGGCGTGCCCGATCTGGCTGTATCAGCTGTGGGCGTTCGTGACGCCCGGCCTGTACGCCAAGGAGCGCAAATACGCGGTCAGCTTCGTCGCCTCCGGTGTGGTGCTGTTCGTCACCGGTGCGGTGCTGGCGTACTGGGTGGTGGCGCATGCGCTGAGCTTCCTGATGGGGATCGGCAGCAATGTGCAGATCACCGCGCTCAGCGGTAGTCAGTACTTCGGGTTCATCATCAAGCTGCTGATCATCTTCGGGCTGAGCTTCGAGACACCGCTGCTGATCATCGGGCTGAACATGGTCGGCGTGCTGACCTACGAGCGGCTCAAGAAGTGGCGTCGCGGCATGATCTTCGGGCTGTTCGTCTTCGCCGCGATCGTCACCCCGCAGGATCCGTTCTCGATGCTGGCGCTGGCCGCCGCGCTCACCGTGTTGTTCGAGGTGGCCGTGCAGATCGCCCGGCTCAACGACCGGCGCCGCGCCCGCCGGGGCGACAACTGGGGTGCGCTGTCCGACGACGAGGCCTCCCCGCTGGGCGGACCGGACGATCTGGACGGGGTGAGCCCGGTGGAGCCCGCCCAGCCGGTGACGGCGAGCGGACCGGTCTCGGCCGATCCCGCGCCGAAAACTCCGCGCCCGGTGTCGGACTACTCCGATACCCTCTGAGCGTGGGACAACCGTCGCTGACTGGCGAACTCGCGGCATTCGCCGCCGACCTGAAATTCTCCCTGGACCCGTTCCAACAGCAGGCCTGCGCGGCGCTGGAGAACGGGCACAGTGTGCTGGTGTGCGCGCCGACCGGCGCCGGTAAGACCGTCGTCGGGGAATTCGCCGTGCATCTGGCCCGCGCGGCCGGGGGGAAGTGCTTCTACACCACCCCGATCAAGGCGCTGTCGAATCAGAAGTACTCCGATCTGGTGGACCGCTACGGCCGCGACGCGGTCGGACTGCTGACCGGCGACCAGTCGATAAATCCGGACGCCCGGGTCGTGGTCATGACCACCGAAGTGCTGCGCAACATGCTCTACGCGGGCTCGGACGCGCTGCACGGGCTGTCGTTCGTCGTCATGGACGAGGTGCACTATCTGGCCGACCGGTTCCGCGGTGCGGTGTGGGAAGAGGTCATCCTGCATCTGCCGCCGGAGGTGCGCCTGGTGAGCCTGTCGGCGACGGTCAGCAACGCCGAGGAGTTCGGTGCGTGGATGGAGACCGTGCGCGGCGACACCGCGGTCATCGTCGACGAGACGCGGCCGGTGCCGCTGTGGCAGCACGTCATGGTGGGGCGGCGGCTGTTCGATCTGTTCGACACCAAGTCCAGCGACCAGAAGATCCTCGTCGACGAGGATCTGGTTCGCTACATCAAACATCGCGAGGCCGCCGATCGGATGAACGGCTGGTCCGGGCCACGCCACCGCGGTGGCCCGCGCCGCGACTTCCGTCCGCTGCCGCGCCCGGAGATGCTCGCCCGCCTCGACGAGGAAGGGCTGCTGCCGGCGATCACCTTCATCTTCAGCCGGGCCGGCTGCGACGGCGCCCTCGCCCAGTGCCTGCGTTCGCGCCTGGATCTGAGCCGTCCCGACGACGCGGCAGAGATCGAGGCGGTGATCGAGCGCCACACCGGTGATCTGCCGCGCGCCGATCTCGATGTGCTCGGCTACTGGGAATGGCGTGAGGCGCTCTTCCGCGGCCTGGCCGCCCATCACGCCGGCATGCTGCCCGCCTTCCGGCACACCGTGGAGGAGTTGTTCGTCCGCGGGCTGGTGCGGGCCGTATTCGCCACGGAGACACTGGCTCTCGGCATCAATATGCCGGCGCGCACGGTGGTGCTGGAACGGCTGGTGAAGTTCAACGGCGAAACCCATGCCGAGCTGACCCCGGGCGAGTACACGCAGTTGACCGGGCGCGCCGGGCGCCGCGGTATCGACATCGAGGGCCACGCGGTGGTGATGTGGCATCCCGACGTCGACACCAGCGCCGTCGCGGGCCTGGCCTCGACCCGCACCTATCCGTTGCGCAGCTCGTTCCGGCCCGGCTACAACATGTCGATCAATCTGATCGATCGGATGGGCGCCGTGCAGTCGCGGGAGCTGCTGGAGCGCTCGTTCGCGCAGTTCCAGGCCGATCGGTCGGTGGTGGGCCTGGTCCGCGGTATCGAGCGCAACGAGGCGCAGGTGCGGAAACTGCGCTCGCAGATCGGTGACGACGGATTCCTCGAATATCTGTCGCTGCGCGAGCGGATCAAACAGCGCGAACGCGAACTGGAACGGCAGGGGCGGGCCGACCGGCGCGGGGCTTCGGTCGAGTCGCTGACCTCGCTGCGCCGCGGTGACGTGGTGGCCATCCCGACCGGGCGTCGCCAGGGCCTCGCGGTGATCCTGGAACCGGACGCGAGTCCGGGCGATCCCCGGCCGCTGGTGCTGACCGCCGACACCTGGGCCGGTCGCGTCTCGGCCGCCGATTTCCCGACCCCCGCTCAGCCGCTGGGCCGCATGCGGCTGCCCCGCCACGTCGACCACCGCACCGCGCGGGCGCGCCGCGATCTGGCATCGGCGTTGCGCAGCACGGGAATCTCGGTCCCCGGACGAGGCCGGCGCGGTGGTCGTGCGCGCGCGGCCGATGATCGGGAACTGGCGACGCTGCGGCGTGCGCTGCGCGCCCATCCCGCCCACTCCCGGCCCGACCGGGAGCAGCTGGCCCGGGTGGGGGAGCGCTACAACCGGCTCGAGCGCGAGACCGAGTCGATGCGCCAGAAGGTCGCTGCGACAACGAATTCGCTGGCGCGCACCTTCGATCGGATCGTCGCGCTGCTGAGTGAGCGCGGCTATGTCGACGGCGGGGAGGTCACCGCCGACGGCCGGCGGCTCGCCCGGATCTACACCGAAGCGGATCTCGTTGTGGCCGAATGCCTTCGGCAGGGCCTGTGGCGCGGGCTCGGTCCCGCCGAACTCGCGGGCGTGGTGTCGGTGCTGGTCTTCGAATCGCGGCAGGAGGGCGGCTACCTCGGCCCGGCCGGGCCGACCGAACCGGTGCGGCGCGCGGTCGGCGCCACCATCGGCGTGTGGAGCCAGTTGCGCACCGACGAGGCACGGCACAAGCTGCCGCCGACCCGGGAACCGGATCTGGGCTTCGTCACCGGCATCTACAAATGGGCCCGCGGCGACGGATTGGCCGAATCGTTGCTGGCCAGTGGTGATCAGGGCAGTGCGTTGTCCGCGGGTGACTTCGTACGCTGGTGCCGGCAGGTGATCGATCTGCTCGACCAGATCCACCAGACCGCCGACGACACCGAAATCGCCGCCACCGCCGCGAAGTCGGTGCGTGCCATCCGGCGTGGCGTTGTGGCGGTGGACGCCGCGTAGCGTGTCCGGCTGTGATTGGATGACTACCGGTACCGACCGTGGTGAGGGCCTGATCACCTCACGCGGGGGGATGTGAGACGACGAGTGCGAGTGGAGGCAGGCACATGAGCGGCCCGTACGGACCGAACGAGACCCCTGGCCCAGGGGAGGGCCACAGCAGCGATCCGACCCAGCAGTGGTCGGGCCAGCCGCAGCCCGGCCAGTCCGGACCGGCGCCGCAGTGGGGTGGCCAGCAGCCGCAGCAGCCCCAGTGGGGACAGCCCGCACCGTCGCAGCAGCAGTGGCAGCCGCAACAGCCGCAACCCCAGCAGCCGCAGTGGGGTGGTCAGAGCCAGCCGTCCTGGCCGCAGCAACCGCCGGCGCAGGCGCAGCCGTGGGAGCCGACCCAGCAGCAGTGGGGTCAGCCGCCGCAGCCGTCGCAGCAGCAGTGGGCGCAGCAGCAGCCCACTCAGCAGGGTTGGGCGCCGCAGCCCGACCAGTCGCAGCAGCAGTGGGGGATGCAGGAACCGCAGCTGAGCACCACGCCTGCCAAGAAGTCGAAGAAGGGCCTGCTCTTCGGCGGTATCGGCGTGCTGGTCGTGGTGGTCGTCGCCGTGGTCCTCGCCTTCGTCTTCCTGGGCAGCGACAAACTGGACAACAAGGCCGTGCAGGACGGTGTGCAGAAGGTCCTCAAGGATTCCTACGGCATCGACGACGTCCAGAGCGTCAGCTGCCCCTCGGGTCAGAAGGTCGAGGTCGGTGGCACCTTCGACTGCACCCTGAAGGTCGGTGGCGAGCAGAAGAAGGTCACCGTCAAGATCACCAAGGACGACGGAACCTACGAGGTCGGCCGCCCGAACTGAGCCGGCCGACACGCAACGCCCGGCCCTACGTAGTCCCCGCGTGCGCCGGGTGGCTGCGAGGCCGGGAGCGGTGAGTGTGTGCTGCGGCCGTGCCCCGTCCTGTCGGCTCCGACTTGGTGGCTATGGGTATGGCCGACCGGATTCGCGACTGTCCGCAGCGCTCGCGTGCCCGGTGGCATTCGAGCGTTTCCGGCCACGCCGAGCACGGGGAGCCATGCCTGCCAGAGCTTTTCGACACGGCGGCGCGCGTCAGGTGTTCGCCGCGAGGGCGGCGGTCAGTCGCTTGACGGGGCTTTCGGCGTTGTAGGCGGTGGCCAGCGCGTGGAGTCGGTCCGGGTCGGCAGGTTCGGCCGGCAGCAGATCCGGGCCGGACAGTTCGACCTCGGCATCGCGGACGACCCGCACCACGGGGGCGGCCGCCTTCAGATAGTCTTCGGCCGCAGCCAGTTTCGCGCGCACACCGCGCGCCAGATCGGAGGCGGGGTCGGCGACGGCGGCCACGAGCGCTTCGAGTGAGCCGTACCGTGAGATCAGCGTGGCGGCGGACTTGTCTCCGATCCCGGCGACGCCGGGCAGGCCGTCGGACGCATCGCCACGCAACGTCGCCATATCGGCGTAGGCGGGGCCCGCATTCTCTTGCGGCACACCGTATTTGGCGGCCACCTCGGTGGGGCCCCAGAGTTCGGCCTTGGCCAGTCCGCGGCCTACATAGAAGACGTGGACCGGGGGAGCGTCGGCGCGCACCACCTGCAGCAGATCGCGATCACCGCTGACCACGATCACCTCGTTGTCGCGTTCGCGGGCGGCGAGGGTGCCGATCACATCGTCGGCCTCCAGCCCGGCCGCACCCGCGGTCGCGATCCCGGCCGCGGCGAGCACCTCGGCGATCATGTCGACCTGCGGGGTGAGTGTGTCGGGCACCTCCTCGGCGCCGGACTGGGCGTCGGCGGTGGTGTCGAGCCGGTGGGCCTTGTAGGAGGGCACCAGCTCGACGCGGAAAGCCGGACGCCAGTCGAGATCCAGGCACACCACCAGGCGGCCCGGATTGTGGCGGGTGATCAGCGCGGCGACCATATCGGTGAAGCCGCGCAGTGCGTTCACCGGGCGGCCGTCGGGCGCGGTGATCTTCTCCGGGATGGCGTAGAACGCCCGGAACCACAGGCTCGCGCCGTCGAGCAGCAACAGTGGCCGGTCACTCGCACTGGAGGTGAGCATGGCGCAGACGCTACCGGGCCGCACCGACAATCCGGCCACGACCCGGTCGCGAACGTCGTGATCGTCCGGACCGTGTCCGGAGTGACGGGTAACGTCGTATCGCATGAGCGCGCATACGGAGTCACGATTCGGTGCCGAGATCTACGGCAAGCGGCTGGAGCGGGCGGCGGAGCTGACCCGCGCGGCGCATCTGGACGCGCTGCTGATCACGCCCGGGCCGGATCTGCGATATCTGCTGGGGTCGGCCGCGCAATCCTTCGAGCGGCTCACCTGCCTGGTCGTCCCGGCCAGCGGCGAAACCCCGTCGGTGGTGGTGCCGAAACTGGAGTTGGCCGCGCTGGACGGCTCGGCCGCCGGTGAGCTCGGATTGCACATGGTGTCGTGGGTGGACGGTGTGGACCCGTACGGGGTCGTGAAATCGACGCTGAACGCGGGCGCTCGGGTCGCGGTCGACGATGCCATGCCCGCCCTGCATCTGCTCCCGATCGCGGACGCGCTGACGGCCCTGCCGGTATCGGCGACCCCGATCATCCGGGAGTTGCGGATGATCAAGGATGCCGCCGAGATCGACGCATTGCGCCGCGCGGGTGCCGCCATCGATCGGGTGCATGCCCGGATGGGTGAGTGGTTGCAGCCGGGCCGCACCGAGGCCGAGGTCGCCGCCGACATCACCGCCGCGATCGTGGCGGAGGGGCACGACCGGGCCGATTTCGTGATCGTCGGCAGTGGACCCAACGGCGCCAACCCGCACCACAGCCATTCCGACCGGGTCATCGAAGCCGGTGATGTGGTGGTCATCGATATCGGCGGTCCCGTCGAACCCGGATATTTCTCCGATTCCACCCGCACGTACGTGCTGGGCGAGCCCGATCCGGAGATCGCCGAACGCTACGCCGCCCTCGAACGCGCGCAGGCCGCCGCGGTGGCCGCCGTGCGCCCGGGTGTCACCGCCGAATCGGTCGACGCCGCGGCTCGAAACCTGTTGTCCGAGGAGGGTTTCGGCGAGGCGTTCATTCACCGCACCGGCCACGGCATCGGGCTGTCGGTGCACGAGGAGCCCTACATCGTGGCGGGCAACGAGACCGTGCTGCGGCCGGGGATGGCGTTCAGCATCGAGCCGGGCATCTACTTCGGCGGTGAATGGGGCGCCCGCATCGAGGACATCGTGGTCGTCACGGAGGATGGCGGCGAGTCGGTGAATCGACGTCCGCACGGCTTGACGGTGCTGTAAGGCCTCGCGCGCGCCCGACGTTTCGGTGAAGCGACAGGTGTCGGGTGAAGGTCCTTCCACCCGGGCATCGTGAAGTGTTCGAGGCAGCTATCGGAGGATGTCGCCCGGAACGGGAGCGAAGCGTCCGGTCGGCCGACAACGGTGGCCGTACGGTTCGGCCCCGGTCGCTCCGCTCGGCCGCGGCGTATCGCTCAGCCGCGCAGGGTACTGCTCGACAACACGCGCGCGACACGGACCGCGATCACCACCCGCTGCGGGTTCTCGCGCGGGGTGCGGTAGCGCTCGGCGTAGCGTGCCTCGGCCTCGGCGACCCGGTCGCGGTCGGTCCAGACCTCGGCCGGACCTTCCAGGGTGAGCCAGCGCGGGCCGTCGACCTGACTCAGCGCGGCGTATCCGCGCCGGTCCGCATTGCGGGCCTTGGTGGTGGGGCCGCCGGTGATCACCCGTGCGATACCGGCGTCGGGATCCCAGGTGAAGCCGACCGCGACGACGTGCGGTGTACCGTCCGCGCGCAGGGTGGTCAGCGTGGCCAGATGCCGTTCGGTCACGAATTCCAGCGCGCTGGGGGACAGGTCGATGCGCGCGGCCGCGGTACTCGTCATGGCTGCGACGCTAGCAACCGGCGCCGATGGCAGACTATGCGCCATGGGTGTGCGTGAGGTCGACGACGGGGTGATCGTGCTGTTCGGCGGGCGCAGCGAGATGGGACTCGAGGTCGTCCGCCGGATCTGCGCGGACCGCGAGATCGTGCTCGCCGCACGTCGCAGCGATCGGCTGGGGGAGGAGACCGCCATGCTGCGCGCGGCGGGCGCCCGCGCGGTCCATGCGGTGGAGTTCGACGCCGACGACCTGTCCGGTCATCAGCCGCTGCTGGAGAAACTGGCCGCCGACCACGGCCGGATCGGGGTCGCGATCCTGGCCTTCGGAATCCTGGGCGATCAGGCCCGCGCCGAACAGGATCCGGCCGCGGCGGTCGCGGTACTGCACACCGACTTCGTCGCACAGGTGAGCCTGTTGACCGTGCTGGCGAATCTGCTGCGCGCCCAGGGCAGCGGCCAGTTGGTGGTGTTCAGTTCGATCGCGGGGGCGCGGGTGCGGCGTGCCAACTACGTTTACGGCTCGAGCAAGGCGGGACTGGACGGATTCGCCTCCGGGCTGTCGGATGCCTTGCACGGCAGCGGAGTCCATGTGCTGCTGGTGCGTCCCGGTTTCGTCATCGGCCGGATGACCGAGGGGATGAGCCCGGCGCCGTTGTCGAGTACGCCCGATCAGGTGGCGGCAGCCGCGGTCGCCGCCCTACGCCGGCGCGCCACCAGCGTGTGGGTCCCGCGATCGTTGGGACCCGCCGCTGCCGTGGCCCGATGGGTACCACGGGCCGTCTGGCGCCGGATGCCGCGGTGATGCGCGTGCCCACACCGCGTGCGCGCCAGAGCCGCTGCGCCGGAAGCCCGGCAGTGCCGCTGTCCGCCCGCACGGCTGGGACGCTGCCCAGCGGCGCGGGTGGAGCGCTGCTGGGGGCGCGGCTGAAGCGTCGTCCATCAGCGCGGCAGCGTCGTGACGGCGGCGGCTGGTGACGGTATGACAGGCGAAAAACCCGCCCTCGCAACCGGCGACATGCGGGACACGCCGGAGAACGATCGCGTGATAGCGGTCGTGGGCATCGGTGCCGACGGCTGGCCGGGGTTGAGCCCGCGCGTGCGGGCCGAGATCACCTCGGCCGAGGTACTTTTCGGATCGCGCCGCCAGCTGGATCTGGTTCCCGTCGACGCGAGCGCCGCGGATCGCCGGGCCTGGCCGACCCCGTTGCTGCCCGCGCTGCCGGAATTGCTTGCCGCGAATCGGGATTCGCGTATCTGCGTTCTGGCCAGCGGCGATCCGATGTTCTACGGCATCGGCGTCACGCTGGCGAAACTGCTCGGGCCGCAGGCTATCCGGGTCTACCCGCAGCCGTCGTCGGCCACGCTGGCCTGTGCCCGACTGGGCTGGGCCAGTGCGCACACCCCGGTGGTGAGCGTCGTCGGCCGCCCCCTCGAAACGGTTCTGCCCGAACTCGCCGACGGCCGGCGGCTCCTGGTGCTCAGTGCCGACGAGCACTCTCCGGCGCGGGTCGCGGAACTGTTGCGGCGCAACGGGTTCGGCGAATCACGGCTGACCGTGCTGGAACAGCTCGGTGGTCCCGGCGAACGGATCGTCGCCGCGACGGCGACGCAGTGGTCACGGTCTCCGGGCGATCCACTGAACATCGTCGCCGTCGAGGCGGTCCGTGAGCCGGGCGCGCCCCGGCTCACCCGGATGCCGGGTCTGCCCGACGCCTCCTACGGCGGCGACGGACAGCTGACCAAGGCGGAGGTCCGCACCCTGTCGGTCGCGGCCCTCGCCCCGGCGCCCGGCGAACTGCTGTGGGATGTCGGCGGCGGATCGGGCACCATCGCGATCGAGTGGTGCCGCACCCATTCCGACTGTCGCGCAATCACCTTCGAGCGCAGTGCGGCCCGCCGTGAACAGATCGCCGCCAACGCCGCGGCACTCGGGGTGCCCGCGATCGTCGTGCGCGGCGAGGCGCCCGCCGATCTGCCCGCGCCCGGCGATCCGGCGCCCGACGCGGTCTTTCTCGGCGGCGGCCTCACCCAGGCCGGTCTGTTCGCGACATGCTGGGATCGGCTGCGGCCGGGCGGACGACTCGTCGCCAACGCCGTCACCGCCGAATCGGAGGCGCTGCTGCTGCGCTGGGCCGCGGAACATGGCGGCGAACTGCGGAAATTCCAGATCTACCGGGGCGAGCCGCTCGGCGGATTCACCGCCTGGCGCCCGCATCTGCCGGTGGCGCAGTGGATTGCGGCGAAGCCGGCCGAGTAGTCCGCCTCCGCCTTTCTTGCCACAGCGCAGCGAAGGATCATCGGTACGCTCGTGGGCATGGGCGGGGACTTGCTTCTCGTGATCGCCACGGTCGGCCCGCCGGCACTGTTCGGATGGGCGGCTGTTCGGGCGAAGCATCGCGGCCTCGGAGGGCCGTTCGTCTTGCCGTTTCAGGAAATGTTCGATCCCGGCGCGGCACGAGCGCAAATCGTCGTCGAGGAGAGCGCGGAACTGCCGGATCCTTCGGCCTCCGGCGATCCGGACGACGACGATGCGCCGAACACTTTGGTGTACAACGGTTCTGGGCGTCCGAGCTTCGGTTCGTCCTCCATCGACTGCCGGGGACGCTGATCGGATCACGGCTGTGGCCACAGTCCGGCGAGGCGGGCGACGCGCAGTCCGGCATGCAGGTCCAGGCGGGTGGCGCCGTCGGAGATATCGCATCCGGTCACCTCGCGGATACGGTCGAGGCGGTGGTACAGCGTGCTGCGGTGAATGTTCAGCCGGCGCGCGGTGCCCTGGATTTCGCCGCCGCTGTCGAGATATCCCTCCAGCGTCGCGGCGAGCTCCGAAGCCTGGGCGGCCGCCAGCAGGCGTTGCACTCCCGGTGGAAACTGGCTCGCCGTCATCCGGTCGAGCGGAAGTTGCAGCAGCAGCCGATCGATTCCGAGATCCTCCCAGAACACCTTGCGGCCGTAGCGCTTCGGGTCGGCATCGGCGGCGCGGCATGCGATCTGCGCCTCGTGGTAGGAGGTCACGGCGTCGGCGAGCTCGTCCTGCACGCTGCCCACTCCCGCCCGCACCCGTTCCAGTCCGGGGCGGTCGAGCACCCGGTCGAGCCGGTCGCGGTTGACCCGGCGCGGGAACAGGACGACGCCGTCGTCACCGAGTACCGCGCCGACGACTTTGACGGTGGTGGCGCGGCCGATGAAGTCCAGCGTCGCATCGACGGCCAGACGGGTGACCGACTGCGGAAGATGCGCCGGCGCACGGTGCACGAGGACCGTGTAGTGCTCGACGTCCTCGATCAGTCCCTCGCGAACCAGCGTCGCGGCGGCGTGGCGGCGTTCCCGCTGCGAACCGTGCAGCAGATCGGACAGCAGATACTTCGAATGCTCCACGCCGTGGCGCAGATCCGACATGTGCAGGGCGAGCAGCATGGCGATGTCGGGCAGGGCCGGTTCGAGCACGTCCATATCGGCGGCGATCGTCTGTGGTCCCGGCCGGTCGTCGAGGTAGAACAGATAGCCGAGCAGTCGTTTGTCGTGGCGCAGCGCCAGCACGACCGCCTCGCCGGAATCGCCGGCGGGGATTCGCACCGGGCGCGCGGCCGCGCGCAGGTCGTGGGTGCGAATCACGTCCTCGGTCACCGGATTCCAGCCGGCTAGCAACTGAGCCAATCGCGCGCGTCGAACGTCGTTGTCGTGAATGCTGTACGCCGCGATCCGCAGATCCAGATCCAGCACCACCAACGGAGTGTTCAGCCGGTCGGCCGCATCCTGGACCGTGTCGTCAAGGCTCACCGGAGCTTCTCCTCTCGTCCGACAAATCGTCGGGTCCGCGCCTGAAACGAGCGACAGATCGTTCGATGCGCTGCCGTGGTGTGCCCGGATACGGTGAGACCGGGCTCACACACGATAACGATATCCCGAATTCCGAAGCAGCCGACACCGCATTCGACAGCGCGCATTCGAGGCCGCGCGGAACTGCCGTGCGAGAAAGAAAAGCGAGACCAGTGACCGAAATTCACGAACGTACCGTAACGACGAACGGATACTCCACCTTTCTGCTGGAGAGTGGCGCGGAGAATCCGGAAACGGTGATTCTGTTGCACGGCGGCGGTCCCGGCGCCAATGCGTCGTCGAACTGGCGCGGGTTCATGCCGCTGCTTCCGGAGCATCGCGTGCTGGCGCCGGATCTGGTCGGATACGGTCGTACCGATCATCCCGACGAAGGCCCGGCCGCCCTGCTGGGCTGGTTGCGCATGCGCGTCGAGCAGGTCCTCGCGCTCATGGACGCCCTCGGTATCGCACGGGCGCATCTGGTCGGCAACTCCATGGGCGGCGCCCTGGCCATGCACCTGTTGATGGCCGAACCCGAACGCTTCGAACGGGTTTCGCTCATGGGCAGTGCCGGTGGCGAGGCACATCCGACGCCCGAGGTGATGCGGATGGTCACCTTCTACAAGGACCCGTCGATCAGCGCGCTGGAGAACCTCACCACGTGGTTCGTCTACGACGAAGACCTGCTGGACCGATCGGTGTCGTCGATCGTGGCCGAGCGTCATCGCGAGATCATGCGCTCCGAGGTGCGCAGGTCCTACACGCGTTTCTTCTCGCCGACCTCGACGCCGGCCGAGGCCGCGGTGCCGCCGTCGGCGCTGCGCCGGATGCCGCACCCGTTTCTGGTCGTGCACGGCCGCGAGGACCGATTCGTCGCTCCGGAATCCAGCGTCTATTTGCAGCAGCACTTGCCGAACGCGCAATTGCACATCTTCGAGAAGTGCGGCCACTGGGTGCAGATCGAAAAGGCGCAGGGATATGCCGTATTGCTGCGTGCCTTCTTGTCCGGCGCATTGTGATCGCCGCGGAAAGGAATAGAACATGAATATCGAACAGCTCGGCTATCTGGGGCTCTCGGCGCGTCACCCCGAGGCGTTCGTCACTTATGCCACCGACATTCTCGGCATGCAGCGGGTGGCGGGCGAGGACGGCACCACGCATTTCCGCATCGACGACCGCCACCACCGGGTCACGGTCGAGACCGGTGAGCGTGACGGCGGCGCGTACTACGGCTGGGAGCTGGCAGACGGCGCCGCGTTGGCCGCCGCGGTCGACGAACTCTCCGATCGTGGCGTCGCCGTCTCGGTGGCCACGGCTCGCGAGCTGGAGATTCGGCGGGTCGCCGCCATGGTGCACTTCCTCGATCCGGCGGGCAACCGCGTGGAGCTCTACCACGGCGCCGCGGCCGGCGAGGGGCAGTTCACCTCCGCCCGGGACGTCGAGCAGTTCGTCACCGGCGACCTGGGCCTCGGTCACGTCGTGCTGGCAGGTCCCGACGTCGCCGCGCTGCAGGACTTCTACACCGACATCCTCGGATTCAAGATCAGCGACACCATGCGCACTCCGTTCCGGGCGAGCTTCCTGCACACCAATCCCCGCCATCACAGCATCGCCTTCGTCGACGGCCCGTTCTTCGGCATCGACGAGCCCTTCCTGCATCACTTCATGCTCGAGGTGCCCGATATGGACCAGGTCGGCCGCACCTACGACCTGGTGCTGGACCGCGATGTGCCGGTCACGATGTCGCTGGGGCGCCACACCAACGACAAGGTCTTCTCGTTCTACGCGCAGTCACCGGTCGGAGTGAACACCGAATTCGGCTTCGGTGGCGTCCTGATCGACGACGAGACCTGGGAGCCGACCGAGATCCCGGGCCCGGACCTGTGGGGGCACCGGCACTGACAACGACGCGGCACGACGAGTCACCGATTCCCTGAGGAGCCAAGCACCATGAATACCCACAACGTCGTGGAAACCGAAGTTCTCGTGGTCGGCGCCGGACCGGCCGGCGCGGCCGCGGCCGCGTTGCTGTCCACGTACGGCATCGCCAACATCATGATCAACAAGCATGGGGGAGTGTCGAATTCACCCCGGGCGCACATCACCAACCAGCGTTGCGTCGAGGTGTTTCGTGACCTCGGTCTGGAGGCGGAAGTTCAGCGGCAGGCCACCCCGCAACGTCTGATGGGCGAGCACGTGTACGCGATGAGCCTGGCCGGGCCGGAACTGGGGCGACTGCGGACCTGGTACACCCACCCGCATTTTCAGGCCGAGCACGATCTGGCCAGCCCGACATCGGTGTGCGACCTGCCGCAGCATCTGCTCGAGCCGATTCTGGTGAACGCCGCCACCGCTCGCGGTTCGTCGGTGCGCTGCCACACCGAGTTGCTCGGTCTCGTTCAGGACGAGGACGGAGTGAGCGCGCGCGTCCGGGACCGGATCAACGGCACCGAATACGAGATTCGCAGCAAGTACCTGATCGGCGCGGACGGCGGTAATTCCCTTGTGGCGCAACAGATCGGCCTGCCCCTGGTCGGGAAGATGGGAGCCGGGGGTTCGATCAATGTGGTCTTCGAGGCCGACCTCACCCATCTCGTCGAGCACCGCCCCGGCGACATGTACTGGTTCGTGCAGCCCGGTGTGGGCCACGGCGGCAACGGCGTCGGGGTGCTGCGGATGGTGCGGCCCTGGAACAAGTGGATCGGTGTGTGGGGCTACGACGTCGACGGCCCGGCCCCGGATCTGTCCGAGGCCGAGGGCGTCCGGATCGCGCACCAGCTCATCGGTGACGACAGCATCTCGGTGCGGGTCGAGTCCATGTCGACGTGGGCGGTCAACGACGTCTACGCCGAGGACACCATGCGCGGGCGGGTCTTCTGTGTCGGCGATGCCGTGCACCGGCATTCGCCGATGAACGGTCTCGGCTCCAATACCTCGATCCAGGACAGCTACAACCTGTGCTGGAAGCTGGCGATGGTAGTGCGCGGGCAGGCCGGCCCGTCCCTGCTCGAGACCTATCGGGACGAGCGGCAACCGGTCGCCGAGCAGATCGTGCGGCGTGCCAAGCGCAGTGAGGGACTGATGCCGCCGCTGTTCATGGCGCTGGATCTGCCGCCGGCCCCGGATCCGGAGACGATGAGCCGCGCGCTGGCCGCGCTGCGAGCTCCCACCCCCGAGGCCCGGGCCAAACGGCAGGCGTTCGATGCCGCCCTGCAGGGCACGATCATGTGCTTCAACACCCACGGTGTGGAGACCAACCAGAACTACACGTCGAGCGCGATCGTGCCGGACGGTTCACCGGAGGTGCCGGCACCGCGTGACGAGGAGGTCTACTACTACGCGACGACCCGTCCCGGCCGGCATCTGCCGCATGCCTGGGTGACCCGGAATCAGAAGCGGGTCTCGACCTTCGACCTCTGTGGCAAGGGGCAATTCACGCTGATCACCGGCGTGGGCGGGGCGGCGTGGCAGGAGGCGGCCGAGGCTGTCGGCGCGCGCTTCGACGTGCCGATCCGGGTGCGGACCGTCGGCCGGGGTTGTGACTTCGAGGACAGCTACGGCGATCATCGCCGCCTCTCGGAGGTCGACGACGACGGGGCGCTGCTGGTGCGCCCCGACCACATCGTCGCGTGGCGGGCGGCGACGCTGCCCGCGGATCCGGAAAACGCACTGTCGGACGTGCTCACGGCGATCCTCGGTCGCCGCGCGCCCGTCACGGCCGCCGTCGAATGAGCACCGCCGAAACCGATCGCCGACCGCACACCCGCAGCGATTCGTACCCAGTCGAGACAGGAAACCGATGGCCCTGACAGACAAACCCTACGCACCGCCGCCGCCACTGCGGCGCGTGGCGTGCATCGGCGGCGGCCCCGGCGGTCTGTTCGCCGCGATCGCGCTCGCGCACTCCGTGCCGGGCGTCGAGATCGACGTCTACGAACGCAACGCCGAATCCGACGTCTTCGGTTTCGGCGTGGTGTTCTCCGACGCGACGGCCGACAACATCGACGCCGTCGACCCGGTACTGCGCAATGCGCTGCGCACCGACGGCCGCCACTGGGACACCATCGAGGTACATCTGAAGGGCGCCACCGTCGCGGCGGGGGGCAACGGAATGTCGGCCATCCATCGCCGTGTGCTGCTGGACGCGTTGCGGCGACGAGCCACCGAATTGGGCGCGCGGCTGCACTTCTCCGTTCAGGCCGACGTGGCGGAGCTTGATGCCCGCGGTTACGACTTGATCGTCGCCGCCGACGGCGCCAATTCGACGGTGCGCGAACGATTTGCGAGCGAGCTCGGCCATCGCGTCGATCAGGCGGCGGTCAAGTTCATCTGGTTCGGCACCACCTATCGGTTCCGGGGACTCACCTTTCTGCACGCACGGTCCGAGCACGGCAACTTCGCCGTTCACGGCTATCCGATCGGCTCGGGGCTGAGCACCTTCATCGTCGAGGCCGATGAGGACACCTGGCGGCGAGCGGGTCTCGACGGTTTCGATACGACCGCGCCGCCGGGCGAGTCGGACGAGGTGACGCAGCGCTATCTCGAGCGGTTGTTCGCCGACCGGATCGACGGACATCCGCTGGTGGCCAACAACTCTCGCTGGGCCAACTTCCGCACCCGCCGTACCGAGAACTGGTATTGCCGTAGCGCGTCGGGCACGCCGGTGGTCCTGATCGGGGATGCGGTGCACACCGCGCATTTCTCGGTGGGGTCGGGCACCAAGATGGCGATGGAAGATGCCGCCGTGCTGGCGCGGACGGTCGCCGAGCATCCGGCCGATCTGGACGAAGCGCTGCGGCGCTTCCAGGAGATCCGCCGGCCGCAGGTGGCGAAGATTCAGGATGCCTCGTTGCCCAGTCTGGCGTGGTGGGACCACTTCGGTGAGTATTACGGGGCGTTCGAGCCGTGGCAGTTCGGTTTCCACTTCTTCACCCGCGCGATTTCGGCGGAGAAGATCCGCATCCGCGATGATGCCTTCGTGGCGAGCGCCGAAGACGCGTGGCAGGCGAAATTCGCTGCGGCGCCGCTGGATACGCCGTTGCGGATCGGTGCGGACACACTGCGTTCGCGGTTGTTGGTCCTGACGCGGCACTCGGGCGATCGGGTCGTCGTCGGCGACGGCGCCACCACGGTCGACGCGCATGCGTCCGAGGGGCCCGTTCGCCTGTTCACCGCACCGGTCGACGGGACGACCTCGCTGCCGTCCTCCAGCCGCGACGATCTCGACACAGTCATCGCGACACGACCGAAAGCCGTTGTCGTACAGGGTGGTACGCCGCTGTCGCGGGCATTGTGCGCCGAACACGTCCGATTGCGGCACGGCATTCCGGTGATCGTGATCGACACACCGGCCGCCGTGCGCGTGCGCCGCGCCGCCGATGAGCGCGACTGCGCGGCGACGCTGGTGCTGTCGGGGCGCGCGGATGCGGTGGCGTTCGAGACCCGGGAGGCGCGATGACCTCCACCCGAACGACCGCCCCACGTTCCGGCCTCGACCGGTTGTTGCGGCCGGAGTCGGTCGCCGTCGTCGGCGCCTCCGAGGCGCCGGGCAAACTCGGCTCGGTCATGCTCGCGGCGGTCGGCCGCGACGATGCGACCGCCACGTACGGTGTCAACCCCCGCGCCGAGCGAGCGGGATTGCATCGCAGCCTGGGTTCGGTCGTCGAATCCCACGGCGGACCGGTGGATCTCGCGGTGCTGTGCGTCCCGGCGTCGGCCACCCCGCGGGCGCTGCGCGACGCCGCGGACTGTGGTGTCGGCGCCGCCGTGATCTGCTCCGGCGGATTCGCCGAAGCGGGTGCCGAAGGTGTCGCGCTGCAAGCGCAGGTGGCCGATATCGTCGCCGGTACCGGCATCCGCGTCCTGGGACCGAATACGTCCGGGTTCTTCCGGCCCGGCGGGGTGACGGTGAGTTTCGTCCCGACGGTGCGGCATCTGACCCCGGGCTCGGTCGCGGTCGTTGCCGCCAGTGGCGGAATGAATCACGCGCTGTCGTTTCTGCTGTCCGAACACGGTGTCGGCGTGGGACTCGGTGTGGGACTGGGCAACAGCGTCGACGTGACCGCCACCGACGTGCTCGGCCATCTGCGCGCGGATCCGTCGATCACCGCGGTGGCCCTGCACGTCGAGGCGGTAGCGGACGGCGAAGCGTTGTTGTCGGCGGTACGCGCGGTCACCGCGGTCAAGCCCGTCGTGGCGCTGGTCGTCGGCCGCAGCAACGTCTCCGCGTTCGCCGCCTCGCACACCGGCGCGCTCGCCACCTCCTGGCACACCACCCGATCGCTGCTGGCCGAAGCGGGTGCGGTGGTGGTGGATTCGGAGACGGAACTGGTCGAGGCCGTCGCGGTACTGAGCCGAACTCGACTGCCGGCGACCCCTTCGGCCGGAGTCGGGGTGGTGACCGCCCAAGCCGGTCCCGGCCTGGTGATCCTGGATCATCTCCTGGCACACCAGGTTCGGGTGCCGCGCCTGATGCCCGGCACTCAGCGCGAACTCGCTCGTGTGCTGCCGCCGATGACCTATCAGGCGAACCCGGTCGACACCGGCCGGCCCGGTCCGGCCTTCGACGTCGTGCTGTCGGCCACCGCCGCCGATCCCGGCATCGACGCGCTGGCGGTCTACGCGCTGGCGGAGCCGGATGCGGTCGATCTCGCCGACGCCGTGCATCGCGCGGGCGTACACGAGCACCTGCCTGTCGTGCTCGCCCTCGGCGGCCCGCGCGCGGCCCGCGCCGACACCACGGCTCGTGCCGGTGAACTCGGTGTCCCCGTACTCGCCGGCCCGACCGCCCTCGGTATCGGCCTGCGCGCCCTGGCCGCGGATGCCCGCAGTCGCTGGTTGCGTTCGGCGACCGCAGCCGAGCGTCCGATCCTCCCGCCGGCGTTGCCGCCGGTGCCCGCGATGTCGCTGCCCGCCGACGAGGCCGCGGCCAAGGATCTACTGGACGTCCTCGGTATCGCGACGCCTCGACGGCGCGTGTGCACCGACCGCGCCGCTGCACACGACGCCCTGACGGAACTGCCGCACCCGGTCGCGGTGAAAATCCTCGACGCCACGGTGCTGCACAAGACCGATATCGGCGGTGTCCACCTGAATATCGGCAGCGCGGCGGAGCTGGACACCGCCCTCGACGCGCTCGACGCCATCGGTGCTCCGGCCTATCTGGTGGAGTCGATGGCCGACGCCGGAGTGGACCTGTTCCTGGGTGTGCGCCGTGACCCGGTGTTCGGTCCGATCGTGGTCGCCGGCCTCGGCGGCATCGCTGCCGAGGCGATCGGTGATGTCACCATCCGCAGCGGCGCGGTCACTGTCGCGGGCGCCGCGGCGATGCTCGACGACCTGCGATGCGCCCCACTGCTGTTCGGCGGGCGCGGGGGACCGGTGCTGGACCGTGACGAATTCGCCCGGGCGGCAGTGCGTCTTGTTCGCTATCTCACCGAACACCCCGCCATCGACGAGATCGAGATCAATCCGCTGCGCTCGACTGCCGCCGGACTGATCGCCTTGGACGCGGTCGTGCCGGCCGCGCCGCATCGGCTGGAAGGAGAGCTGCCGTGACCATCCGCAGACAGGCCGCGATCGACGGTGTCGTGCCATGGCCCGACGACATCGCCGCCGAGTACCGCACGGCGGGCTACTGGCAGGGCCGATCCCTCGGCTCTTACATCGAGGCCCAGGTGGCGCGGCGTCCCGACCGGGTGGCCGTGGTCGACGGCGCCACCCGCCTGACCTATCGCCGGCTGTGGGAGCGCGCGGCCTCCTGCGCGCGGGCGCTGCTGGACCTCGGCCTCGCTCCCGGCGATCGAATCCTGGTGCAACTACCCAATTGCTGGGAGTTCGTGGCCCTCACCCTGGGCTGCCTCCGTGTCGGCATCGTGCCGGTGATGGCGCTGCCCGCACATCGCCGCCACGAGCTCACCCACCTCGCCGCGGCGGCCGAGGCCGTCGCTCTCGTGGTGGCCGACACCGATCGCGGCACCGACCTGCGCCACGTCGCGCAGCAGGTGGCCGCCGAGGTGCCGAGTGTGCGGGCCGTCCTCGTGCACGGCGAATCCTCCGCCGAGCCCGGCCGAGCGGCACCGGAATACCGGCTGGCCGACGCCCTGACCACCACCGTCGCCTTCGACGAGGCCGAGTACGCGCCGCAGGGCTCGGATGTCGCGTTGATGCTGCTGTCCGGCGGGACCACGGGCCTGCCCAAGCTCATCGTCCGCACGCACGACGACTACGCCTACAACGTGCTGTGCTGCAACGAAGTGAGTGAATTCGATTCCGCCACAGTGTATTTGGGAACACTGCCGAGCAGTCACAACTTTCCGCTGGCCTGTCCGGGCATTCTGGGCGCGCTCTTCGCCGGCGGTCGCGCGGTGATGCTGCCCTCGCCTTCGCCGCAGCGGGCGCTGGCCACCATCGATGCCGAGGGTGTCACGGTCGCGGCGGCCGTTCCCGCGGTCGCGCAGGTCTGGATCGAGCACCAGCGCGAGCACGCCACGATGCGCGGCACCACCCTGCGAGTGCTCCAGGTCGGCGGCTCGCGGATGCCGGACGAACTGGCAGCGCGCGTCGAACCGGTGCTGGGCGCGCGGTTGCAGCAGGTGTTCGGCATGGCCGAGGGCCTGATCAACATGACGCGCATCGATGACGACGCCGACGTCGTCGTGAGCACCCAGGGGCGTCCGGTCAGTGCGGCGGACGAAATTCTCGTCGTCGACGAGGACGGCAACCCGTTGCCCGACGGCACTCCGGGCGCGCTGCTCACCCGTGGACCGTACACGCCCCGTGGTTATTTCCGTGCGCCCGAGCACAATTCGCGCGCGTTCACTCCGGACGGCTGGTACGCCAGCGGTGACATCGTCATCCGCCGCCCGGACGGCAACCTCGTCGTCGCCGGCCGGGACAAGGACATGATCAACCGCGGCGGCGAGAAGATCTCCGCCGAAGAGGTCGAAAACTTCGCCTACCAGCTCGACGGCGTCGAAATGGCCGCCGCGGTAGCCATGCCCGATCCGGCTCTCGGCGAACGCCTGTGCCTGTATCTGATGTTGCGGCCCGGCTGTGTGGTGGAGCCCGCGGACATCGAGGCGGTGATGGAGGCGGCGGGTGCGGCTCGGTTCAAGATTCCGGAACGCATCGAATCGGTCGCCGCGATGCCGTTGACGAAGGTCGGCAAGATCGACAAGAAGGCGCTGCGCGACGACATCCGGGCTCGCCTGGCACGCACCGCCGAGTCCGCCTGATCCTTCGGGAGGAATGTGGCGCCGCATCGCGGGGTTGACCCGATCGTTCGACGGCAGTGAGGTGTTGGGAGTGACGATGCGAGCCCTGGTGATGACCGCCCCCGGCGGTGCGGAGAAGTCGGAGATCCGCGAGGTGGAACCGCCGCGGCCCGCCGCGGGCGAGGTGGCCATCGATGTCGCCTACGCGGGCGTGAACTTCATGGATGTGATGGCTCGCCGCGGAGATGCGGGCTATGCACCGTCGTGGCCCTACCGCCCCGGCCTGGAGATCGCGGGCACAGTGCGTGAATTGGGTGCCGAAGTCACCGGCCTCGCCGTCGGCGATCGGGTGGCGGCCGTCGCGCTCGGAGGCGGCGGCTTCGCCGAGATCGCCACGGCCCGAGCAGAACTCACCGTGCCGGTGCCGGATGCCGTCCCGTTGAGCTCGGCCGCCGCCACCCCGCTCGGCTTGGCGACCGCCCTGCTGCTGCTCACCGACGCCGGTCGCTTCACCGCCGGGGATACGGTTCTGGTGCACTCCGCCGCCGGCGGTATCGGCGGCGCGGTGGCACAGCTGGTGCCGCTACTCGGCGGTGGCCGTCTCCTGGGGACGGTGAGCCGCGCCCGCGGGTCGGTACCCGGCTATGACGCCGTCCTCGTCCGCGATGACGGCCTGGCCGACGAAATCCGCTCCGTGACCGATGGCCGCGGGGTAGACCTCGTGCTCGACCCGCTCGGCACCGAGGCCCTGGATCTGGATCTCGAGGTCACCCGCCCCACCGGACGAATCGTCTTGTTCGGCAACGCAGGTGGCGGCGCCCCCGCCCCGCTCCCGCCGTTCGGTCGCCTGCTGGGCGGCAACCTCACCCTCACCGGTTTCAGCCACCGCGGCCTCGTCGCCGGCGCCCCGTCGAAGGTCGCCGCCGCTACCCGCCAGGTGCTGGATTACCTTGCCGCAGGCGAACTCTCGCTCCCGGTCACCGAAGTGTCGTCGCTGGATGAGGTGATCACCGCACATGACCTGCTGGCATCCGGACACGGCACGGGCAAGTACGTCGCCCGTATCCGCTGACAACCGGGGCGACGCGCCGGGGGCATCCTCACGCCGAGGTTTCCGGTAGCGGGTTCCGGGCTCGGGCAAGTTCGCGGTAGTCCTGGAGGATGCGGCGAATGGAGGGAGTCACGCGGAGGTCGCCGTCCAGTGGCGCCCAGATGTAGGCGGTGTGGGCGGACAGGCGGATGGGGTACGTGGCGGCGACGTCGACGGCGAAGTGCAGGCGGCGGACCGGTTTTCCGATGGGGGACAGGTAGTCGAAATAGCCTACGTGGCTACGGATTCGGGTGACGAGCAGACCTGTCTCGGTGGCGACGCCGCGTGTCACGGCCGCGTCCAGCGGTTCGCCGGGTTCGACGGTGGTGCCGGGAAGTTTGAGGGTGGCCTTGACGGGGCCGCTGTCGTCACGTTCGAGCAGCAGAACCTGCCCGCCACGATCGATGATCACGCCGATTCTTAGTGCGACACCGTCGTTTTGCGCGCGTTCGTACAGTTCGTCGAGCATGGATGCAGGCATCATCCGACTCACCAACCCTCGATCGGTGCACCACGCGGGTAGTGCAGGGGATGACCCATTATGACGGTAGAACATGGTCGCGCGTGGCAGGACGGCGTCCGCGCCCCGAGATCGAGCGTGTCGACGGCGAGGTGGTCCGCGTGGTCGAATAAATCGGTGTTCAGTGCCGAGGTCGTCGTATTCGGCCCCGAGCGACGAGTTCGACGGTGACCGCCACCGCGCACGATTGCGCGAGCAGCAGGCCGAGGAGCACGAGGATCTGGACCGCGGCTGCTCGGCCCGCGGAGCCGCTGGCGATGAGGACACCGACGAATGCCCCTGGCAGCGTGACCAATCCGACTGTGCGGGTTTGGTCCACGCCGGGCAGCAGCGCGTCGGCCGCGGTGGAACGGATGATTTCCAGGCGTGCGTGGCGGTCGTCGAAACCCAGGCTCATGGCCGCCTCGATCTCGCCGCGCCGGTCGTGAACGGCGTCCAGGGCGCGGCGTGCGGCCAGCGAGGTCGCGGTCATGGCGCCACCGAGGATGATGCCGCCCACAGGGACGACCGCGGGCCCGGAAAGAGGGACGACACCGCTGACGAGCATCACCGGAAGGACGGCAGCCCACCCGGCCGCGAGGGCCGCGGCCAGCCATGCTCCGGAGCGTCCCGCTCGTGCTCGGCGAGCGGAGGTGAACACCGCGGCCGCGAACATCACGCCCAGAACGAGAAACGAGGACCACAGATGGCGCAGGGCGGCGGCGAGCACCAGCGCGACCACACTCAGTTGCACGACCGCGCGAACGGCCGCCCCGGGCACGATCAGCATCGAGCCGAGGTAGGCGAACCGGTACACCGCTGCTGACGCGGCCACCAGAACCAGGCACAAAACCGCCAAACCCACACCGGGCGATGCGACGTTCACCGTTCCCACCTTCTGTTGCCGCCGGGCTGCTGTCCAGCTCGGCCGGTACCAGGAGGTATCGGCCGAGCGAGCGTGCTTCCACGGATAGCCAGGTGGCGCACTCAGCGTTTCCACAGCGGTGCTTCGCGACACTGGGCGCGTGTCAGCGATTGTCGATGTCGTCCACGGGTTGGTCGACGAGGTCCGTACCGAATCGTCGAGCAGGGAGATCGCGGTCGGTGCGTCCGCTCTCGGTACGGCTGTCCTTCTCGCCTCGGCCCTCGCCGGCCGGGTCGGCGATTCGCCGGTGTCCGGCGTGCGCGTCGGCTGGTCCGCACTGCGAGCGCTCGTGCTTGCGGCGTTGTTCGTGGTGGTGGCGGTGCAGGTCGCGGAGTCCGGATGGATCACCGGAGCCGATGCGGCCACCCTGCGATGGTTCGTCGAACATCGCAACGGCACCGCGACCGCGTGGGCGCGGGCGATCACCGAGATCGGCAGTCCGGTCGGTGTGGCAGCGTCGGCGGTGATCGTGGCGGGGATGCTCGCGTGGCGGCGGCGCAGTGCTGTTCCGGCCGTATTCGTCCTCGGCACAGTGGGTTTCGCGGCCGGCGCGAGTACGTTGACGAAACTTGCCGTCGCGCGGTCGCGTCCCCCGGCCGCCTTGCATCTGATGGCCGAAGCCGACTTCTCCTTCCCTTCCGGCCACACCACGGCCACCACGGCCTTCGTCGGTGCGGTGCTGGTCGTGTATGCGTCGACGCGGCCCGGGTACGTGCGCACAGCGGCGGCGAGTGTCTCGGCCGCGGTGATCGTAACGATCGTCGCGGCCACCCGGCTGTATCTGGGAGTGCACTGGCTCACCGATGTGGTCGGCGGCGCGATGCTCGCAACGGCGGTCACGCTGGCGGCGGCGACGGTGCTGCTGTGGATGTCCCAATCCGCCGGCGACGGTCGGTGGCGATCCGGACCGGGCCCGGCCGTCGTCGCTGCGGTCCCGGCGGACAACCGATCGGCATGATCGGGCGGCGGACAACGGTCGAGGGCCGGAGCTGAGCGAGTCGGCCGGTGCCTGGCGTTCGATGCGGTGCAGTAACCGGGCGATCCGAACTCCGGAATCGGCGTCGAGGGCTATACCTCGATCTGGGAGCCCATGATGATGGTGCGGTCGCGGGGGAGGCTGAAGTAGTCGGCGGCGTCGGCGGTGATGTAGGACGTGGCGATGAACAGGCGTTTGCGCCAATCCGCCATGGTCGGGGTGGTGCCGCGGCGGAGTTCGATGGTGGACAGGAAGTAGGAGGCGTGGTCGAGGTCGAGCGGGCCTTCGGTGTCTCGTTCGTCGACGAGGGTGAGTGCGTGCGGAACGTCGGGGGTTTCCATGTAGCCGTAGCGGGCGGTGACGTGGGTGATGCCGTCGTCGGGCGGTCCCAGCGGGTCGGTCGCGATGCGCTCGTTGTCGGGGATGCGGGGGACGGGTTCGGTGTGGATGGACAGGATCACGATGTGGTGGTGGCGCACATGGTTGTGTTCGACATTGGCGCGCAAGGCGAGTGGTGCCGTTTCCTTGCCGCGGTTGAGGAAGATGGCGGTGCCGGGAACATGCGTCGTGGCGGGTGTGCCGGCGGCGAGTTCGTCGACGAATGTCCGTAGCGATCCTTCCCGCCGGATTCGTTCGGCGGTCACGATCCGGCGCCCACGTTGCCAGGTTGTCATGACCGTGAATGCGGTCAGGCCGATCAGCAGCGGCAGCCATGCGCCGTGGGCGAACTTGGTGAGATTGGCTGCGACGAACAGCAGATCGACGGTCAGCAGTGGCAGTGCCCCGGCGGCGAGGATCCAGCGTGGGATGTGCCAGCGGGTTCGCGCGACGTAGAAGAACAGCAGGGTGGTGATGGTGATGGTTCCGGTCACCGCCATGCCGAAGGCGAAGGCCAGCGCGGTCGAACTGCGGAACGCGAAGACGAGGGTGAGTACCGAGACCATCAGCAACCAGTTGATCCACGGGACGTAGATCTGGCCGATCGTGGACTCGGAGGTGTGCGCGATCCGCAACCGCGGCAGGTAACCCAGTTGCGCGGCCTGGGAGGCGACGGAATACGCGCCGGTGATCACCGCCTGGGACGCGATGACCGTGGCGGCCGTGGCCAGCAGCACCAGCAGCAGCCGTGCCCACCCGGGTGCCAGCAGGAAGAAGGGGCTGCTGATGTTGCGGGCGTCGTCGAGGATGAGCGCGCCCTGCCCGAGATAGCTGAGTGTGCAGGCGGGAAAGACGAGGATCAGCCATGCGCGGGTGATGGAACGGCGGCCGAAATGTCCCATATCCGCGTAGAGTGCCTCGGCGCCGGTCACCGCGAGCACGATCGCGGCCAGCGCGAAGAACGCGGTTCCGAAGTGTCCGATCAGAAAGCCCAGCGCGTATGTGGGCGACAGCGCCTCCAGGATGCGGGGATTGTGCAGGATGCCGCTGATTCCGCAGGTGCCGATGGTGAGGAACCACGCGATCATGATCGGGCCGAACATCCGCCCGACCGTCGCGGTGCCGCGGCGTTGCACCACGAACAGCGCCACGATGATCACGACCGTCACCGGGATGACAAGATCCTTCAACGCCGGCTCGACGACCTTGATGCCCTCGACAGAGGACAGCACCGAGATCGCAGGCGTGATCATGCTGTCGCCGAAAAACAGTGAGGCGCCGAAGATTCCGAGCGCGGCCAGGCCTATGGCCGCTTTTCGCCCGCGCGGTGAACTCCACCGGCGAAGCAGCGTGATCAACGCCATGATGCCGCCTTCACCGTCGTTGTCGGCGCGCATCGCGAGCAGGACATAGGTGACGGTGACGATGATCATCACCGACCAGAACACCAGCGACACCACGCCGAACACGTTGTCGGCGTTCACCGGCACGGGATGAGGGTCACCCGGGTCGAAGACGGTCTGCAGGGTGTAGATCGGGCTCGTCCCGATATCGCCGAACACCACTCCCAGCGCGCCGACCACCACACCCCAGCGCACCGTATCGGTGTGGCTCGCCGGCCGGTCCGGCTCCACCTCGAACGCGGGACCGCCTCCGATGGTGCCCTTCGCCGCTGCCATGCTGCTCCTCCACATCGCGGTGCCACGCCAGTCGGACGATACAACGCACCGCCTCCGCTGCCGGTGAGAGCACGGCCGCGGGGCCACCGCGTCCCGATGTGTCGCCGGCCCGGGACCGGCGGTGGAGAGGCTGAAAGACGTGTTGCGGCGGGCAACAGCATATCTGTCGCAGGCAGAGTTACCGGGGAACGCCTTGCCGATCGTGAAACAGCTTGCCGCAGAAGGAAGTCCCCCGGATATGACGTGCCGGTCTTGATTGCTCGCCGGCCTGTTCACGATCCGGTGCGGCGAAACTTCACCGCAGAGGGCCAAAATCGTCTGTGGCTCAACGATATCACTGAACATCGCACCGGTGAAAGAAATGTCTACCTGTGTACGGCGAAAAATGGGTCCTGCAACCAGGTCATCGGTTATTCCATCGATTCGTACATGAAGTCGCCGGCGGTGCGCGAGTCGGACGCTGCTGTTGCGCGCCGCGGTGATGTCGCCGGTGGTGGTTCTGCGCGCCGATCCGGTGCGGTACAACGTGCTGGACCGGCAGCGGTGGGGCAGGTGAACAATGGGGGCGCGATCGTGACCCGATCGAAACCGTGATTATCGGCGCTGGCGTCAAGCCAGTCTCCAGCGACTGATCCGCGATCGAATACGAGACAATCAGCACCTCGGCGACAATACGGGCATGTAGCCGCCGTTACCCGATCGTGCGACGGCTCTCGAGCAGTTCCTCCGCACTTTCAGAGGCCATTGTTTCCCGCTCGGAGCGCGGATATATATGCACTTCCATTGCGTACAAATTTCGCAACGCGCGTTCTTTGGTCAGGATCGCAGACGCTTGCTAAAGTCGCTTCGCACAACCCCTGGCAGGGGGCACTCCCCGCGGTTTCGTCCGAACAAAGGATGTGGCTTGTGAGAGGGTTTTTGGCAGCTGTGGTAACCGTTGTCGTCGCTGGTGCGTTGTTGGGCGAACCGCCCGCTCGGGCGGACGAGGGTCCGCCCATCGGGCCGATGCCGCCGTTGTCGCCCGTGAATCTCCCTCCCTCCCCGCTACAGAACTGGATCGACGCGAACATCAAGCCGCCGCAATTGACCACAGGCCCCGGTGACCAGCAGGCGGCATTGTGGCGGGCGATATTGTCGTCGCCGACCGGGGATCAGACCTTCGATGCGTGGCCTGCGAATCTCGCCGGCCTGGAGCCGGGACAGATCATCGAGACGCGGGACGTGACGGCGACGGCAGCTCAGCATATGGCGGTACCGATCCAGCGAGCGGAGCTGCTGAAGTTTCGCTCCACCTCGGGGACGGGCACGCCCTCCTTCGGTACCGCCACATTGATCACGCCGGCGGCCTCGTGGGACGGTCCGGGGTCTCGCCCGGTGGAAGTGAACGCCATGCCGATCAACGCACTCGGGTTGCACTGCACGCCGGGCTATCAGTTGTCGCACGACATACTCGATCGAACCAATAGCGATCTCGTGTGGTTTCTGCCGGCCATCTGGTCGGCCCTGAACAAAGGTCACGCGGTTCTCCTGCCCGACCATGAGGGCCCATTGATGGCCTACGGCGAGACGAATGTGGCCGGGCACATGATGCTCGATTCGATTCGCGCCGTGCGTAATGCGTTGCCGGAGTTCGGTAACAGCCGCTATGTGGTCGACGGCTACTCGGGTGGAGCGATCGCCGCGTACGCCACCGCGATGTTGCAGAGCGAGTACGCGCCGGAGCTGTCGGACGTGCTGATGGGGGTGGCCTCGGGTGGACTGGCCGCCGACTACCGGAATATCGCCCACCGCTTCAACGGCTGGATCGCCTCCGGCATTCTGTTGTCGGTGTCGACGGCGATAGCGCGCGAACATCCGGAGGTGCTCCAGTACATGAATAATCTCGCGCAGTGGGTGACGACTTCTCCGACGCGAGATCTGTGTGGTGACGCCGACGGGCCGCTCGGCGTCGTCGGTATCCCGATGGACGTGGCGACCAATATCGGCAACCCACTCGACAGCCCGGTGGCCGAAAATCTGTATCGCCAACTGGATCTGTCCGACCGGAGGTCGGGTGTGCCGCTGTATATCTACCACGGTGCGTGGGATCCCTGGATTCCCCTCGAGGACGCTCAGCGTATGTACGGTGAACAATGCAGCCGGGGCGTTCCGGCCATTTTCCGCACAGTGCCCGGTGAGCATCTGAGTAGTTACGTCACCAGCTTTCCCGGCCTCGAGGACTGGATCGACGCGCGACTGCGCGGCGAACCGGCACCGAGCGAATGCCCCGGTAGGTAGCCCGGTAATTGTGGCCGGATTTCGCGGCAGGAGGGCGTTGCGGCAGAACCGTTTCCAATAGCCATACCTCAGGTTGATCCTCGTCGGGTGAATGAGAGACGGGCTATGACGGTTTCGGACGTGCCCAGGTTCGCGATCACAAACGCTACCTCTGGGTCCTGAGTTCAGTTGGCGCCGCAGGAGCTCTACTGCCCGGCAACTGGTGACCTTCACGGCTCGAATTGTTCTGGCGGATCGGCCCTGTCGCGGTGCTCGGGGTGATTCCGCTCCTCGACATCGCGATGGGAGTCGACAGCAGAAGCCCGCGCGAGGAAGCGATTCGGCGAGTCGCTCTGGAAGTTCCTGCCCCGCAGCTCCCTGGGCGGCTTCCGCTCGGCGCTCGCCCTGGAACGAGAACGCCTGTCCCACCATGGACACAGGTGGTTCAGCCGGCACAACAACCTGCTGCGCAGGCGCCGTCCGGACGGTCGTTACGCGCGGTGTTCACCGCGCGACAGTTGGAACAGCGACCGCCTCGTGACCAATGTCTTCCTGTTCCACCTGCAACGCCACAGCGACCGCCACGCCAACCCGGGCCGCCGTTACCAGACTCTGCGCACCTCCGAAGAGTCGCCGCAGCTGCCCTATGGCTACGCCGCCGGTGTCGGCCACCCGGGTCCGCCACGCCGACATCGCGGCCGATTGGGCCGACGATGGGCGGGTAAGGCGTAGATAGCCGACCGCCGGTCGCGTGGCCGCAGCTGCCGCATCGGCGGTTGTCCGGAACTCGGATCCTTCAGGAGGTTTCATGTCCACCGACGCCATCGTGCTGCTGCGCGAGGACCACAAGCAGATCCGCAAATTGTTCCGCGAATTCGAGAAAGCGGGCCCCGACGCGCACGCGACGAAGAGCCGTATCGTCGACAAGATCATCGAAGCGCTGACCGTGCATACCTATCTCGAGAACGAGGTCATGTATCCCGAGGTCCGCGAGCTGGTGCCGGAGGTCGAAGACGACATCCTCGAGTCCTACGAGGAACATCATGTCGCCGATGTCCTGGTCATGGAGTTGTCCACGATGAAGCCCGAAGACGAACGCTTCACCGCGAAGGTCACGGTGCTGATCGAGAATGTCGATCATCACATCGACGAAGAAGAGGACGAATGGTTCCCCAAGGTGCGAGAACACCTGGGGCGGAAACAACTTCAGGATATCGGCGCTCGGATGCTGAAATTGCGGGAGAAGGCGCCGACCACCCCCGCCGCCCCGAAGGCCCTCAAAAAGGCACTCGACGCGCTCACCGCCTGAACCGTCGTCGACAGCGGATGAGGTTCAGCGCGCCAGCTCCAGGACCGCCGAGCGGCAGGCCGCCCACGCGGAGGACGCCACATCGATGAGTGCGAAGTGGTCGACGCCGGGGAGCACCAGTAGCCGGGAGTCGTCCCCGGCGCGTCGAGCCGCGGCGACGAAGCGCTGCGACTGGCTGAGTGGTACCTCGTCATCGGCCGTGCCGTGCACGCAGATCGAGGGGACACTCATCGGAAGCAGTGCGCTGGGACAGGCCGGCGTGCAGGACTCGGGGTCGTCGGCCCGAGCGCCCAGGAAGCTTCGGACGGCTCCGGAACCCAGGTCCTCCTGCAGTGCGAGCTCGAGGTCCAAAACTCCTGCCTGACTGACGAATCCGGTCAGTCGTACGCGGGGCGTGGCTCCGGGAGAACCGGCGGGCAGCGACCCTCGACCTGCCAGCCAGCCGGCGAGCTGACCTCCCGCGGAGTGCCCGATCGCGACGACTCGGGAGAGGTCGAGACTGCCGACTTCCAGGCTCTGATTGATCGCGGCGAGCAGGTCGGCAGCGGCGGCGACGTCGAGACAGGTCGCAGGCCAACCTCCGCCTCCGCGGTCCGGGTCCTCGCCCACCCTCCGGTATTCGATGTTCCAGGCAGCGAAGCCGTGCCGGCTCAGATCCTCGGCCAGATCGGAGGTCAGGTCCGCGCCGTAGGCCGTTCGCCAGAAGCCGCCATGGATGACCATGGCAACCGGCCAGAGGCCGGGCCGGTCGGGAACGCTGAGAAAGCCGTGCTGACTCGGGTGGGTGCCGTAGCGCACCAACGTCATCGGCGGGAACCCTCACTCAAGCGATCGATCAGGAAGCCGAGCCCGACGGTGCCCCCGGTACCCCGGCGGTCCCCGATGAAGCGGCGGACCACGTCCAGATGGTTCAGACGCCACCGCGTGAGGCCGGCGATGAATACGTCGAGCTGCGCGCCCAAGTGGACCCGCTGCCGTCGGTCCTTGCTGTCGCCGTCGCGCCGGTCGTCCACGATCTCGAGCAAAGCTGTCACGGGAGCGTGTCGAACGCCGGCCAGCATGGTCGCCAGCTGGGTCGACTGTGCCGCACTCACCCCCTGCAACCGAGGCCGGAACTGTTGGAACGCGTCCACCGTGAGATGTTGCAGGGCACTCTCTGTCGACATCATCAATTCGAGCACGGCATTGGCCCGCTTCATCCGATCGATCGCCCGGTCGAACTCCGCCCGGCGGGCGGACTCCAGCGCGAGCTCGAGGTCCATCAGGATCTGCGAAACCCACAGTTCCGAGGTCTGGTGAACGATCAGGAAGTACCGCTCGTCGCTCCACGCGGAACGGTCGCCGTTGGCGAACAAGGGCTGAACGGCGCCGAGCAGCTCGTCGAGGTGAAGGTAATTCGCGTAGCTGAGGCGCTCTTTCCCGGGCTTCTTCTCGGCCTCGGAGGCGCCGGCGTGGTCAGCCAGATCGCCGACCGGGCACGCAGCGGGAAATGTGTCCACCGAGCCGGCATCGATGTGCTGCTGACAATCCTGCGCTGGAGCAGTATCGGAACGAGTCATCGTGGTCCCACCTTGTCGCGCATACGCGCAGATCCCGCCGAGGGCTTCGAACCACAGTCGGCTGAGCCTCGTGATCGCCGCGCGATCGAGCTTGGATGATGCCCACGTCCACTGGGCATGCAGGTGCGGGCCGCTGTCGCTGTCGACGGTGACAGCATTCACGGCCGCGGTGTGCGCCAATGGCATGGCGTGATCGGCGTTGCCGCTGTCGGTGAACAACGAACCCCAATAGCCGATCCGCCAGACATCACCATCGGCCGAAGTGTCGAGCACGGGTACGCCCAGGCGCCCCAGATAGTTGAATCCGATCTGCGGGTCGGAACCGGTCACGTCGACATCGGTGTTCAGATAGCGCAGCACGCCGTAGGTCACCGGGTTCGGGACCGTACGAAGTTGCTGCTCGGCGTCATGGATCACTGCCCCCAGCGCTGTCTCGCCGGCCGCCACCTGCGACCATGACAGCCCACCCACCGCCAACGACACCGGGTATTTGGTCGTGAACCACCCCACGGTGCGCGACAGGTCGACGTCGGGGGCCAGCTCCTCGTCGCGCCCGTGGCCCTCCACGTCGATACCGATCGGTGTGCCGCCGTTGCCCAGAAACTCCGTCCACGCCAAGGCGAACGCGATCAACAGGATCTCGTGCACTCCGGCATGGAGCGCCGCGGGCACCTCACCGAGGATCGTGCGGGTGGTCTCGACGTCCAGCGACACCTCCATGTGCTCGGCGGTGGCAAACGTATCCTCGGGCTGCACCGCCGGCAGCGCGGCGGGGATCGCCGTCACCTTTCGCCAAGCGGCCGCCTGGCCGACGGTTTCGGGGCGGCGCGCGTGCTCGGCCAGCAGCGACGCCCACCGGGCGAACGACGTCCCGGCTGTCGGCAACGCGACTTGCTGCCCCGCACGGTGTTGGGCCCAGGCGGTGTTGAGGTCGTCCAGCAGAATCCGCCACGACACGACGTCGACGGCCAGATGATTCACCACCAGCGCCAACTGGCGGGTGGACGCGACCCACAGCGCGGCCAGCATCACCCCGGCGGCCGGATTCAACCGAGATTGCGCCTTCGTCAGCTCTTCATCGGACAGCTCGTCGACCGATTGCAGACAAGCGCTCGCATCCACCGACCCCGCCTCGGGCACCTGCAACGACCACTCGCCGTCGCCGTCGCCGTCGCCGTCGCCGTCGCCGTCGTCGTCGACGCGGAGCCGCAGCATGGCATGCCGGTCCAGCAGGGCTTGCACCATCTCCACCACGTCGGTCTCGGTGACACCCGTGGGCGCCTGCAACAACGCCATCAGATTGAACTGTTCGATCGGGCCGCGAACACTCTGCAGCCAGCGCATGATCGGGGTCGCGATCACCGGCCCGAGACCCTCGTCGATCGGGCGATCCGCACTGCCGGCCACCTCGGCCACCTCGGCCAGACGGGCAACGGTCTGCTCGACGAAAATATCGCGCGGCCTGAACACGAGGCCGGCCGTCCGGGCCCGCGCCACCACCTGCGTCGACGAAATACTGTCTCCGCCGAGGTCGAAGAAGGAGTCGTCGACGCCGACGCGGTCGAGTCCGAGTGTGTGGGCGTAGATGGCGGTGAGGACTTCCTCAGTGGCCGTGGTGGGTGCGCGGTAGTGGCTGGTGGTGTATTCGGGTGCCGGTAGGGCGCGGGTGTCGAGCTTGCCGTTGACGGTCAGTGGCAGTGCCGGGAGTGTCATGATCGCGGAGGGGATCATGTAGGCGGGGAGTTTTCGCGTGAGTTGGGTGCGTATCTCGTTCGGGTTTGCGGTGCCGGTGATGTAGGCGACGAGGCGTTTGTTTCCGGGTTGGTCTTCGCGGGTGATGACGGCTGCTTGTTCGATGCCGTCGAGTTGGGTGAGGGCGGTTCGGATTTCGCCGCATTCGATGCGGTAGCCGCGGATTTTGACTTGTTCGTCGGCGCGTGCGACGTAGTGGAGTTGGCCGTCGTTGGCCCAGCGGACCAGGTCGCCCGTGCGATACATGCGTGTCCCGGGTGCGTATGGGCAGGCCACGAACCGTGATGCGGTCAATGCGGGCCTGCGCCAATACCCGTAGCTGACTCCGGCGCCTGCCACGTACAACTCGCCGGTGACGCCGATCGGCACCGGTTGTAACCGGCGGTCGAGGACGAACAATGCTGCCTCTGGTACTGCTGCCCCGATCGGCGGTTTTCCCGATCCGCCGCTCAGGGGTGTGGTGAGGGTGACGCACATGGTGGTTTCGGTGGGTCCGTAGCCGTTGATGACCGTGTGCGTGGGTGCCCACTGGTCTACCACTTGGGCGGGGCAGAATTCGCCGCCGAGTATCAGGGTGACCGATTCCAGCCCTTGTGGTGTCAGCATTGCTGCGGCGGTGGGTGTTTGGGTCAGGACGGTGACGTGTTCGGCGGCGAGAACGTCGTGAAAGTCGTTGGGGGAGCGGGTGATCGCGTCGGGGATGACCACCAGTCGTCCGCCGTGGAGCAATGGGCTCCAGACTTCCCAGACGGAGACGTCGAAGGCGAGCGAATGACACTGCGCCCACACCTGTTCGGACGCGGGAGTGGGGCCGATGTTCAGGTTTGTCAGTAGTTGGGTGATGTTGTGGTGTGCGGTGGCCACGCCTTTGGGGGTCCCGGTGGTGCCGGAGGTGTAGATGAGATAGGCGATGTTGTCCGGGCTGGGCGCGGGTAGTGGAGTACTGGGTTGGGTGTCGAGTGCGGGGTCGTCGACGTCGATGACCGGTATGCCGAACCCGTCCAGCCGCTGGGCCAGGTCGGCGGTGGTGATCACGGCTGCGGGTGTGGCGTCGGTGAGCATGAATTCGATTCGTGCCCTGGGGTGTTCGGGATCGATGGGTAGGTAGGCCGCCCCGGTTTCGAGTACCGCGGTGAGTGCGGTGATCGCTTCTGCCGAGCGTTCCATCAGTATCCCGACCACGCATCCGGGACCGACACCGTGGCCGGTCAGCAAGTGCGCGAGCCGGTTCGCGGTCCGGTCGAGTTGCTGGTAGGTCCAGGAGTTCTCGCCGCAGGTGAGTGCCGTTGCGTTGGGGATGCGGGCGACTTGTTCGGCGAACAGTGCCGGCACCGACATCGCTGAGGGGGTGTGCGTGTGCAGTACCGCGCGGTTGCCGATCTCGTCCAGCCGGGTGTGTTCGGATTCGTCGAGCAGGTCCACCGATGACAGGGGTTGTTCGGGGTTGGTGGTTATCGCCATCAGTACTCGTTCCAACCGTTGGATGAGTGTGTTGATGGTGGTGGTGTCGAAGATGTCGGTGCGGAATTCGACTGCGCCGGTGAGACCGGCGGGTTCGCCGGTGTCGGTGAAGCGTTCTCCCAGGGAGAAGGCTATGTCCATGCGGGCGCTGTGGGTGTCCAGCGGCAGGGAGGTGACGTCGAGATCCCCCAGCGCCAAACCGGCTTCGGCTTCGTTGTTGTATCCGGCGAAGTTCTGCCACGCCAGTAACACCTGGATCAGCGGGTGATGTGTCAGCGATCTGGCTGGGTTGAGTCGTTCGACCAGCACTTCGAAGGGCACGTGTTGGTGTTCGAATGCTTCGAGGCTGCGCGTGCGGACCTGGGTGAGGAGGTCGGTGAGGGTGGGGTCGCCGCTGAGATCGACTCGTAGTACGAGGGTGTTGACGAAGAAGCCGACCAGTTCGTCGAGAGCGGGGTCGCCACGGCCGGCGACGGCGAATCCGACCGCCACGTCGGGGTTGGCGCTGATCTTCGACAACAGGATCGTCAGGGCGGCTTGGATCACCATGAAGTTGGTGGCGTTGTGTTCGCGCGCTGTCCGAGTGAGGTGTTGCTGCAGTTCGGCGGGCCAGTCGATGACGACGCGGGCGCCGTGTTGGTCGGTGGTTGCTGGGTAAGGTCGGTCGGTGGGGAGGTCGAGGTGTTCGGGCATCCCGGCCAAGGTCTGTTCCCAGTACTCCAGCTCGGTGGTGATGCGGCTGTGGGGGTCGTGTAGTTCGCCGAGTTGGGTGCGTTGCCAGAGTGCGTAATCCACGTACTGCACCGCCAACGGTGCCCAACCCGGCGCCCGTCCCGCGCAGCGGCTGGCGTAGGCCACACTCAAATCCGCTGCCAGCGGCCGCAGCGACCAGCCATCCGCGGCGATATGGTGCATCACGATCACCAGCACGTGTTCCTGATCCGAAACAGCGAAAAGCCTTGCCCGCAACGGAATCTCGGCCGCCAGGTCGAACGGGTAGCGCGCTGCCTCGTTCACGGCGGCGTCGAGCCGGGTGTGCGACCATCCGGTCGCATCGACGACGTCGCACCCGAAAATGACCCGCTCAATGGGGACAACCACCTGCCGGGGTGTTCCCTCGGTCGCGCGGAACACCGTGCGCAGGCTTTCGTGACGGCCCACCACATCGGCCAGCGCCGCACCCAGAGCGTCGACATCGAGCCCACCGCTCAGCCGCAACGCCGCCGCCACGTTGTAGACCGGGGAGGGTCCTTGGAGTTGGTCGATGAACCAGAGTCGTTGCTGGGCATACGACAACGGGATCGCGTCGGGTCGTTCCACTGGTGTGAGTTGTGGGAGTCGGCTCGAGCCCGCAGTGTCGATTCGGGGGGCCAGGTGGGCGACGGTGGGTGTGTCGAAGACGGTGCGTACGGACAGGTCGGTGTCGAGGGTCGTGTTGATCGCGGCGATCAGGCGCATCGCCGACAGCGAATCTCCGCCGAGGTCGAAGAAGGAGTCGTCGATGCCGATATGGTCCAGTCCGAGTATTCGAGCGTAGATCGTGGTGAGGATTTCCTCGACGGGCGTGGTGGGTGCGCGGTAGTGGCTGGTGGTGTATTCGGGTGCCGGTAGGGCGCGGGTGTCGAGCTTGCCGTTGACCGTCAGTGGCAGCGCGTCCAACGTCATGATTGCGGCGGGGATCATGTAGGCGGGGAGTTTTCGCGTGAGTTGGGTGCGTATCTCGTTCGGGTTTGCGGTGCCGGTGATGTAGGCGACGAGGCGTTTGTTTCCGGGTTGGTCTTCGCGGGTGATGACGGCTGCTTGTTCGATGCCGTCGAGTTGGGTGAGGGCGGTTCGGATTTCGCCGCATTCGATGCGGTAGCCGCGGATTTTGACTTGTTCGTCGGCGCGTGCGACGTAGTGGAGTTGGCCGTCGTTGGCCCAGCGGACCAGGTCTCCGGTGCGGTACATGCGTGCCCCGGTTTCTCCGAAGGGACAGGCCACGAACCGCGATGCGGTCAACGCGGTGCGACGCCAATATCCGCAGCTGACTCCGGCGCCGGCGACATAGAGTTCACCGGGCACTCCGATCGGTACCGGCCGGAGCCATTCATCCAGCACGAACAGTGCTGCTGTGGGCATCGGTGCCCCGATCGGTGGTGCCCCCGATCCGGGTGTCAAGGGTGTGGTGAGGGTGACGCACATGGTGGTTTCGGTGGGTCCGTAGCCGTTGATGACCGTGTGCGTGGGCGCCCACTCGTCGATGACCTGGGCGGGGCAGAATTCGCCGCCGAGTATCAGGGTGACCGATTCCAGACGTTGGGGTGTCAGCATCGCCGCCGCGGTGGGTGTTTGGGTCAGCACGGTGACGTGTTCGGCGGCGAGAACATCGTGAAAGTCGTTGGGGGAGCGGGTGATCGCGTCGGGGATCACCACCAGTCGTCCGCCGTGGAGCAATGGGCTCCAGATTTCCCAGACGGAGACGTCGAAGGCTAGTGAATGACATTGCGCCCATACCTGTTCCGGCGCAGGCGTGGCGCCGGTGTCGAGGAACGCCAGTAGCTGGGTGATGTTGTGGTGGGTCGTGGCCACGCCTTTGGGGGTCCCGGTGGTGCCGGAGGTATAGATGAGGTAGGCGATGTTGTCCGGGCTGGGCGCGGGTAGCGGCGTGCTGGGTTGAGTGTCGACAGCAGCGTCGTCGACATCGATGATCGGTATGTCGATACCGTCGAGTCGTCCGGCCAGATCGGCGGTGGTGATCACGGCTGAGGGTGTGGCGTCGGTGAGCATGAATTCGATTCGTGCCCTGGGGTGTTCGGGATCGATGGGTAGGTAGGCGGCTCCGGTTTCGAGCACTGCCGCTATCGCGGT
>NZ_BAFQ01000104.1 GCF_000308375.1 Nocardia aobensis NBRC 100429 | reverse complement strand
GCCCAGTCCGCACCCGAATCCGCCGCTTCGAGGTGGCGGGCGGTCACGGCGAGAGCCTGCTCGGGCGTACCGAGGAAGGCGGCGGCGAGTGCCTCGAACAGCGCGCTGATCGCCGCGTGCCCGTAATCGGCTGCGGTGGTGAACATTTCGCGAGCACGGGAGAGGAGCACCAGTGCGCGCACATCCTGATCGACGAGCATCAACCGGCAGCCCAGGGTGAATACCACCGGGGCGGGCAGCGGAACGTCGGCGGTGGGGTCGGCGGCCAACCGTGCCCGTGCCGCCGGCTCGGGCACCGCGGCCGCCACGCAGCGGTCGAGCAGCTCCTCCGCCTCGCCGGGCTGCCCCTGGCACAGGCAGATCCAGGCGATCGTGGCCATCGCACGGATCCGCAGCGGCTCGGGCGCGGATTCGGCGACGGCCAGGGTCTTCGCGGCGCGACGCCGTGATTCGCGCAACGAACCCCGGAAGAAGGGCACATGCAACGCGATCATCCCCAGTGCGATCTCCAGCCCGGCCACCGCGTCGTCGGGCGAGTCCAGGCTGCGGTCGATGGCGATCAGCAGGTTGTCCCACGACGCGCGCGCCCACTGCGGCAACCGGCCGTCGCCGTCGTCGGAACTGGTGATCCGGTCGCGGTAATAGCGGCGGTGCCGGTCCGCCAGCCGCCGCGGCTCACACGGATCGCGTTCGGCCAGGCGCTCCCGGGCGAACAGCCGCAGACTCTCCAGCAGCGAATAGCGCACCTCGCGGGCGCTCAGATGCACGGTGACCAGCGATTGGTCGGCCAGTCGTTCGAGCAGTTCCTCGACCTCCGCGGCGGCCGGCTCCGCTGCGGAACCGTCGGAGGTGTCGAGGCCGGAACAGACGGCCACGATCGCGTCGAGGTCGGCGCCCACCTCGAGACCCGAGTCGTCGTCGGCGTCGGCGGGATTGACGTCGTATCCGGGTGCGAAGACCGACATCCGCTCGAACAGCAGCCGTTCGCGCGCGTCGCACAGTTCGAACGACCACGCGATCACGTCGGTGATACCGCGATGCCGGGTGTCCGCGCCGACCAGAGTGGCCGGTGGCCAGTGCAGGCGGGTGTCGCCGGCCCGGCCGTCGAGATCGCGCAGGATCACGGCCGGCGGCCGCCGCCGCAGCCGGGCCGCCGCGAGCCGGATGTGCAGCGGGTAGTGGTGCAGATGCCGGCAGATGGAGGCCACCGTGCCGGCGCTGTCGGGGCTCAGCACGGTACCGGTCAGCGCCGCGCGCTTGTGGAACAACTCCACGGCCTGGCGCTGCGTCAACGGCGGGAGCGGTAGGAGCTGCTCGTCGATCCAGCCGAGGGGGCGACGGCTGGTGGCCAGCACCGTCAGGCCCGGCACCGTCTCGATCAGCTCGGCGATCACCTGTCCCGCGCCGTCGGTGACGTGTTCGCAGTTGTCCATGACCAGCACCGGTGGCGCGGCGGCGGCAGTGAGGGTATCGCTGAGCGCGGGCCAGGGATCCCGCCCGGAGAAGTCGTGATCGACGACCGCGCGCACCACTTCCTCGGCCACGCCGGCCGCGTCCGTCCCCGCCGCCAGGCGCGCCAGACGCACCCAGTGCACGCGTCGCCCGCCGGTCCGGGGCAACCGGTGCACGGCCTCGGTGACCAGGCGAGTCTTGCCCAGCCCACCCGCGCCGATGACCGTGATCAGCCGCGCGGGCCCGGACAGCAGGGTGGCCAGCCGCCCCAGTTCCGGTTCGCGGCCGATGAATTCGTCGGAGGTGGTCGGGACGGTGCCCACCCGCAGTGGCGCCATCTCGCGACCCTACCGCCCGTGCGCGTCGGCCGGGCGGGCAGCGGTGCGCCGCGGCGTTGTGGTCGCGAATATCGCTGGCGCACATGGTTACTCGAGGGTTTGTGAGGTTTCCCAATGATATCCGGGAATCTGCTGTGCGATGGCGTCCGGCAGGTCACAATGATCTTCATGGCGGCGACAGGGGGTTGTGGCAACGTGGGTGAAATGGGCCGGGGGAGCGGTGAAACGGCTGGGGGAGAGAGCACTTCGGAACGGGTGGGTGGTGCGGCCGGACCGGCTTTGACCGCCGTCGTCGACACCGAGCGCTATCCGCTGGACGCACCCGGCAGCGCGCGGTGGGACGAGGTGGTGCGCCGAGCGCGCGAGGACCTCGCCGCCGACGGCTGCACCGTCCTGCCCGGCTTCGTGCGCCCGGACCTGCTGGCCACGCTGCGCGAGGAGGGCGCCGAACTCGCCCCACACGCCTACTACACGGTCCAGAAGGTCAACGCGTACAACATTCCGCTCGACAGCGACCTGCCGCCCGACCACCCGGCCACGATCGTGCTCGAGCGCGGAAACGCCTTCGTCGCGCGGGATCTCATTCCCCGGACCGCGGTGATCCAGGTGCTCTACACGAGTGCGGCGTTCCAGCGATTGGTCGCCGAATGCTTCGGTCTGCCGCAATTGCACGAATACACCGATCCGCTGGCGGGGTTGTGCCTCAACGTGGTTGCGCCCGGCATGTCGCATCCGTGGCATTTCGATACCAACGAATTCACGGTCTCGATGCTGACCCAGGAGCCGGACGCGGGCGGGGTCTTCGAATACTGCCCGCGTATCCGCACACCGGAATCGGAGAATCTGGCCGATGTACGGGCGGTGCTCACCGGATCGGGTGAGCCACTCATCCGGCGGCTCACACTGCGCCCCGGCGATCTGCAATTGTTCCAGGGCCGTTTCTCCCTGCACCGCGTCTCACCGGTGGAGGGCGCCACCCAGCGTCACAGCGCGATCTTCGCCTACAGCGACCGCCCGGGCATCGTGGGCGCGGTCGAACGCACCCGGCAACTGTTCGGGCGGGTTCTGCCGGACCATCTGGCCGCGGCGGGCAATGCCGTACGCGGCGACCGACTTCTCGACTGATCACCCGTTCGACTCAGGAGGATCGCCCGTGACGGTTTCGATGCACAGCACCGGAAAAGCCTCGTTCGACGATATCTACGACCGCCCCGATCCGAGCGCCTACTGCCGCCGGATGGCCGAATTGGACTACTGCATACCGGAATTGGCGAAGCCCGCTTTCCTCGAACTGTTCGCCGACTACGAGGCGCACACCGGTACCGCGCCCACCGTCCTGGACCTGGGCTGCTCCTACGGGGTGAACGCGGCGCTGCTGCGCTTCGGCACCACCGTCGCCGATCTGGCCGAGCACTACGGTGATGCCGACACCGCCACCTGCATCGCCCGCGACCGCGCCCGCCTGGCCGCCGACGACCGGCTGCCCGCGATCCGCTTCATCGGCATGGACGCCTCCGCACCGGCGCTGGACTACGCGGCCGCCACCGGACTGCTGCACGAAACCGTCCACGCCGATCTCGAGGCGGGCGATCCCACCGAGGCGCAGCGGAAGATCATCGGTTCGGCGGATCTGGTGATCTCTACGGGCTGCGTCGGTTACGTCACCGGCCGCACCCTCACACGGGTGGCCCGCGCGCACGGTACCCGGCTACCGTGGATGGCACACTTCGTCCTGCGGATGTACGCCTTCGAACCGATCGCAAGCGAGCTCGCCGCCCTGGGGTACCGGACCGAACGCCGTCCCGGCACTTTCCGGCAGCGCCGCTTCGCCTCCGCGGCCGAACAGCAACAGGTACTGAATACGTTGACCGCCAACGGAATCGATCCGACCGGCTACGAATCCGACGGCTGGCTGCACGCCGAACTGTACATATCCACACCGACCCCCGAGGACCGCCCGTGACCGACCGTACCTTCGCCTTCGACGATCAGCTGCCGCGCGTGCCGCTGCCCACGCTCGACGACAGCTGTGCGCGTTTCCTGCAGTGGTCGCGGCCGCTGCTGTCGGAGGACGAATACGCCGATACCGAGCGCGCCGTGGCCGATCTGCTGCGCGCCGACGGTCCGGCCCGGATCCTGCACGCCGATCTGGAACGGTTCGACAGCAGCCCCGGCGTCGGCAGCTGGCTCGACGAGTTCTGGCCCTCGCGTTATCTGGGCCGTCGCGACCGGATCGCGGTCAACGCCAACTTCTTCTTCCTGTTCCGCGACGACACGCCACTGGCGCAGTCCACTTCGGATCAGCAGGCCGAGCGCGCCGCCGCGCTGATCACCGCCGCGGTGAACTACAAACTGCTGCTCGATCGGGAGGAGATCCCGCCGGTCGTGCAACGCGGAGCGCACTTTTCGATGGCGCAGAACAAATTCCTGTTCTCCGAGACCAGGATTCCGGGCGATCCGCAGGACAGCGTGCGCGTGCCCTACAGCGACGAATGGCCCGGCCCATCGCAGGCGCGTCACATCGTGGTCTTCCACCACGGCGCCATGTTCCGGATGGAGGTCATCGGCGCCGGCGGTGCGCCGCACGCCCCGGAGGACCTCGCCGACGGACTGCGGGCCGTGCTCAAGGCGGCGCCCGAGCAGCTGCCGGTCGACTCCTCGGCCGGGCATCTGACCACCATGGCGCGCGCCGAATGGGCCGGTGTGCGTGCCCGTCTGCTCGATGATCCGGTGAACGCGGCGGCACTGGAGTCGATCGAAACCGCGCTGTTCTGCGTCTGCCTCGACGATGTGACCCCGGCCGATCAGCTCGCGGCCAGCGATCAGCTGCTGCACGGCGACAGCGGTAACCGGTGGTTCGACAAGGCGGTCTCGCTGATCGTCTTCGCCGACGGCAGCGCCGGTATCAACGTCGAGCACTGCGGACTCGACGGCACCACCATCCTGTCGTTCGTCGACCGGCTGCTCGAGGCTCCGGCCGGCGAGCATGCCGCGCAGTCGGGGGCGCAACCGCAGGGACTGCCCTCGGTGGAGCCGATCGAATTCCGGCTCGACGATCGGTTGCGCGGTGAGATCTCCTCGGCCGCAGCCGCGTTCGCGCAGTTCGTCGCCGACAACGCCACCACCACGGTGTCGTTCGACCGCTTCGGTACCGGCCGCGCCAAGAAACTCGGCATCTCGCCGGACGCCTTCGCGCAGTTGAGCTATCAGCTCGCCCATCAGCGCAGCAAGGGGATGATCGGGGCCACCTACGAATCGATCGCGACCCGGCAGTATCGCAACGGCCGCACCGAGGCGATGCGCGTGGTGACCCCGCAGATCCTGGAATTCGTTGCCGCCATGGATGATTCGTCGGCCGATACGGCGACGAAACTGGCCGCCGCCCGGGCGGCCGCGACCGCCCACGTGGAGCGCGCCAAACAGTGCCAGCGCGGTGAGGCGCCGGAGCAGCATCTGTGGGAGCTGCAGTGGGTGCAGCGCCGGCGCGGCGCCGAACTGGGCGCGACCGAGCCGATGCCCTTCTTCGACAGCCCGGGCTGGATCATCACCCGCGACGACTACCTGAGTACGAGTTCGGCGCCCTCGGCGAATATCGAATACTTCGGTTTCGGCTGCACCAGCCAGAAGTGCATCGGCATCGCCTACGTCCTGCTGCCGGACCGCTGGAACATCTACCTCGCCACGCCGAAATCCGTTGCGGAGCAGATGTATCGGTTTGCGGACGAACTGCGGACCGCAGTGTCCGAACTGGAGGAACTGCTCGCTTCGGCCTGATCGGAGGGCATTGCTAGCCTCGTTCCCGTGGTCGACTCGGTGATGCCGCAGTTCGCCTGGCGCCAGGTGACACCGGCGGATTTCGCGCTGCTGGGACATTGGCTGGCGCAACCGCATGTGCGGCGGTGGTGGCATCACGACTTCGACGCCGCCTCGGTCGAACGCGATTTCGGCCCGACCGCGCGCGGGGAGGTGGCCGCCGAGGATCTGCTCGTCAGCGCCGACGGTGAACCCGTCGGGCTGGTGCAGCGGATCCGCTGGGCGGATTGGCCCGAGTACGTGGAGCAGATGCGGCCGATCCTCGAGGTGCCCGGCGAGGCCGTGTCGCTGGACTATTTGATCGGCGAGCCGGGGCGGGTGGGTCGCGGCCTGGGTTCGGCGATGCTGCGCGCGGTCGTCGCGGCGAGTTGGGGCGATTATCCGCGCGCCGACTGCATCGTCGTCCCCGTCGCGGCGGCCAACCGCGCGTCCTGGCGGGCGCTGGAGAAGGCCGGTCTGCGCCGAGTCGCGGCAGGGGAGCTGCCGCCGGACAACCCGATCGATGACGGATGGCATTACATCTATCGCATCGATCGTCCCCGCGAGGCTCCGGCGGCATCGGCGCCCTCCGGACGGTGACCGCGCGCACACCCGCGGCAACCGCGGGGCCCGCGCCGATAACCGATTGCGGGACATATGCGGTCGTCTGAAAGAATGGCCTCCCGTGAAGACTTTCGAAACCCTGTTCGCCGAGCTGCAGGATCGTGCGGCCAACCGTCCGGAAGGTTCCGCAACCGTGGCGGCATTGGACGCCGGGGTCCATGCGCAGGGCAAGAAGGTGATCGAAGAGGCCGGTGAGGTGTGGATCGCCGCCGAACACGAGACCGACGAACAGCTGGCCGAAGAGATCTCGCAGCTCCTGTACTGGGTGCAGGTGCTGATGGTGGGCCGCGGTCTGCGGCTCGAGGACGTGTACCGACATCTGTGACGGGTGAGGCCCGGGCCACCACGGCTTCCGGGCGACACGGTTCGACCGCTCCCTGACACATCTGTCCGCCACCCGTCCCGAAAGGACACCCCATGCTTCGCGTCGCAGTCCCCAACAAAGGCGCTCTGTCCGAATCGGCCGTCGAAATTCTCACCGAGGCCGGCTACCGCAAACGCAGCGATTCGCGCGACCTGTCGGTGATCGACAATGCCAACCAGGTCGAATTCTTCTTCCTCCGCCCGAAGGACATCGCGATCTACGTCGGGTCGGGACGCCTGGACCTCGGCATCACCGGCCGCGACCTGGCGCTGGATTCCGGCGCCCCGGTGCAGGAGCGCCTCGGCCTCGGTTTCGGCCGCTCCACCTTCCGCTACGCCGCCCCCGCCGGTCGCGAATGGAAGGTCGAGGACCTCTACGACAAGCGGATCGCCACCAGCTACCCGAATCTGGTGCTGCGGGATCTGCAGCGCCGGGGGATCGAGGCCGAGGTGATCCGCCTCGACGGCGCGGTGGAGATCTCCATCCAGCTCGGCGTCGCCGATGCCATCGCCGACGTGGTCGGCTCCGGCCGCACCCTGCGCCAGCACGATCTGGTCGCCTTCGGCGATTCGCTGTGCGATTCGGAGGCCGTGCTGATCGAGGCCACCGGTTCCGATCACAGCGACAAGGTCCGCAACCAGCTCATCGCCCGGGTCCAGGGCGTGGTCTTCGCCCAGCAGTATCTGATGCTGGACTACGACTGCCCGAAGGATCTGCTGGACCGCGCCGCCGCGATCACGCCCGGGCTGGAGTCGCCGACCGTGTCCCCGCTGACCGATCCGGACTGGGTCGCCGTGCGCGCGCTGGTGCCCCGCAACCAGGGCAACGGCGTGATGGATCAGCTCGCCGAACTCGGCGCCAAGGCGATCCTGGCCACCGATATCCGTTCCTGCCGCGCCTTCTGACGTCGACGGACGGCGTCCCGGTCACGGGTGCGGCACCGTCGCGGCGGCATCGTCCGGCCAGCCCGGATACGGCGGCGGGGTACCGCCGTAGGCCGGGCACAGGGAGCGGTACTCGCAGAATTTGCAGCTCCATCCGGGCCGCGGCGGGAAATCTCCGTCGCGGCCGGCGGTGGTGATCGCCGTCCACAGGGCCGACACGATGCGCTCGAACCGGACGAGTTCGTCCGCGTCCGGCGCATAGGTCAGGATCTGCCCGTCGCGCAGGTACAGCAGCCGCAGCTGGGCCGGGACCACTGCGCGGGTGCGGTACATGATCAGCGCGTAGAACTTCAGCTGGAACAGCGCCTTCTGCTCGGCATCGGGCGCTGGAGCGCGGCCGGTCTTGTAGTCGACGACCCGCAACCGGCCGTCCGGCGCGATATCGATGCGGTCGACATAACCGCGCAGCGGCGACCCGTCCGCCAGCCGGACCTCCACCAGCGATTCGCAGGACTCCGGGTCGAATGCGGTGGGGTTCTCGAGGTGATAGTAGTCGCGGACCAGGCGGCTCACCTCGTCGAGAAACGGTGGGAGACCGCCTTGTTCGAGCACCACCTCGATCTCGGGGCGATCTGCCAGCAAACGCTGCCACGTCGGCTCCACCAGCGCCGCGGCGCGCTCCGGAACGCGTTCACCACTGGGTAGCCCGTACAGCGATTCCAGCACCGCGTGCACCACCGTTCCACGCACGGCGTCGCGGCCGGGAGTTTCCGGAATGCGGTCGATGGCGCGTAATCGGTATTTGAGCGGACATTGTTTGAAATCGATTGCCCGCGAGGGCGACAACGCCGGTCCGCGGGAAACGGCCGGTAATTCGGGCGGGGTCGCCGTCGGTGGTGCGGACATACCTGGCAGGCTATCGGCGGGTACCGACACATTCCGCGGCGCGTTACCGCCGCCGGAAATGACGCACAGGAGAACGGAGATTCATGACGGCCAGACGGACCGGTCCATTCGCCACGGGGGACCGGGTGCAGCTGACCGATGCCAAGGGCAGGCAACACACCGTCGTCCTGGAGCCGGGCAAGGAGTTCCACACCCACAAGGGACCGATCCGCCACGACGAGCTGATCGGCGCCGACGAGGGCAGTGTGGTCCAATCCGCCAACGGCACACCGTATCTCGCGCTGCGGCCGCTGCTGGTCGACTACGTGCTGTCGATGCCGCGCGGTGCGGCCGTCATCTATCCCAAGGACGCCGCGCAGATCGTGCACGAGGGTGACGTGTTCCCCGGAGCGCGGGTGCTCGAGGCCGGCGCCGGATCGGGTGCGCTGACCTGCTCGCTGCTGCGCGCGGTCGGCCCGAACGGCAGTGTGCGCTCCTACGAGATCCGCGAGGACCACGCCGAGCACGCCGTCCGCAACGTCGAGCGATTCTTCGGCGAACGGCCGGACAACTGGACGCTGACCCTCGGCGACGTCGCCGACTACGACGGCGAGCAGGTCGACCGGGTGGTGCTGGACATGCTCAAACCGTGGGATGCGCTGCCGGCGGTGTCGCGCGCGTTGATCCCCGGCGGGGTCCTGATCGTCTACGTCGCCACCGTCACGCAGCTGTCGGAGGTCGTGGAGGCGCTGCGCCAGCAACAGTGCTGGACCGAGCCCCGGTCCTGGGAGTCGCTGGTGCGGCCGTGGCATGTGGTCGGCCTGGCGGTGCGCCCCGAGCACCGCATGCAGGGGCATACGGCCTTCCTGGTGAGTGCCCGGCGCCTCGCCGACGGCGTGGTGGCACCCAAACCGCAGCGGCGGCCCTCCAAGGGCTGAGCGGGCGACTCAGGCCTCATCCCTCCGCTTCGCCGTGCTCGGCTCGATCGGCAGCCTCCTACCGACGACGCGGCCCCGGTTCGCGCCTGGCGAAACCGGGGCCGGTGTCGTGCCGCGATCAGGGCTGGCAGGGCGCCATACCCATGGCCAGGATCTGGCAGGCGGAGGCGTCCGACAGCTGCCAGCCGGCGGCCGAGTGCTGCCAGGTCATCGGCATCGGGCCCGCCGGGCCGTGCGGCGAGGTGATGGTGACCTGGCCGGTGGCCTGGTCGCCCTCGGTCTTGATGTCGGCGACGGTGAAGGTGATGGTGCCGTAGTTGGCCAGTCCCTTGGTCATGGTGTCGATGTTGGCGGCGCGCTTATCCCCTCCGACCACCAGTTTTTCCTTCTCGGCGGTCGGCTTGGCCGGATCCACGAAACCGTTGAGGGTGGCCTGCAGCTCCTCGGCGGTGGGGGCGGGCGCGGCGGTGGCGCTCGTCGCGGCGGCCGCGGCCGAGGTGGCCGTGGTGGCGCTCGTCGGCGTGGAGTCCTGGGAATTGTCGGACCCGCATGCTGTCATAGCGGTAACGGCGAGCGCGGCGAACGCGGTAGCCGTAGCAAGACGCAACCGGCGCGAACCGGAAACACCGGCGGTCCGCGTGGCGTTGCTCCCGGTGCGGATACTGCCACCGAAGGGAGTAACGCTGTGGCGGGTAGGAAGGAGCATCGACTAGACCTTTCGGTTCGGTCCGGCGAATTCGCTCGCCGAATGCAGGTTAGGGCAGGCTAACATGGTGGCCCGGGCCGGTAGACCGCAGCTGAGATGTGATCACGACGAAACCATGTCGGAAAGCGAGAACGGTTCGCGCCCGGTAGCGTTGATAGACCGGGACTGGGAGGAGCAGCATCATGAGCCCCATCGAGAATTCGGATTCGGCGGCCTGGAGAGAACTCGAGGTGGTACGCGCCGAGGCGGCTGCACTCCGTAGGCAACTCGCCGACTCGCCGGATCGTTCAAGGGAATTGGAAGCTCGTATCGATTCGCTGACGATTCGCAACACCAAACTGATGGACACCCTCAAGGAGGCTCGTCAGCAGTTGGTGGCGCTGCGTGAGGAGGTCGATCGGCTGGGCCAGCCGCCCAGCGGCTACGGCGTGCTGATCGGTGTGTACGAGGATCAGACTGTCGACGTGTTCACTTCCGGACGCAAGATGCGCCTGACGTGCTCGCCGAACATCGACACCTCGGAACTGCACTACGGACAGACCGTGCGCCTGAACGAGGCGCTCACGGTCGTCGAGGCCGGCACCTTCGACCGGACCGGTGAGATCGGCACCCTGCGCGAGGTCCTCGACGACGGCCGTCGTGCCCTGGTCGTGGGGCACGCCGACGAAGAACGCGTGGTCTGGCTGTCGGGCCCGCTGTCGGCGCTGGTCGACGCGGACGACGTCGAAGATCCCAACGCGCCCGTGCGGCGGTTGCGCCCGGGTGATTCGCTGCTCGTCGACACCAAGGCCGGATTCGCCTTCGAGCGCATCCCCAAGGCCGAGGTCGAGGATCTGGTGCTCGAAGAGGTGCCCGATGTCGGTTACGAGGACATCGGTGGCCTGGGCCGCCAGATCGAGCAGATCCGCGACGCGGTGGAGCTGCCGTTCCTGCACAAGGATCTGTTCCGCGAGTACGCGCTGCGCCCGCCCAAGGGTGTGCTGCTCTACGGTCCGCCCGGCTGCGGTAAGACGCTGATCGCCAAGGCGGTCGCCAACTCACTGGCGAAGAAGATCGCCGAGGCGCGCGGTGAGGACGCCAAGGAGGCCAAGTCCTTCTTCCTCAACATCAAGGGTCCCGAGCTGCTGAACAAGTTCGTGGGCGAGACCGAGCGCCACATCCGGATCATCTTCCAGCGGGCTCGTGAGAAGGCCTCCGAAGGCACCCCGGTGATCGTGTTCTTCGACGAGATGGACTCGATCTTCCGCACCCGCGGTTCGGGTGTGTCCTCGGATGTGGAGACCACGGTCGTGCCACAGCTGCTGTCGGAGATCGACGGTGTGGAGGGCTTGGAGAACGTCATCGTGATCGGTGCGTCCAACCGCGAGGACATGATCGACCCCGCGATCCTGCGGCCCGGCCGCCTGGACGTGAAGATCAAGATCGAGCGTCCGGATGCCGAAGCGGCACAGGACATCTTCTCCAAGTACCTGACCGAGCAGCTGCCGCTGCACGCGGACGATATCGCCGAGTTCGCCGGCGATCGCGCCAAGTGCGTCCAGGCGATGATCGAGCGGGTCGTGGACCGGATGTACGCCGAGAGCGAGGACAACCGCTTCCTCGAGGTCACCTACGCCAACGGTGACAAGGAGGTCCTGTACTTCAAGGACTTCAACTCCGGCGCCATGATCCAGAACATCGTGGACCGTTCCAAGAAGTACGCGATCAAGTCCGTGCTGGAGACCGGCAATCCCGGTCTGCGCATCCAGCATCTGTTCGATTCGATCGTCGACGAGTTCTCCGAGAACGAGGACCTGCCCAACACCACCAATCCTGATGACTGGGCACGTATTTCGGGTAAGAAGGGCGAACGGATCGTCTACATCCGGACGCTGGTTACCGGTAAGAACGCTTCGGCGAGCCGGGCGATCGATACCGAATCCAATACGGGTCAGTACCTCTAGGAGTACCGCACACACACGAAGGCCGCGCCCGCATCGCGAGCGCGGCCTTCGCCGTATCCGGTGTCAGCGCCGGGCAGTGGCCACCGAGTCGAGCACAATATCGGTGGCCGGTGCGCCGTCGCCGGATCCGTCCTTCACGCCGCCCGCGGCGATGTTCTGCAACACGTCCATACCGCCGGTGATCCGGCCGAACGGGGTGTAGTTGGGCGGCAGTTTGCTGTCGGAGTAGACCAGGAAGAACTGGCTTCCGTTGGTGTTGGGGCCGGAGTTGGCCATCGCGACCGTTCCCGCCGGGTAGGTCGCACCGGCGAGGTTCTCGTCGCCGAACCGGTAGCCGGGACCGCCGGTGCCGGTGCCGGTCGGGTCACCGCACTGCAGCACGAAGATGCCCTCGGTGGTCAGGCGGTGGCAGCGGGTGTGGTCGAAGTACTGTTCGCCGGCGAGGAAGGCGAACGAGTTGACCGTATGCGTCGCGTGCGCGGAGTCGAGGGCGACTGTGATGGTTCCGCAGTTGGTTTCCAGCGTCGCGGTGTAACCGGCATTGGGGTCGATGGTCACCGCGGGTTCGGCCGGCCACTGCTTGCCGTTGGGCGCAGCGTCGCCGGGGGTCATGCAGCCGGGAGCCTGGGTGTGCAGTGGCAGCGGGGCGGCCACCGCGGTCGTGCCGCCGGCCAGCAGCGCGATCGCCGCACCCGCCGCCGCCAGGCCGCTGCGCACCGGCAATCTGCGCGATCTGCGGTCGCGTCGGGCGGAGTGGTCGAGATCGGACTGCGAGTGTGGGAAATCGATATGCACCGGGGCGGGCCTCCGACATTCGTCTCGTGATTCGGTTCGGTCGCCCGGCATCATCGCACGCCCGCCCGCCGGGTGCGGGTGAATGGGACATCCCGCCCCCGGCGCTGCTAACGTCGCGGCCATGCAGGTGGTGTTGCGGCATAATCCGTCGTCCACGGTGGCGCGATGTTTTCTCGCCGGCGGGGAGCCGTTGCGTGCGGAAACCGGTGCGATGGTGGCCCATTCGGCCGGTGTGAGCCTGGCCGCGAAGGCCGAGGGCGGATTCCTGGCGGGGCTGAAGCGTTCCGTGCTGGCCGGCGAGTCGTTCTTCGTGTCCACGTTCACCGCGCCTCCGCAGGGCGGCTGGGTCGATGTCGCGCCGGCGTTACCCGGTGACATGCTGGCGCTGCCGATCGCGCCGGACCGCCCGTACTTCATCAGCCGCGGCGGCTGGATCGCCAATTCCCATGGCGTGCAGGTGGAAGCGAAGTGGGGCGGTTTCGCCAACATGTTCGGCGGCGAGGGCGGATTCGGCCTGCGCGCACAGGGGCAGGGCGAGGTCGTGGTCGGCGTCTTCGGCGCCATCGACGTGATCGATCTGCAGCCGGGTGAGTCGGTGACCATCGACTGCGGCCACGTGGTGGCCTACGACCTCGCGTTGAAATTCGGTATCCGCCGGGCGGTTTCGGGTCGTTCACTGCAATCGATCACCTCGGGCGAGGGGCTGGTGTTCGACTTCACCGGCCCGGGCCGGGTGCTGCTGCAGACCCGCAACCCGGGCGCGTTCGCGGCGTGGGCCGGTGCGGTCACCTCGTCCGGTTAGGGCCGATCACGCGGGTGCAGCAGGTCGCCGATCAGGACTCGGGTGTCGGGGACGAACGGCCACCCGGGGTCGCTCAGATGCTCCCACAGCTGGGCGTCGGTCCACCACCAGCCCGCGGCGATCTCCTCGGCCTGGACGGTGATCGGCCCGTCGGAGCGGATCTCGTAGGCGAACAGATGGCACCGCATCGGGCGGCCCGCCCAGCTGCCGTCCCAGGACACCCGGGCCAGCGGCCGTGGGTCCGCCGGGGCCGCAACGATTCCCAGCTCCTCGCTCAGCTCGCGCGCCGCCGCGGCGGCGGGATCCTCCCCGGGGGCCAGCACGCCGCCGGCCAGACAGTCGTGCATTCCGGCGAACACCATCTTCGTATCGGTCCGCCGATGGACGTAGATGCGCCGCCCGTCGAGCGATCGCACCAGCACGCCGGCACTGGCATGCCACAATCCTTCGGCATACACCTCGGCGCGTTCGGCACTGCCGGTCTCGTTGCCGTGGCCGTCGTAGACGGCGATGACCTCACCCATTCCCGCCACCCTAGGCGGTGGGCGGGGGAGAATGCGCCCACGGTGGCGTATCGGCGGCGAGCGCGGACGATGGTGGTAGGACAACGGCGAGGCGAGGTGATGCTCCGTGGTGATCGATCTGAACAGCGATCTCGGGGAGGGGTACGGTGCGTACACGATGGGCGACGACGAGGCGCTGCTCGACGTCGTGACCAGCGCGAATATCGCCTGTGGTTTCCATGGCGGGGATCCGGTGATCATGCGGCGCACGTGTGATCTGGCGGTCGCGCACGGGGTGCGGATCGGCGCGCACATCTCCTATCGCGACCTCGCCGGATTCGGCCGCCGCGAGATGGCGGTGTCCCCGGACGAGTTGACCGCCGAGTCGATCTATCAGATCGGCGCACTCGACGGCTTCGCCCGGGCGGCCGGCGATCGGGTGCGCTATGTGAAACCCCATGGTGCGCTGTATCACTCGGCGGCGTCCGATCCGGCCGCAGCCGAGGCGGTGGTGGCGGCGCTGCTCACCTTCGGCGAGTTGAGCCTGCTCGGGCCCGCCGACTCGGAGCTTGCTCGCGCCGCGGAGGCTGCCGGAATCTCGTTCCACGCGGAGGGTTTCGCCGACCGCGCCTACACCCCCGAGGGCAGGCTGGTGCCGCGCGGGCGCGCCGGTGCGGTGCTGGCCGCGGAAGCGGCGCTGGGGCAGGCGGTGTCGATCGCCGTGGACGGACACGCCCACACGGTGGCCGGCGACCCGGTGCGGGTCGAGGTGCGCAGCCTCTGCGTGCACGGCGATTCGCCCGATGCCGTCCGGATGGCGCGTTCGATCCGGCAGTCGCTGCTGGACAAGGGCGTCGAACTACGGAGCTTCACATGAGCGCGGTGACCGTGCGGCCCGCGGGTGACCGCGCGCTGCTCCTCGAACCGGCCGACGCCGCCCAGCTGCCGCTGCTGCTCGACCACCTGCGGCGCGCACCGATCGACGGGGTGGCCGACCTGCTGCCCGCCGCTCGGACCGTCCTGCTCACGCTGTGTCCCGGCATCGACCCGGCGGCGATCGAATCACGCGTGCGCGCACTGGATCTCGCGCCGGGCGCCGATTCCGACCACGCGGCCGAGGCGGAGACGGTGATCGTTCCGGTGTGCTACGACGGGCCCGACCTCGCCGATGCCGCCGGACATCTGGGTGTCACGCCCGGGGAACTGGTCGAGCGGCATACCGGTGCGCAGTGGCGGTGCGCCTTCCTCGGTTTCGCGCCCGGATTCGGCTACCTGCACGCACCCGACGCCGGACTGTCGGTGCCGCGGCGCCCGCAGGCACGCACCACGGTCCCGGCGGGTTCGGTCGCCCTGGCGGGGGGATACAGCGCCGTCTATCCACGCAGCTCGCCGGGCGGCTGGCAGATCATCGGCCGCACCGACCTGGTGCTGTGGGATGTGGCGCGGCCGGAACCGGCGCTGTTGCGTGCGGGTACCCGCGTCCGATTCGTGGCGGTGGATCGGTGAGAGCCCCGGCGGTGCGGATGCGGGTGCTCGAGGCGGGCGCGCTGAGCACCGTGCAGGATCTCGGGCGGCCGGGATGGTTCCACGCCGGGGTCGGGGTCTCGGGGGCCGTGGACCGCCGGGCGCTGCGGCTGGCCAACCGCCTGGTGGGCAATGCCGAATCGGCGGCGGCGATCGAATGCGTGCTGGGCGGGCTGAGCGTGGAATTCGACGCCCCGGCGGTCGTGAGCGTCACGGGTGCGCCGGTGCCGATCAGCGTCGGCGTGCGAGCGGAACCTCCGGCTTCGGTCCTGTTCGTCGCGGCAGGGCAGCGGGTGCGGATCGGCATGGCCGAGGCGGGTCTGCGCTGCTATCTGGCGGTGCGCGGTGGGATCGCGGTGGAGCCGGTCCTCGGCTCGCGCAGCCGCGACACCATGGCGGGCCTGGGTCCGGAGCCGTTGCGCCGAGGAGACACCCTGCCGGTCGGTGCCCCGCCGCGCGGCTGGCCGACCGTCGAGATGGCGCCTGTCGCGCCGCTCACTCCGGGGACGCTGCGGGTGCGCGCCGGGCTCGGACCGCGCGCGGACTGGTTCCACAATCCCGCCGATCTGTTCACCGGCGCCTGGGCAGTCTCCACCGACACCGACCGGATCGGTGTGCGCCTGGACCGCCACGGCGACGCCCCGCCGCTGCGCCGAATCGACGATGCCGAATTACCCACTGAGGGAATGGCTTTGGGGGCGATTCAGGTGCCTCCCGCGGGGCGGCCGGTGGTTCTGCTGGCCGACCGGCCGATCACCGGGGGCTATCCCGTGGTGGGCACGGTGATCGACGACGATGTGGATCTGCTCGGTCAGGCCCGGCCCGGCCAGTTGATCGAATTCTGTTCCTGGCAGCCCTGATCCGCCGCGAGGAGGGGTCGGTATACCTCTCGAGGTGGACAGCGGATCGGTCTGCGGGGCGACTCCCCGGCGGCCGGAAACCGATACGTTCGCAGACGTCCCCCGAAATCCGCTCCAGGAGTGTGCCGGTGACCGATGTGTACGAGTCCGACACCGGAGCGCGCAGCGCGACCGGATCGACCGGAGCGCGCAGCGCGACCGAATCGGCCGCGATCGCACCTGTCGCGTGGCCCGTGGTCGCGCCGATCGCCGCCCTCGGCGGCGCGGCGCTGCTGTTCGCGGCCTCGAAGTACGGGTATTTCGGCGACGAACTCTACTTTCTCGCCGCCGGCCGCCGGTTGAACTGGGGTTACGCCGATCAGGGCCCGATGCTGCCGCTGCTGGCCCGGATCATGGACATGCTCGTCCCCGGCTCCTATCCGGCGTTGCGTATCCCCGCGGTGCTGATCACGGTCGCGGCGATCGTGCTGTGCGCCATGATCACTCGCGAATTCGGCGGCGGCCGCAGCGCGCAGGCACTGGCCGCCCTGTCCTACGCGTGCTCGCCGTTCCTGCTGCTGCAGGGCTCGATGCTGACCACCAATACCGTCGATACCGCGCTGTGGGTGCTGATCACCTTGCTGGTGGTGCGGTGGGTGCGGACTCGCCGCGACGCCCTGCTGCTGATCGCCGGCCTCGTGACGGCGGTGGATCTGCAGGTCAAATGGCTGATTCCCTTCTTCTGGATCGCGCTGGCCGTGAGTTGTGCGGTCTTCGGTCCGCGTGAGTTGCTGCGCCGTCCGCTGCTGTGGGCCGGTGCGGGACTCACCGTGTTGTCGGCGGTGCCGCAGGTGATCTGGCAACTGCGCCACGGCTGGCCGCAACTGGCGATGGGCGCCGAGATCGCGTCCGAACAGGCGATCATCGGCGGTCGCCTGCTGTTCGTGCCGATCTCGCTGATCCTGGTGGGCGTTCTCGGCGTGCCGGTCCTGCTGGGCGGGTTGTGGGCGTTGCTGCGCTGGAAACCGTTGCGGCCGTACCGTTTTCTGGGCGTCACCCTGATCGTGGTCGATATCGTCTTCCTGATCACCGGCGGGCGGGTGTATTACCCGGCCGGGATGTACGGGGTGGTGCTGGCGGCCGGCGCCGTCGCGCTGGTGGACTGGATGCGGAAGCGGGCGGCGGTCGGTCGCCGGATCGCGGGTGTCGCGACTCTGGTGGTGACGGTTGCGGCGTTGGCCACCATCGTGACGTCGCTGCCGTGGCGTCCGGCCGCGGCGATCGAGCCACCCCGAGACGATGTCTCGGCGGCGATAGCGATCGGCACCTACGGGCAATTCGGCTGGCCGGAACTCACCGCGGCGGTGACGACGGCCTATCGCGGGCTGCCCGCCGCGCGCCGCGACCGCGCCGTCGTGGTCACCGACACCTACTGGCAGGCCGCCGCCCTCGACCACCTCGGCCGC
>NZ_BAFQ01000105.1 GCF_000308375.1 Nocardia aobensis NBRC 100429 | reverse complement strand
ACACCAGCGGTGCCTGGGCCGAGTTGGCACCGTCGTACCAGTCCCAGACCGGCGGCTACGCGCAGTACTCGAATTTCTGGTCGACGGTGTCGTCGGTGCGGGTCGGCGGGGTGACGCAGAGCGGTCCCGGGCGGGCGGTCGCGACGCTCACCTATACCCTGAAGAACGGGACCGTCACCTCCGAGAGCCGCTGGTTCACGGTGGATACGGCCACCGGCCGGATGCTCATCACCGCGTCGGGAACCTGATGCGGAATCGGAAGGAGACCTCCGGGTGACTGTGGCCGCCGTGCTGTGGGATATGGACGGCACCCTGCTGGATTCGGAGAAGCTCTGGGATATCGGCGTACGCGAACTCGCCGAGGAACTCGGCGGCCGGATGACCGACGCCCTCCGGCACGCGCTGATCGGCGCCGACGCCCGCAACGCGCTGCGGATCCTGTTCGACGGACTGGGCCTGGAACTCGACCCGGCGGCGATGCTGGCGGCGGGACAGTGGCTCGAGCGCCGGGTCACCGAACTGATGGCCGGGCCCATTCCGTGGCGGCCCGGTGCTCAGGACGCGCTGGCCACGCTGCGGACGGCGGGTCTGCCGGCCGCGCTGGTGACAAACACCAAGCGATCGATCACCGAGCTGTGCCTGGAGACGCTGGGTCGTCACATGTTCGACGCCTCGGTCTGCGGCGACGAGGTCGACAGCGGCAAACCCGCGCCCGATCCCTATCTGCGCGCCGCGCGGCTACTCGGCGTCGCACCGGAAGATTGTGTGGCCGTGGAGGATTCGCCGACCGGCTCGGCCGCCGCGCTGGCCGCCGGATGCCGAGTGCTGGTGGTGCCGTGCGAAATCGCGGTCCCGTCGCGGCCCGGACTCGAATTCCGCGAATCGCTGGTGGGCCTCACCGTCGACGAGCTGGCCCTGGTTCACGCGGGCGCTCGCTGACACGAGTCACCGCGCTCGTCGGCGCCGCGGACTCGGTGCGGTACCGCCGCGGACGCGGTGTGTGTTCGGCGCGGGCGCGGCGCTCGGGCGGCACCCGCGGTGCGATGTCGGCGCGCGAAGTCACCGCGAGCTTCCGCAGGACGGCTGCGACCTGAGCGTCCACCGTGCGCGCCGAACTGCCGCGTCGCGCCGCGATGTCGCCATTGGTCCAGCCCGCCGCCGCCAGAGCGGCGACCTCCTGTTCGGCCCGGGTCAGTAGATCCCATTCCGGTGCGTGCGGGCGGGCCGGGCGCTCGTCCGGCGCAGCGATTTCGCAGGCGAGTCTGCTGATCTCGGTCAATGTCGGGCACATCTCGGTGCCCTCGCGGTAGGCGGCGTCGAAGGCGCGCGGACCCGATAACCGCCGCATTCCGTCGGCCGCGCGGTCGGTTTCCGCCACGAAGGGTCGCAGCTGGGCGATCTCGACGCCGAGCCGGCGTCGCAGCGCCGCCGCGGCGCCGAGCAGTCGCGCGATCTCCACGGCCGTCGCGCGGGGCACGGCCGGAGGGGGCGCGTCGAGGGTCAGCCG
>NZ_BAFQ01000106.1 GCF_000308375.1 Nocardia aobensis NBRC 100429 | reverse complement strand
GTGAGATCGGCGCGGCGCTGACCGCGATCGAACCGCTCGGTGTCGACATGATCGGTCTCAATTGCGCCACCGGCCCGGACGAGATGAGCGAACATCTGCGCCATCTGTCCAAGCACGCCCAGCTGCCGGTGTCGGTGATGCCGAATGCGGGGCTGCCGGTGCTGGGGGCCAACGGCGCCGAATATCCGCTCACCCCGGGCGAATTGGCGAGCGCGCTGCACGGCTTCGTCACCGAATTCGGCCTCGCGCTGGTCGGCGGCTGCTGTGGCACCACCCCGCAGCACATCCGCGAGGTCGCCGACGCGGTCGCGAATGTGGCTCCGGTCCAGCGCAATCCGGAGCACGAGCCGAGTGTGTCGTCGATGTACACCTCGGTGCCGTTCGAACAGGACGCCTCGATCATGATGATCGGCGAGCGCACCAACGCCAACGGCTCCAAGGCTTTCCGTGAGGCGATGCTGGCCGGCGACTGGCAGAAATGCCTCGACATCGCCAAGGACCAGACCCGCGACGGCGCGCACATGCTGGATCTGTGTGTCGACTACGTCGGCCGCGACGGCAGCGTCGACATGGCGGAGCTGGCGGGCCGGCTCGCCACCGCCTCGACGCTGCCGATCATGCTCGACTCCACCGAGCCGCCGGTGCTGCAGGCCGGTCTGGAACATCTGGGCGGGCGGTGCGCGGTCAACTCGGTGAACTACGAGGACGGCGCCGGGCCCGATTCGCGCTTCCAGCAGATCATGCGCCTGGTCGCCGAGCACGGCGCCGCCGTGGTGGCGCTGACCATCGACGAGAACGGCCAGGCCCGCACGGCGGAGCACAAGGTGGAGATCGCCGAGCGGCTGATCGCCGACATCACCGGCAACTGGGGGCTGGCCGAGAGCGACATCATCGTCGACTGCCTGACCTTCACCCTGGGTACCGGGCAGGAGGAATCGCGTCGCGACGGCATCGAGACCATCGAGGGCATCCGCGAGCTCAAACGGCGGCACCCGCAGGTGCAGACCACCCTCGGCCTGTCGAACATCTCCTTCGGCCTCAACCCCGCCGCCCGGCAGGTGCTGAACTCGGTGTTCATGCACGAATGTGTGGAAGCCGGGCTGGATTCGGCGATCGTGCACGCCTCCAAGATCCTGCCGATGAGCCGGATCCCGGAGGATCAGCGCACCGCGGCGCTGGATCTGATCTACGACCGCCGCCGCGAGGGTTACGACCCGCTGCAGACGCTGATGGCCATGTTCGAGGGCGTCTCGGCGGCCTCGGCGAAGGCCTCGCGCGCCGACGAACTGGCCGCGCTGCCGCTGTTCGAACGCCTGGAGCGGCGCATCGTCGACGGCGACCGCAACGGCCTCGAGGACGATCTGGACGCGGCGATGCGGGAAGTGCCGCCGCTGCAGATCATCAACGAAACCCTGCTCGCGGGGATGAAGACTGTCGGTGAGCTGTTCGGATCGGGGCAGATGCAGTTGCCGTTCGTGCTGCAGTCCGCAGAGGTCATGAAGACCGCGGTGGCGCACCTGGAACCGCATATGGAGGCCACGGACGATTCGGGCAAGGGCCGCATCGTGCTGGCGACGGTCAAGGGCGATGTGCACGACATCGGCAAGAACCTGGTCGACATCATCCTGTCCAACAACGGCTACGAGGTCGTCAATCTCGGTATCAAACAACCGATTTCGGCGATTCTGGACGCGGCCACCGACAAGAAGGCCGATGTGATCGGCATGTCGGGCCTGCTGGTCAAGTCGACGGTGGTGATGAAGGAGAACCTCGAGGAGATGAACACCCGCGGGGTCGCCGACCAGTTCCCGGTGCTGTTGGGCGGCGCCGCGCTGACCCGCTCCTACGTCGAGAACGATCTCACCGACGTCTACGCCGGCGATGTGCACTACGCCCGCGACGCGTTCGAGGGCCTGCGCCTGATGGACGACATCATGACCCGCAAGCGCGGCGGCGCGGTCGATCCGGACAGCCCCGAGGCCGAGGCCGAACGCGCCAAGGCCGCCGAGCGCAAGGCCCGTCACGAGCGGTCCAAGCGCATCGCGGCCGAACGGCGCGCCAAGGAGACACCCGTCGAGGTGCCCGAGCGCTCGGACGTGGCCGCCGACCTGCCGGTGCCGGTGCCGCCGTTCTGGGGCACCCGGGTGATCAAAGGCCTTGCGGTGGGCGAATACTCGAGCCTGCTCGACGAGCGCGCGCTGTTCCTGGGCCAGTGGGGTCTGCGTGGACAGCGCGGCGATGAGGGGCCGAGCTACGAGGATCTGGTCGAATCCGACGGCCGCCCGCGGCTGCGGTACTGGCTGGACCGGTTGTCCACCGAGGGAGTGCTGCAGCACGCGGCGGTGGTCTACGGCTACTTCCCGGCCGTGTCCGAGGGCGACGACGTGATCGTTCTCACCGAACCGGATCCCACTGCGCCGCAACGGTATCGGTTCACCTTCCCGCGTCAGCAGCGCGACCGGTTCCTGTGCATCGCCGACTTCGTGCGCTCGCGGAAGCTGGCCACCGAGCGCGGCCAGGTCGACGTTCTGCCTTTCCAGCTGGTCACCATGGGGCAGCCGATCGCCGACTTCGCCAACGAGCTGTTCGCGGCGAACAACTACCGCGACTACCTCGAGGTGCACGGCATCGGGGTGCAGCTCACCGAGGCGCTGGCCGAATACTGGCATCGCCGGATCCGGGAAGAGCTTGTGCTGGAAGGGCATTCGGTCGCCGACGAGGACCCCGCCGAGGTGACGGATTACTTCAAACTCGGCTACCGTGGCGCACGCTACTCCTTCGGTTACGGCGCCTGCCCCGAACTCGAGGACCGCGCGAAACTGGTGTCGCTGCTCGAGGCGGACCGGATCGGTGTATCGCTGTCGGAGGAGTTGCAGCTGCATCCGGAACAGTCGACCGACGCCTTCGTTCTGCTGCATCCGGAAGCCAAGTACTTCAACGCGTAAACTTTTAGCGTTTCCGTGCGTCACACATAGTGGTGGGGTGCTCGGCGTGTGAGCGCAGGAGGGGTTCGACACCATGACTTCAGATCGGCTGATCGCCGGGCGGTACCGACTGGCCGATCCCATCGGCAGCGGAGCCATGGGCGTGGTGTGGCGCGCCAGTGACGTTCGGCTGCGGCGCACCGTCGCGGTCAAGCAGCTGCTGCTGGCGCCCGGACTGACCAAGGCGCAGGCGCTCGAAGCGAAGATGCGCGCCATGCGGGAGGGACGCATCGCGGCACGGCTGCACCACCAGAACGCGGTCACCGTCTTCGACGTCGCGGAGGAGGACGGCCAGCCCTGGCTGGTGATGGAGTACGTCGACGCGCAGAGCCTGGCGGCGCTGATGCGCGACAAAGGCCCGCTCGAACCGCGTGAAGTGGCCCGGATCGGGGCGAAGGTCGCCGCGGCGCTCGCCGCCGCGCACGACGCCGGCATCGTGCATCGGGACGTGAAGCCCGCGAACATCCTCGTCGCCGACAATGGGACGGTGAAGATCACCGACTTCGGCATCTCGCGCGCCGTCGGTGACGTCACGGTCACCTCGACCGGATTCCTGGCCGGCACCCCGGCGTATCTGTCGCCGGAGATCGCGCGCGGTGAGGATCCGGAACCGTCATCCGATGTGTTCGCGCTGGGGTCGACGCTGTATGCCGCGGTCGAGGGCGCGCCTCCGTTCGGCGAGGGGGACAACCCGCTGGCGGTGCTGCATTCGGTGGTCAGTGCCAAGGTGCCCGAGCCGAAGCGCGCCGAATCGCTGGGCCCGGTGCTGATGAGCCTGCTGGCCGCCGACGGCGCCGACCGGCCCACCATGCGGGAAGCCCAACAGGCGCTCGAGGCCGTCGCCGACGGCCGATCGGCGGCGTTGGTCCCCGCGGCCACCAAGGTGCTCCCGCAACCGGGCGCCGACGCCGCCGCGACCACGGTGCTGGCGGCTCCCGAGAAGACCACCGCGGCGGCCGGTGCCGCCGCCGTCGCAGGCGGATCCACCGCGAGAACACCCGCGCCGCAACCGAAGCCGGGCCCGCTGCGCGACCGGCGGATCTGGGCGGCCGCCGCTGCCGCCGTCCTCGTCGTCGCCGTGATCATCGGATTGGTGGCGACGTCCGGGTCCGATGACAACCACACCGCGGCGGCGGGGAACGCACCACCTCGGCGCCGGAGCAGCCCTCGGCGACCGCCTTCGCACCGCCCGGCGCCGCGACCCCGGA
>NZ_BAFQ01000107.1 GCF_000308375.1 Nocardia aobensis NBRC 100429 | reverse complement strand
ACGAGGGGCTGTCCCTGGACGAGGGCGTCCGGGCGATGGTGTTGCTCATGCCGCGACTGGTCGGCCGGGCGAAACGCCTGCCGGTGCCCGAAGCGCTGCGATCGTTCGATCTGGCACCGCGCCATCTGTCGTTGTTGACGTACGTGCTGTTCGACGGGCCGCTCACGGTCAACGAACTGGCCAGGCGACTGGAGGTGGCGCCGACCACCGTGAGCCTGATGATCGGCGACCTCAGCCGCCAAGGCGTCTTGGAACGCCGCCCCGACGACAACGACCGGCGGCGCACCCTCGTCGCGATCGCCGACGCGCACCGAACGGCCGTGGCGGACTGGCTCGGCGGTGCGGACCGGGGGTGGCGCGCCGCGCTGGGCCCGCTGACCGCGGAGCAGCGGGCCCTGGTCATCACGACGCTGCGCGCCTACGAGGAGGCCGTTTCCTCCGGCTGACACCGCGCAAGCCTGTCAGGGCTTGAGGTCGACGACGCCGGTGCCGCTGGCGATGTCGAACGGTACCGACACCTGGTCGTGCGCGATCAGCCAGATGCCGTCGATCTTTCGCATTCCGTAGGTGACCCGGACCCACATACCGCTGTTGGCCACCCCGTTCTTCATCGTGCCGTGCAGTCGCGCGAACGCGTGCCCGAATGCCACGTCCTCGCCCACGGTGAACGTCAGATCGCGAATCTCGTAGTTCACGTCCTCGAAGAACAGGAACACCTTGGCCCAGTTGTCGAGTTTGGCCGCGATCCCGACGTGCTGGAGTGGCGGCTCGACATCGAAGGACACGACGTCGGTCGCGTAGGCCCGGCGCACCGCGTCGAGATCCTTGGCGCGCAATCCCTCGATCACCCGGTCGATCTGCCGGCGGATCTCGGCTTCGTCGGAGGCAATGCGGTCGGCGCGGGACTGAAAGTCGTTGGATACGGACATGTTCGGCTCCTCAGGAATTGGCGAGAGTGGTTTCGGCGCCGGCCCGAAGCGGGGCCAGCGCGGTGCTCCACGCGATGACTTGGTCCAGTGTCTTGTCCAACGCGGCGGCATGATGATCACGCGGGATGAACGTGGTGTGGTTCTCGAAATCGGTGAGCACCGAGATCGATACCTGATAGCCCACATCGGCCATGCCCAGCGAGCTGCAGACCGCCCGCAGCTGCACGACCGCGCGGGCGCCGCCGTTCGCGCCGTAGGAGACGAATCCGACCGACTTGTCGACCCACTCCGCGAACACATGATCGAGGGCGTTCTTCAGCACCCCGGGCATACCCCCGTTGTATTCGGGCGTCACCAGCACGAAACCGTCGAACTGGGCGACCCGCTCGGCCCAGGCCCGGGTGTGCGCGTGCACCGAGGGACCGAACATCGGCGGCACCGGCTCGTCCAGATGCGGGAGCGGGTGGTCGCGCAGATCGATCAGTTCGAACTCTGCATCGCCGCGACGCGCTGCCGAGTCCAGAACCCACTGCGCGACCTGCGCACCGTTGCGGTTGGGGCGGGTACTGCCGAGGATGATGCCGATTCTGGTCATTTCCGGAACTCCTGGATGGCTGAAACTGGTACGTCCTTTACGACGACGCAGCCACCCGGAATGTCAGGCGGTGGTGTTCCCGGCGGCTCGCGGGCGCGACGGCGGGCCGGCACCCGGTTGCGCGGTGTGCGGATCGGCGCTGGTTACGATCGGTTTCATGCTGCGAGGACTTGCTGGTACAGCCGTGGTGTTCGGTGTGGCTCTGGCCGGAGCCGCGGGACCGGGTCTGGCCGAACCCACCCACACCGCATTCGCCGCCGGCACCGAAGGACTGGATCCGCTGCTGGCCGCCGCCTACACGATGGCCGAACGCCAAGCCCATCAGCAGGGCGTGCCGCTCGAGATCGTGTCCGGTCACCGCACCCGCGACGAGCAGGAACAGCTGTGGGAGCAGGGCATCGCCACCTACGGCGGCCCCGACGCCGCGCGGCGGTGGGTGCTGCCGCCGGACGAATCCACGCACGTGACCGGTAAGGCGATCGACGTCGGCCCGCAGCAGGGCGCACAGTGGCTGCAGGACAACGGGAACCGGTGGGGGCTCTGCAGGCCGTTCGACAACGAGTGGTGGCACTTCGAGTTGCAGACCCTCCCCGGCGGCGCCTGCCCGCCCCGGTGGCCCGACGCGAGCGTTCGGCCGCACCGATAGCGCGAAACTCGCGAATCGGATAGCTACCAACCGGTATTCAGCAAACTTTCGGAGACACGCCGATTGTCCTGTCCAATACCGGTGTGGCGCACTCGCGGATGGGGCACTGTAAATGTCTGGCGGTTTCCCGGCAGACGGGCCGGGACGCTCGAAGCGATGGAGGTTCGGGTGCGAGGGCGGGTTCCGGTACGGCGGAGCGGTGCGATACGTGGCAATGCGGTGCACAGCGAGACCGGACCGGAGATACCCACGGTCCAGCTGATCCCCGAGACCGGTCTGGCCTCGATCCCGTGCGGATGGCTGCTGCCGGAACTGCCCACCGCACTGCTCATCGCGGTCTTCGTCGGCACCGGCTGGGTCGGCTACGCCGCCTCCGACCGGCCGATTCCCGATCCGCCGCTGACCGTCGTGGTCGCACCCGGCGACCGGGATTCGCTCTCGGTCACATTCGGCGACCGCTGAGCGCCGCCGGGTCGAATGTGCCCGGCGCGCAACGGGTCACGCTCAGCTGGTCGGTTCCAGCGCCTCGTCGAAGGTGATGCCGCCCTCGACGGTGTGCGGGGTGCGGCGCCGGTTGGGGGAGCCCAGGGCGGTGGTCAGGTCGGAGCCGTCGTGCTCGGCCAGCAGCGCCGAGGAATCCCACACCAGCAGCGTCGCGCTGACGGTGTTCTCGGCCGCCGAATGCGCGAGATCGTAATGCGCGCACGCGGGCACGTGATCGTAGGTGATCCACAGGTCGTAGCCGGTCATGAACAGGTCCAGATCGAAATCGACCGACAGGCCGAGCAATTCGCTGCGACCGTTGTCGTCGACGCCGGCGAACGCCTCGTCCAGCGCGAGCAGCCGCGGCGCCTGCGGATCGGCCGAATCCAGCATCACGTGCGCGGCGGCGAACAGCGGAAGATGCAGCGACACCGACTGTTCGCCACCCGAGAGCGCGCTGTGCCGTGCCACGGTGAGCCGATCCTCGGAGCCGTCGGCGGTCACCAGGGTGAACGAGAACACCCGCCACGTGCGGTAGTCCAGGGTGGTGGCCAGGATCTCCGGATAGGACCGTTCCGGATGCGCCGCCCGCGCCGCGCGAATCTCGGCGGCGAAATGCGCACGCACGGTGGCCAATTCGCCGGGACCCAGATCGGTGGCCGCCCGGTCGAGCAGCTTGCACACCGCGCGCGCCGACTCCGACAGATTGTCGGCCAGCACCCAGTGCACACCGATGGTGTTACCCGAGGACATGCGTCGCTGCTTCATCTCGGCGCCCATCCGGGCGATGAGATCGCGGGCGTCGCAAGTGCGTTCGTGAATCTGCTGGGCAAGGCCGGTCAGCAGCGCATCCTCGAGAATGCGCCGTTCGGCATCGGTCAGCAGCAGTTCCTGATCGGCGCGGGCCGCGGCGATGCGGTCGGCGAAATCGGCCAGCGCCGCCATTCCGTTGTCGTCGTGCACCTGCACCACGGTCAAGCCGTCGGCGGCATCCCATTGCAGGCGGTAGTCCTGGCGGGCGGAGGCCAGTGCGGCGTCGAATTCCTGCAGCGCCGCGGTGACCGCGCTGCGGGTCGACTTGCGGGCGGACTCCCCGGCGCGCACGGAAGCGGTGGCGGCGCAGAGGTTGTCGAACAACTCCTGCACCTCGACGGGCAGGACGGCGGTCGCACCCTCCGGCCCGCCGGATTCGATGCGATACAGCAGCTGATCGGCGGTCGACCAGGCCGCCGGTGAACTCGGCCACCGGCTCTCGGTGGGCGCACCCAGCAGCGAGAGCAGATCGGGCCGCGCGTAGGGGGCGAGGTGGCGGACGTCGGTGAGCAATTCGGTCAGCGCGGTGCCGAGCGACTCGTGGGCGGCGCGATAGGCGCCCTCGGCCGACCCGACCGCTTCGATCGCCTCGGCGGCGGCCTTGCGGGCGGCGCGCTGTTCGGCGCGGGCGGCGTCGATGCGCTCGCGGGCCTGCTCGAGTTCGCGGTCGATATCGGCGGCGTCGGCGCCCAACGCCTCGCGCAGCTTCTCGAGTTTGCGCAGCTGCTCCTCGTAACCGGCGCGGGCGGCCTCCGCCTCCTCGGCGAAAGCCTCGGCCAGATCCCGGGATTCGGCGAGCCGGTCGTTCGCCTCACGGGCGCGTTCGGCCTCGCGCTGCTGGTCGCCGCGCAGCCGCAGCAGCGCGGTGCCGGTGTTCTCGAAATGGCGGACCGCCGCGGCGAGCGCGTCCAGTTCCGCGGGATCGCGAGGTGCGTTGCGGGCGGCGGCGACCGCGCGCACCTTCTTGTCGGCCGCGGTGAACGCCGAGACTGCCTGGTCCAGATCGTGTTCGGCCTGCGCCACCGCCTCGGTATGCGAGCGCAGCACACCCGCCGCCTCCGACACCGAACGCAGCGCCGCGATCACCGCACTGCTGCGCGGCAATTCCTTCGCGGCGGCCGCCAGCCGGGCCAACTCGCCGGAGGCCTCGTCGGCGTCCGCGCGGGCGCTCTGCTCGGCCTGTTCTGCGGCGGCGATCTCCTCGGCCAGATCGGCCAGGCGCCGTTCTCGGCGCCGCGCCCGGGCGGTGGCGCCGATGAACTCCGCCTGCGGCTTGTGGTAGCGCCCGAGCTGCACGCCCTGCCGGAAGCCGCCGTCGCCGCCGACGGCGACCAGATTCTCGGACGCAGGGGAGTGGTTGTCGCTCAGTGCGATCGAGGCCAGGATGTCGGCGAGATGGGTACGCGAGACCGCGGCGATCGGCGCATCGGAATCGTCGCCGACACCGTCCTCGACCACCAGCACCTGCGCGAGGGTGGGACCGTCGGGCCGTGCGGTGGGCGGCAGCGGGGTCAGCACGATGTCTGAATCAGTCTGCTGCGCTTCGTCGTTCGCTCCCACCCAGGCGTCGAGCAAGCCCGCGGCTTGTAGCGCGGCCTCGATCCCGGCAGCACGCTCGGCGTCGACGTCGTCGGCGAAGCGCACCAGCCGCCACAGCGGTGCACCCGCACGCATCGCCCGGGAACCGGTGCGGCTCTGCGGTGCCGGGGGCGCGTCGTCCTGTTCGGCCCCGACCCGCTGCCGTTCGGCACGCAGCGCCGCGGCCCGGTCGCGCGCCTGATCCGCGGCCGCGCGGGCCTGCCGGCGGCGGTCCCGCAGCGTTTCGGTGAGCGATTCACCGTGCTCGGCCAGCACCTGCGGCAGCGGCGGCGCATCGTCACCGCCGGCCTCGGCGAGCGCGGCGTCGAGCGCCTCGAACAATCCGGCGGCTACAGGGGCGTGCAGGTCGCGGTAGGTATCCCACCAATTGCGCAGGGAGGCGGCGGTATCGGCGCGCGACAGCGCCACCGCGGCCTCCGCTTCGGCCAGTTCGGCGGTGGCGGTATCGCGGTGGCGGCTCGCGCGTTCCACGGCTCGTTCCGCGCGGGTGCGGTCGGCCGCGGCGGCATCGGCCACCGTCATCGCCTCGCGCACCGCGCGCACATCGGCGTCGCGTTCCTCGGCGTGACTGCGCACGGTGGTGGTGAGCTGTCCGGTGCGGGCCTGTTCCGGCAGCGCGGCCCAGGCGATTCCGGCTTCCTCGGCGGCCGCGCGCAGTTCGTCCTCGCCGCGGGCCAGGGCCGCGGCGGCGGTGGTGACCGCGGCGGTGGCGCGTTCGTATTCGTCGCCGCGCTGGTCGGCCGCCTGCTGGGCCTTGGTCGCCTTGTCGCGGTGGACCGCCGCCGAAATCTCCAGCCGCCGCACCGCATCGGCCAGATCGTCGAGCTGCTGCTTACCCTCGTAGGCGCTGGAACGCTGCAGCGTCTCCCGATCGGTGAGGGCCTGCTCGTAGGCGCGATCGGCCTCCTCGCCGCGATGCTCGGCCGCGGTGCGCTCGGACTCGCGACGCTGCCGCAGTGCCGCGGCCGCGAACAGCGCGGTGCTGCCGTGGGTCACCGCGTCCAACCGGGAGCGCACCTGATCCACATCCGACTTCGCCTGCACCGCAAGGTATTTGCGATAGACGTCGACGAAGGTGCGGGTCGCGGAGTCGGCGGCGACCAACCCCTCGAGCGTGCGGCCGACCTCCTCCATATCGCTGAACGAGCGGGCGGCGTCGAGGATCAGCTGATCGTCGAGCGGGCGCAGGCCGTCGGTCAGCGCCTGCGACAGCCCGCGCGGATCGAGGTTCTTGGCCAGCTGCGGGCGGCGCAGGGTCAGAATCAGATTGATCAACTGGTCGTAGCGCTGCACGCCGAGGCCGAACATGCGCGCGTCGATCGCGGCGCGATAGTCGACCGGGCGGTCCACGATCGCGTCGGTGCCGATCTGCTCGGCCAGCTGTTTGCGGGTGAAGGGCCGATCGTCGGGACCGATCAGCGAGAAGTCCACGCCCACCCGGCCGTCGGCGACGAAATACCACCGTGTCACCTTGTCCGAGGAGCGGGTGGCGCGCATACCGATGCCGACGGTCACCACCTCGGGCTCCGACCAGCGCCCGCGCGCGAATTCCATCCAGACGTAGGAGTAGGCCGAATCCTGTTTGCGGTAGAGCAGATTCGACTTCATCGTGCGCTCTTCACCAGCGAACGGATTCAACCGGCGCGGCTCGATGCGGCCGTCGAAGACGAAGGGGAACAACACCTCCAGCGCCTTGGTCTTACCGGAGCCGTTCGGCCCGCGCAGCACGAGCCGTCCGTCCGCGAAGCAGAATTCCTGATCCCGGTAGTCCCACAGATTGACGATCCCGGCGCGGGTGGGAATGAAGCGGACACCACCGTGAATGAGGTCCATGGGTTACTCCGTCCCCTTTCCTGAGGTATTGGATCGCGCGGCGCCGGCCGGTGCGGTCGCCGGTTCCCCGGTGGCGTGCGCGCCCAGCGATCGTGCCGAGGCGAACAATTCGGATTCGGCCCGCGTGCGCACGGTGACCACCGCACCCCGGTAGCGGGCGAGCGCGGGCAGGGCCAGGACGCCGCCGTCGACCGTCTCCACGAGGGACAACCGAGCCAGCAGACCGACCACCTCGGTGGTGAGCCCACCCACATCGGCCTGCCATTGGGCGGCGAAGGTCGAACCGTACCGTTCGGCGAGGGCGTGCACCGTCGCGCGAATCCAGTCGTCGTCGACGAACGGATGAGTGACCGGCGCAGGGCCTTCCTCGTCGCCGGCCGGATCTTCCGCGTCGACGGGCTCCTGCAGCGCCGTGACCAGCGGCGCGAAGACGGTCGCCGCCGGAATGGCGGCATCGAGACCGTCGGCCGTACCGGTGGCAGCGGGCGGACGCGGTTGCCGAGGTAGCGGATCGTCGATGTCGAGGACCCGGTCGGCGATCTCGCCGATCAGCAGCAGCGCCACCTGCGCGAGCGTTCCGGTGCTGGGGAACCGCACATCGGAGAACCGGCCGGAGGTGTCGATCAGGGCCACACCCTCACCGCGGCGTTCGGCGCGCAGCCCGGTCAGCAACTCCACCTCCGCCACGATCTTCTCGCTGCCCAGCGCGGATTGCTCGGCCGCACCGAGGGTTTCGGTGTAGACGACCGGCAGTTCGATCAGCGCCCGCCGCACCCGGCGCGCGGCCGCGGCCCGCGACGGCACGGAAGTTGTTGCGGCGGAGTCGGTCTCGTCGCACAGGAGGGTGCGCACGCTGTGCAGGTGCTGCAAGGCGCGCGGCGGCCGGAAGATCGCGAACACCACCGAGCGGTCGATGTCGTAGAGCGCCTCGCCCGCTTCCGGGTCGGCCGCCCAGCCACCGGCGTCGCCGTCGGCGAGGGACAACCCGCCGCGGGCGGCCAGCCACGCCACCGCGTCCACGAACGCATCCCGGTCGGCGGCCCGTTCGGTCGACAGTTCCAGCCCCTCCACCCGCATCGCATAGGCGGCGACCTGATCGGCCAACTCCGACAGCGTGATCTGATCACCGGCGCGACCGAGCGCGGCGAGCGCGAGTGACAGATACGCGTAGCGGCGACGGTCGAAGACACGATCGGCGGGAGTGCGGGCCGGACGGCCGGTGTCGAGCCGGTCCGGGATCGGGAACAGCCGCGCCGTCGTCTCGGTGACCTCGAGCCGGTAACCGAGCAACTCCGCCATGTCCTCGCGCAGTTCGGTGGCCCAGCGCCGAATCAGCGGCAGCGCAATGCGATCCGGGAAGGTCCGGGTCACCAGATGATTGGCCAGCAGGACCCGCGCGGCGCGCTGGTAGCTGTCCAACGCCAGCGGGTCGATGGTTTTCGCGTGCATCACGACCGCCCGGAGGCGGTACGGGCGCGGGAGTTCTCGCGCACCTCGAGCCGTCGGTGATCCAGATACAGCAGACCCTGGGCGGTGCGCACCACCGTGGAGCCGGGATGTTCGCGGACCGTCAGTGTGACGCCGCTGTCGGAGCCGGTCGTGCTCACCCGGCCGCTCACCGGCACCCACGCCGTGGAGGCGGCGTCGAGCAGTCGCAACAGGACCTCGGTCTCGCGTTCGTCCAGCACCCGGTCGTGCACATCGGCGGCGGCCAGCGACATCGCGGCCGCCGCGCGGGCCCGCTGCGTCTCCAGCTGGGCCTGGCGCAGCCGCCGCACCCCGGCATCGTTGCGCACCAGCCGCGCGGGCGCGCCCGGAGTGGGCTGGCGGCCGGTTTCGGCGAGCGTGCGCGCGATCTCCAGCGGCGCTGCCTCCCACCAGGATCGGTGTGCGGGGATGATGTCGGAGTCGGGATGTTCCATCGACAGATGCCGCGGTTTGCCCAATCCGAACACGACGTCGAACAGGGCGTGCGCACTGTCGGTGGTGGGCGCGGCGGCGAACCAGCCGGCCAGATGCCGCAGCGCCGACTCCCGGCTCACCCCGCCCTTGCGCGTTTCGGTCACGCGGCGCAGCAGCGACAGCACAGCGGCGATCGCGCTCATGGTCGCCTCCCGCAACCGTTCGGCCTCGGTCGCCGGCGCGGATTCGGCGCCGGGGTCGGGCGCGCTGCGATCGCGGACCGCGACGAACCATCCGCGCAGGCCCTGCCAACGGGCCCGCCAATCGGCCTCGCGCGCAGCGACGTCCAGCAACACCCGCTCGTCACAGGACGCGGCCCGGCTGATCAGCGACTCGGCGCCGGTGTCGTCGACCTCGGCGATCGCGGCCGCCAGCCGGGGCGCGTAGCGGGCCAGATCCATACTGAATTCGCGCATATGCGCCAGCAGCGCATCCTTGTGTGCCAGAAAGGCTTCCGGCGTGGCCTCGGTCGTGCGGACCAGATCGCCGAGGGTCAGGTAGAAATGCGCCGCGCGGTCGGCCAATTCGGACAGCGCGGTGTCGAGCCGCTTCAGGATCCGATACACCCGTTCGGCGTCACCGTCGCGATTTGCCTGCGCCAGCGCCTGCAGATCGGCCAGCAGTTCCGGAAGCACCAGCCGCGAGAGCGAGGCCTCGTCCAGGCGCGCGCCCAGTACCTCGTTCACCGCCCGGTACGCCTGAAATCCGGCCTGCGAGAACTGATAGACGTAGTGCCGGTTGCGATATTCGGCGAGCGTCGCCGCGCGGGTGCCGTCGTAACTGCGTTCCAGCACACCCCAGGTGTGCAACTGCTCGAGCAGCGGACCGATCTCCGTGGCGGTGGGATGCGGGGCATCCGGCATCCGGGCCAGGGTGTCGGACACATCGGAGGCGTGCAGCAGCACCACATAGGCAGCGCGGGCATGGTCGAACGCGCGCAGCACCCACAGATAGTCGTTGCGTTTGTCGGCGGTGGCGAAGGAGAACAACCGCAGCCGGTCCGCGCCCTCGATCACGGTCTCGCCCCGGGTGGGGGAGACGCCGTCGAACAGTGCGGGTTCGGCGGGCAGCAATCGGTCAGCGGACTCGGTCACCGGCACGAGCGTAATACCTGCCCATGCACCGCGGCGGCGCACCCGGGCCTCGGCGTGCCGTCACCCCGCTTCGGTGGCGACCGCGGAGCGTTCCACGGTCAGCAGGCTCTCCTCACTGTGCTCGCGGTGGTAGGCGGCGCCACCGCCGTTGAGGCCGAACAACCGCTTGGACCACAGCAACCAGAGCACCGCGGCGACGTTGATCACCAGCGCGCCGGCGCGGATGACGGTGATGCGCTCGGTGAGTTCGTAGATTTCCAGCGGCAGGAACAGCGAGGTGGCGATCACCGCGAAGTACTCGCCCCAGCGCTGCACATACCACAGGCCCACGGCCTCCACGAATTCGATGACGGCATAGGCCAGCAACCCCACCGCGATCCAGGTGAGCACGGCCGGCGAGAGCGTCCAGCCCTTCTCGATGAACGCGACGATCTTGGAATTGTCGGGATTCCAGCCGATCTGGTCGGCGAGTGGGCGGATCAGCGGCAGCTCCCGATCGAAGGCGGCATGCAACTGCTCCTGCGAATTGCGCACCTTGAACACCCCGGCGGCGAGCACCACGAACACCAGTCCGCGCACCACGCGCTCGGCGGCCAGCAGCCGCATGATCAGCCGGTCGCGCAGCAGCCGCCCACGCGGCACCTCGGGCGCCGCATCGGCCGGGCCGCGCCCCCGCGGCTCGCCGATCACGAAATTCCCGCAGCGCAGACACCGCCAGGCCTCGCCCGCGGCCGTCGAAACATGCAGGCGCGCAGCGAGTTCCGCTTCGTCGGGGGCGTAGGTGGCGTGCCCGTGCCACGAGCAGCTGCGCAGACTGAAGTCCATTCGTCGCAGCGTACAACCCCGGCGGCCCTGTGCAATTCAGCAACGCAATTCAGCGGCGCAACGCAATCCGCTCAGCTCATCGACAGGACCCGCAACTGCTCGAGATAGGTGCGGGTGCGGGGATCGGACGGATAGCGTTCGATCATCTCCCGCGCCGCCTCACCCGCGATCCACAGCAGCGACGGCAGCGAGCGGCGTTTGCCCTCGAACGCGCGCATCGCCTCGTCGACGGCGAGCTCCAGATCGCGATCGCGGACCGCCACCACGGCCAAGGTCAGCTGTGCCTCGGAGACGCGCATCGGCTGGCGGACCGAACCGTCGAGGCCCGTGGCGCTGCGGATCACCTGGCGGGCATAGGCTTCCGCCGGGCGGTTGTCACCGGCGACCCGGCAGCAATCCATGGCGTAGAAATCGAATTTCTGCGCGTCGACCACGAAGTGGTTGTCCAGATTTACTGGATTGTCCAATTGCCGCAAGATATCTCGGCCGCGCTCGAGCGCGCGTTCCATCGCCTCGCGATCACCGATGCGCGCCCAGGCCTTGGCCTGCTGCGCCGCCAGCTGCACGCCGACACCCATGCCACGGCAGTTGTCGAGGGCGGACTCGGCCACCTCGATCGCACCGCGATAATTGCCCTGGGTGATGGCGAACCACGCCGCCATTTCCGCACCCCAGCCGACGATTTCGGGATGTTCGGCCTCCTGGCCCAGCGACAGCGCCGCGCGGCGGGTCGCCTCCGCGGCGGTGCGCCGGCCCAGGTCGTAGTCGACACAGCCGACCAGCAACGCCACCCAGCCGGCGAGGACCAGCACCTCGCGATGCTGAGCCAGGGTCAGCCGTCCGTCCAGCAGCGAGGTGATGCGCCGCAGCCACGCGGTGCCCTCGGTATGCAGTTCGTGCGGGTCGGCGAAGGGATATTCGCAGCACAGTCGCTCGGCGGTGATGCGAATGGCATCCAGTGTGGCCGAAGAGATGTCGGACATCCGCAGCCGGCCGATGAACTCGAGCGTGTCCATTCCCGTTGACGACAAAAGTTCGTCGTCCCGATTCGGGCGCGCCTTGGGGAAAAACGCCGCGGTGACGGTGTCGAACGCCGTGGCGATGATCGGCGCGTAGAAATCGTCCGGGCGCGACTCGCCCGATTCCCAACGGCGCCAATTGCGTAGGAGGGTACTGTCTGTCGGCAGGTTGTGGGATGACTTCGCGCGCATCGCGCGGACGGCATCCGCTTGGGACCACCCCCGCGCGTCTCGTTCGGAGCGCATCCTGACAGCCCAGACGGGTCGATCGTCACTCACGGCCACGTCTGTAGTATCCCACCAGTTAACGCCGGTGGACCCGATAGGGCACGCGGTTGTCCGTCATTGACATCTGCAATTGCATTTGCAGATGACGGATGCTCGATTCGGGCGGTTTTCCCGTCCACAGCGGGTGATCCACAAGCAGGTGATCCACAACAGAACAGCGAGTCCCTTACACATCCAAACGGAGGTTCGGGTGGAAGCGTTGATCTATGGATACGTGCGTGACGACTTAGCCGACGGTCACGCTGCCGAGCTGGAGGATGCGATGTGCACCCTGGCCAGCGAAGTCGGCCTCTGCTTCGCCGCGACGTTCCATGAATCGACCCAGGGTGACGGCGCCGCGTTCGCCGAGCTCACGGCGGAGCTCAAGCGGGCCGAGGCACACCATGTGGTGGTTCCGTCGCTCGATCATCTTGCGGGCCAGACGATTCCGCGCGACGTGCTGATCGCGAAGCTGGCCCACGACGCGGAAGCCCAGGTGCTGACCATCGAGACCTGACCGTGTGCGGCCGGTCGCCGGGCACGCGGCCGCGGGACCCACCCGCCGGCCGAGTGTCCGGCGCCGCCACCGGTTACAGGCCGAAGCCGCCCTTGCCGCCGCCTCGCCGGCGCAGATACTTCTCGAATTCCGCGGCGATCGCGTCGCCGTCGATCTTGGCCATCGCGTCGTCGAGGTCGACCGCGGCATCGCCGCGCTCCTCCAGCGACCGCACGTATTCGGTGACCTCCTCGTCACCCTCGGTCATCTCGTCGACCGCCGACTCCCAGTCCTCGGCCTGCGCGGGCAGCTCGCCCAGCGGCACCTCGAGATCGAGCACGTCTTCGACCCGGCGCAGCAGCGCGATGGTCGCCTTCGGATTCGGCGGCTGCGAGACGTAGTGGGGAACCGCCGCCCAGAAGGAGATGGCCGGCACGCCCGCTCGCACGCACGCGTCCTGCAGCACGCCGGTGATGCCGGTCGGTCCCTCGTAGCGCGTTTGTTCCAGGCTGAACTGTTCGGCCGCTTCCTTGCTGTAGGCGGTGCCGGTGACCGGGACCGGCCGGGTGTGCGGGGTGTCCGCGAGCAGTGCTCCCAGGATCACCACCGTCGTCACCTGCAGTTGCTCGATCAGCTCGATGATGTCGGAGCAGAACGCTCGCCAGCGCATATTCGGCTCGATGCCGTGCAGCAACACGATGTCGCGCTCGCTACCGGGAGGCGAGCACACCGACAGGGTGGTCGAGGGCCACTGGATCTCGCGGGTCACGCCGTCGACCTGGCGTACGGTCGGCCGGTTGACCTGGTAGTCGTAGTAGTCTTCGGAATCCAGTTCGGCCAGCGGTTCGGCGTCCCAGATCAATTCCAGATGTTCGACGGCGCCGCTGGCGGCGTCGGCCGCGTCGTTCCAGCCTTCGAAGGCGGCGACGAGAACCGGATCGCGCAACGTAGGCATTGCCGGATCGGATGAGGCACTGGGGTTCACCCGGTCAGCCTACGGCGTGGCGGCGGTGTCGTTCACCGCATATTGCGGGATACCGCGTGTCGAGGACGATGTGGTGCGGGCCGCCCGGTCCGGTGGTCAGGATTGTCGGGGCCGCCCACTACTCTGGGGTACATGTCTGTGTCCTCCCGCGCCGAGTTCGATACCACGTTGCTCGACACGCTTGCCCGGCGTGTCGTGATCGGCGACGGGGCGATGGGCACCATGTTGCAGGCCGCGGATCTGACGCTCGACGACTTCCGCGGCCTCGAGGGTTGCAACGAGATTCTCAACGAGACCCGCCCGGACGTGCTGCGCGGCATCCACCGCGCCTATTACGAGGCCGGCGCCGACGCGGTCGAGACCAATACCTTCGGCTGCAATCTGCCCAACCTGGCCGACTACGACATCGCCGACCGGATCCGCGATCTGTCCGAACGCGGCACCCGGCTCGCCCGCGAGGTGGCCGACGAGATGGGTCCCTCCGGCGACGGCACGCCCCGCTACGTGCTGGGATCGATGGGCCCCGGCACCAAACTGCCCACCCTGGGCCATGCTCCCTACGTCGCGCTGCGCGATGCCTACACCGAGGCCGCGCTGGGCATGCTCGACGGCGGCGCGGACGCCATCCTGATCGAGACGTGTCAGGACCTGCTGCAGGTGAAGGCCGCGGTCACCGGCAGCCGCCGGGCGAT
>NZ_BAFQ01000108.1 GCF_000308375.1 Nocardia aobensis NBRC 100429 | reverse complement strand
CGCATGGGCCTGATGGACAAGATCCGCGGTGAATTCGTCGACATCATCGAATGGCTCGACGATACGAATTCCACGCTGGCGTGGCGATTCCCGCGCTACGACAACGAGATCAAGAACGGCGCCGAACTGATCGTGCGCGAGGGCCAGCAGGCCGTCTTCGTCTACCGAGGGCAGCTGGCCGACCGCTACGAGCCCGGCCATTACGCCCTGACCACGGAGAACATGCCGATCATGTCCACCCTGCAGGGGTGGAAGCAAGGGTTCAACAGCCCGTTCCGCTCGGAGGTGTATTTCGTCAACACCCGGCCGGTCACCGATTTCCGCTGGGGCACACCGCAACCGGTGACGGTGCGCGACCCCGACTTTCGCATGGTGCAGGTCCGCGCCAACGGCACCACCATCGTGAAGGTGGTCGACCCGGCCGTGTTCCTGCGCCAGGTGATCGGCACCGAGAGCGTCGTCGACATGGAGCAGATCACCGATCTGCTGCGGCGCACGGTCGCGCTCGCGTTCTCGGATATGGTGCTCGCCACCGGTCTCGGCGCGATCGATCTGCAGGGGCGTCAGGTCGAATTGTCCGACAAGCTCCGCGAATTCGTGGCGCAGCGGGTGGCGCCGTTCGGACTGGGCGTCGACGCGGTCACCATGACCATCTCGCTGCCGGAGGAGATCCAGCAGGCGATGACCCGCGGTGTGGCCCGGGGCGTCGAGGCCAGTGGATTCGCCGACAACGTCCGTGATCCGAACCGGTACCAGCAGGTGCAGGCGGCCGACGCGATGCTCGCCGCCGCGCAGAATCCCGGCGGCGGTGCGATGGGCGCGGCGATGCAGGCCGGAATGGGCGTGGCCCTGGGCGGGCAGATGGCGGGCGCGATGCAGGGCGCGTTCGCCCAGCCCGCCGCCGGCTACGCCCAGCCGGGCTACGGGCAGCAGCCACCGCCGCTTCCGGTGCAGCAGCAGTTCCACATCGACCTCGACGGGCAGGCGGCGGGTCCCTTCCCGGTCGACCAGCTACGCCAGTTCGTCGCCGCCGGCCGCCTCACCCCGCAGACGAACGTCTGGACCACCGGCATGTCCGCGTGGGCCGCGGCCTCGACCGTCCCCGCGCTGCAGTCGTTGTTCGGTGGTCCGCCGCCGCTGCCCGGCACCCCGCCCCCGCCGCCTCCCGCCGGCTAGCCGCACACCAGCGAACCGGGGGACCGATGAACGACCCACGCCCACAACCGAACTCGTCTCCGGTGCCGCCACCGCTCCGGGGCAGCCACGGCGAATCCGAGGGTATGACGCCACCTCCGCTGCGGCCGCCTGCGCTGGATGGTTATCGCGAAACCGAGGGGGTGCCTCCGTTGCGGTCACATGCGCCCGGTGGCAATCGCGAGCCGGGGAGTATGCCCCCGTCACCCATGCCGGGCGGTGGTTACCGCATGCGGGACGGCACGACGCCGCCACCGGTGGGCGTCGGCCCGGCGCTCTATCCGCCGGCGGCCACGACGCCATCCGGCGCGCCGCCTGCCATGCCCCCACTCGGCTCGACGCCTGGCACAACGGCCCTCATTCCGCCGCCTGCCACGCGACCAGGTGGCGCGCAGCCAGGCATGACACCGCCCGTCCCGCCGCCCGCCACGACGCCACTCGGTCGCGGGAACGACCTATCCGGCGGCTTCGAGGATGGGTCGCCACCTCGTATGGCCCCGCAGGGTTCCGCAGATCCGGCCATGCTGCACCGGACCGAACTGACGCGTACCTACCCCTGTACGGCCTGCGGTGGCCAGTTGGTGTTCGATATCGCCTCGCAGCAGTTGCGGTGTCCCAGTTGCGGGAACTACTCGCCGCTGTCGGCGCCGCGGGCGCCGGTCGTCGCGCGGGATCTGCGGCAGGCGATGGGGGAGTTGCGTGCGCTGCAGGCCGTGACCGCCGGCCCGGAGGTCACCGGGGAACGAGAGGTGAAGTGCCAGAATTGCGGTGGCACAACCACTTTCGTCGGCAGTCTGACCGCGACCCGCTGCCCCTACTGTGCCACGCCGATCCAGCGTGACGACGTGCACAATGCTCCCGCCCGGTTGCCGGTGGACGGTGTCGTCCCGTTCCGCATCGACGAGAAGACCGCGCGTGAACGCGTCGAGAAGTGGGTCTCCGGACGGTGGTTCGCCCCGACCGCGTTCAAGAAGTACAAGCGGCTCGGTTCGCTCGCCAGCGTCTACCACGCCTACTTCACCTACGACGCCGACGTGCACACGTGGTATCGCGGTGAACGCGGCGAAGAGTACACCGAACGTTACTGGGACGACGGAGAGCTGAAGAGCCGCACCGAAATTCGCTGGTATCCGGCGATGGGTGAGGTCGGCAACCGATTCGACGATCTGCCGATCCTCGCCAACGACATCGACGACAGCGCACGCGTGGCCGAACTCGAACCCTGGCCGGTCGCGGAGGCCACCGGCTATTCGCCGGAGTACGTCGCCGGGCATCTGGCCCGCACCTACGATCGCGACGCCGAGCAGATGTTCCCGGTCGCCCGCACCCGGATGGAGAAGGTCATCGAGCAGACCGTGCGCGCGGACATCGGCGGCGACCGCCAGCGCGTCCACGATCTGCGGTCGAGCTGGAATTCGCTGGCGTACAAGCACATTCTGCTGCCGATCTGGCTGCTGACCGTGGTCTACGCGAACACCCCGTTCCGGGTCTACATCAACGGCCTGACCGGTGAGGTCGTCGGGCAGCGGCCGTGGAGCAAGGTCAAACTCGCCGCCTTCGTCACCGTCGTGACGCTGCTCATCATCGGCGCGGTCGTCGCCTTCTCGATGTGGCACGGCGGCGGAACCCACCATCACAGCACCGGCCACACCACCGTCGTTCATCACGGGAGCTGACATGTTCGTGCTGCTACTGCTCGTGCCGGCCTTCCTGGTGATCGTGGGCGGGGCGATCGCGGCCGGCGCGGTGGCCCTGGCGCATCAGCGCCGCCGTATCGCCGCCGAGAACCAGGTGGTGCCGGGCACGGCCACCCGCGCACCGTCGGCGTGGGCGCGATCGCACGACCCCGAGGCCCGCCTGCACCGCCGCCTGCGCGATGCGATGACGGCGGTGCGCGCGGTGACCGCATACGACACGGCGGCAACGGTCACCCTCCGGGCCGATCTGGAGCAGTCGGCACTGGCTCTCGACGACCACCTGGTCGCGATCTCGATGCTGCATCCCGACGCGCGCACCGCGCAGCGGGCACAGGCCGAACGTGCCGTCGCGGCGGTCGAGGCGGGTGTCGCCGACTATGCCACGGCGGCCACCCGACCGGATCTCGGTGCGCTCGAGGCGGATATGGCGGAGGTGCGGGCGCGGTTGCGCACGGCCGACGACCTCCGCCGCGGCATCGGCAGCTAGCTCCGGCCGCTCAGCCGGCGTGTGTTCTGGTTCCGCACACCACGGTCGCGCCGTAATCGGGCGATTCCGCGATCGCGGGCCGCAGCCCCGCTGCCGCGACGATCGCGGTCGCGGCGTCGATCTGGGCGGTGCCGATCTCGACCAGCATCCAGCCGTCGACCGTCAGCCACCGCCCGGCGGCGTCGGCCACGCGGCGCAGCACGTCGAGTCCGTCCTCGCCGCCGTCGAGGGCGGTGCGGGGTTCGTGGTCGCGGGCTTCCGGCGGCATCCGGGCGATCATCGCCGTCGGCACATACGGGGTGTTGGCCAGGAGCAGATCCACGCGTCCGATCAGTTCGCCGGGCAGGGCGGCGAACAGGTCGCCCTGGAACACCTGCGCGCCCAGCGGTTCCAGATTGCGCCGCGCACACGCCACCGCGACGGTGTCGATATCGGCGGCGAGCAGCTCGACGTCCACCCCACCGGCGCGCAGTGCGGTCGTCGCCGCCAGGCCCAATGCGCCGGAGCCACAACACATGTCGACCACGGTGCGCCGATCACCCGGCCGGGCGGCGGTGCGTTCGAGCGCCTCGTCGATCAGGAACGCGGTGCGCTGCCGCGGCACGAAGACGCCGGGGTCGAGCGCCACCCGGACACCGCGAAAGTCGGCCCAGCCCACCAGATATTCGAGCGGTATGCCTTCGATGCGGCGGGCGAGGAGTGCGGACAGTTCGCCGGGTGAGGAGGCGGCCTGCCGGAGCAAGGCCGCTTCCTCCTCGGCGAAGACGCATCCGGCGCGGCGCAGATCCGCCACGATCGCGTCGGTGCCGGATTCTTCGGATTCGGGGTCGATCACCCCATCATTGTCGGCACGGCGTCAACCACAATTTTTCGTGCGCGAGCACCGGTCAGCGGGCCGCCGGCAGCAGGAAGGTGCGGGTCGCGTCGAGATAGATGCCGCGCTGAGCGGTCTTGCTCGGCGGCGGCAGCTGCGACACCAGCTGGTCGAGCGAGGTCATCGCCCCGACCACGCGGGTGCCGGCGACGATGAAATCGGCCACCGCGCGGCGGATGTGGTTCGGTGAGGTCACCACGACCGCACTGGTCGCGCCGGCGTCTCGCAGCATCTGGGTGCTGAACAGCGCGTTCTGCACGGTCGAATTGGCGCGGTCCTCGACCAGCACGCGGGAGGCCGGAATGCCGTGGCCGATCAGCCAGCCCGCCATCGCCGCCGCCTCCGGCACGCCGTTCTGCGGGTTGCCGCCGGTTACCACGATCGGCGACATCGGCGCCGCGATCGCCTGCAACCACGCGGCGGTGAGCCGGTTGACCAGTTCGGGGCGCAGACTGCCGTCGGGTAGCAGCCCGTAGCCGAGCACGACGATGCCGGTCTGCGGGCCGACCAGCGCCGGGAGCGGATTGGGCAGAGTGCCCACGGCCGCGCCGATGGCGCCGATGAGGTTGCGGGCCCCCTGAGCCATGCCGGGGTCGATGGCCGCCAGCCGGTTGAACGCGGCCTCACGGGTGAGCAGATCGCCGGTGTAGTCCGACCAGATGCCCTGCAGGGCCAGCGCCTGCGCGTCGTCGGGGGTGCTGTCCAGCAGCGAGCGCAGGTCGGCGAGACCTGCGGCGTCGTTGCCGTTGACGAAGTTCTCCTGCGCCGAGTTGTAGAGCGGCGCCGGTCCGTCGGCGGCCGTGGCCGTCGTGGTGAGCGGTCCGGCCAGCAGCGCGGCCGCCGAGGCCGCGACGAGAAGATGTTTCACACGTCTGGCGATGTTCACTGCAGTCGTCACCTTTCCGGGCGAGCGGGATCCCGCGTGGGTGGGGTGGGGCATGGGCACAGCCGTGCCCACCATACGACCCGATTCGGTGAAGGCCCCGGATTTACTCCCGCTCGAGTCGGCATTCGCGCGGGTGGCGGCGGCCGTCCGCGCTGGTGCGCGGCCCGATAGGGTGGCCGGGTGGACACCTTACCGCTGACCGGGAAACAACTCGCCGCCGACCTCAACGCCGAGACGAAGAACCGCGCCGCCGCGCTGGCCGAAGCCGGGGCCGCCCCCCGTCTGGTGCTGGTGGTGGCCAACGACGATCCGGCCAGCGGGTGGTATGTCAACTCATTGCAGCGCGCGGCCGGGCGCCTCGGAATCGACTGCGAGACAAATGATCTCGGTGCGCAGGCGAGTGCGGCGGAGATTCGTGACGCGCTGGCGAAACTCAGCGAGGATCCGGCGGTGCACGCGGTGATGTTGCAGACGCCGCTGCCTGCCGGTGTGGAACTCAACGACGTCAGCTCGGCCATCGCCGCGGCCAAGGACGTCGACGGCGTCAGCCCGCTGTCGCTGGGACTGCTGGCCGCGGGACTGCCCGGATTCCCGCCGGCCACCTCACAGGCGGTGGTGGAGCTGGCCAAGCATCACGACATCGCGCTGTCGGGCCGGCATGTGGCGGTTGTCGGCCGTTCGAACGTGGTCGGCAAACCTTTGGCGCAGCTGCTGCTGGCGGAGAACGCGACGGTGACGGTGTGCCATTCGCGGACCACCGACCTGCCGGCGGTCACCTCGGCCGCCGATATCGTGGTCGCGGCGGCCGGGCGAGCCGGACTGATCGGTGGGGATCACGTGCGCGAGGGCGCGGTGGTCATCGACGTGGGGACCAACGAGGGACCCGACGGTGGCATCGTCGGCGATGTCTACGCCGGCTCGGTGGAAGGCCGGGCAGCGGCACTGAGTCCGGTGCCCGGCGGTGTCGGACCGGTCACCACCGCGCTGCTGATGCGGCACGTGGTGGAGGCGGCCGAAGCGACGCGCTGATCACCAGTGGGTGGTCACCGGATCGCCCACACTCACGTTGTCGTAGTACCACTCGGCGTCGGCGGGGGCCAGGTTGATGCAGCCGTGGCTGACGTTGGAATTACCCTGCTGGCCGACCGACCACGGCGCCGAATGCACGAAGACGCCGCCCGAGGTGAGCCGTTCGGCGAATTCGCCGGTCAGGTAGTAGCCCTCCGGGTCGTCGAGCGGAATGCCGATGGTGCGCGAGTCGAAGATGATGGTGCGGTCCTTCTCCATCACGGGGAAGGTGCCGACCGGGGTCTCGCGTCCGGGCTTACCCATCGAGGCCGGCATGACCCGCGGCGCCTGTCCGGGAATGAACACGGTGAACGTGTGCGCCGACATGTCGGCATCGGCGCTGGTCCCCCCGTCGGTCCGGAATTCGGACCGGGCGTTGCCCGCGGTCACGGTGAATCGCGCATCGGCCGGCAGGTATCCGGTGGAGTTCCAGACCAGTTCCCTGTCGTTGGTCCACGAGAACGAACCGGTCTGCGCGCCGACGTGCACGGACCGTTCGGCGCGGGCGCGATCGGTGACGGGTGCGGTGAATCGGACGGTGATCGGATGGGCGATTCCGACGACGGCGCCGTTGCCCGGTGAAATCGAGGCCACGGATGTGGTCTGTGGTGTGGCCAGCACCGCTGCCGCGGTGCCCGTGGTGACTGCGGCCAGTACTGCGATGACTGTCGCCAGGAACAAATGACGCATCATGTTCCTCATGGCTCCACCCCCTCAGGTGGTTTGCGTATCAGGACCTCGATCCTAGTTCCGGATGATCATGGTCGCCGGAATAGTTTTCGCTTCGTAACGACAGTTACGGTGTGGCAAACCAGGTTTAGCCGAGGGGGTGTGGTAGTGCGATCAGCCGACGACGGCAGCGAGAACGTCTGTGTGCAGCGCGTCCGCGCGGGCGAAGATCTCGTCGATGCGCTGCAGCGTGGGCGCGAACTCCTCGGCCTCGTGGTCGCCGAGCGAGCCGACGTTGATGGCGATATTCAACTGTGAACTGGCGGCGGCGGCGCGGGCGGCATCGGCGGCGGCGCCGATGTCGGTGACCACGTTCGGATTGCCGATCGGCAGCAGATCCGCGGCCAGTGAGAGCACCTCGTCGGCTTCGGCGACCACCGCGGCCGGCACTCGCGCGGCCTGCAGCAGTGCCGAGGCGATCGCCTCCTTGCGGGCCGCGATCTGCTCGTCGGTGTCCTTGGGCAGTTTGTAGGCGGCGCCGACGGCGGTGAAGGCGGTGGCGTCGGCGTCGGCCAGGGCGAGTGCGCGCTCCCGGGCGGCGTCGGCGGCCGCGATGATCCGATCGATCGCCGGGCGGTTGTCGGCATCCTTGGCGCGGGTGGTGTAGCGGGCCACCATCGCCACCAGGGCGGCGCCTTGAGCGGCGTGCAGCGCCGCGACCGCACCGCCGCCGGGGGCGGGGATCTTGGCGGCGAGATCGTCCAGGTAGCGGCCGATCGTCGACTCTCCGAACGTCGTGGTGTCCGGCGACGATGCGGTGTCCTGAGACATGCTGCGGGGCCTCCCGTTTCGAGGAATCGGCGTGCGGTACGCCGATAACCGTACCGGGCCGCGCGACCGGTCATCGAGCGGGCCGCGCCGCCCTGTCGCGGACGGCGTGCGGGCGGTGTGCAGGATGGAACCCGAGGCCACCCCGGCCGTGGTCGCGGATCGCGGTTTGTGACGGGTGGTGCAGTGCGATAACCTCACTGCAACTAGTTGCATATGAACGGAGTTGCATAAGATGCGGATCGGGTTGGGCATCAACTATGCGGGGGGCTTCAAGGAGGTCGCGGCCGAGGTCGCCGACCTGGAACAAGCCGGCCTGGACATCGTCTTCGTGCCCGAGGCCTACTCCTACGACGCGGTGAGCGGACTGGGCTATCTGGCGGCCAAGACCGAGCGGGTGCAGCTGGCCTCGGGCATTCTGCAGCTCTACACCCGAACGCCCACGCTGACCGCGATGACCGCGGCGGGTCTGGACTACGTCTCCGACGGCCGCTACGTCCTCGGCCTGGGCGCCTCGGGTCCGCAGGTCATCGAAGGGTTCCACGGCGTGCCCTACGACGCGCCGATCGGCCGCACGCGCGAGGTCGTGGAGATCTGCCGTAAGGTGTGGCGGCGCGAACGCCTGGAGTATCAGGGCAAGTACTACACGATCCCGCTGCCCGCCGAACGCGGCACCGGGCTGGGCAAGCCGCTCAAGCTGATCAACCACCCGGTGCGTGATCGCATCCCGGTGCTGCTGGCCGCGCTGGGGCCGAAGAACGTGCAGTTGGCCGCGGAACTGGCCGAGGGCTGGCAGCCGATCTTCTTCCTGCCGGAGAAGGCCCGCGACGTGTGGGGTGAGGCGCTGGCCGCCGGCACCGCGAAACGCGATCCGGAACTCGGCGACCTCGACATCTACGCCGGACCGGCGCTGGCGATCGGCGACAACGTGGAGCCGCTGCGGGAGTTCGTGAAACCGCATCTGGCGCTCTACATCGGCGGTATGGGCGCTAAGGGCAAGAACTTCTACCATTCGCTGGCCACGCACTACGGGTACGGCGCCGAGGCCGACCGTATTCAGGAGCTGTATCTGGCCGGTAAGAAGGACGAGGCCGCCAAGGTTGTGCCCGACGAACTGGTGCGTGACATCTCGCTGATCGGTTCGGCGAGCTTCGTCAAGGAGCGGGTGGCGGCGTTCCGGGAGGCCGGTGTCACGGTGCTGAACGTGGTACCGCTCGCCGCGACCGCGGGGGAACGGGTCAAACTGATCGAACAGCTGCGCGAGCTGGTCTGATCGCTCCGGCCGGCAGCCCGTTCCCGGTCTGCCGGCCGTCTCGGCTCAGCCCTGATGCAGCGCCGCGAGCGCGGCGTCGAGGGTGGGATGCAGGGCGAACACCTGATCGAGATTGGTCAGTTTGAGCTGTCTGCTGGTGGCCGGTCCCTCGGCGACCAGGACGATGCGCGTCGCGGAACCGGCCCGCTGATGGGCGGCCACCAGCGCGGCCATTCCGGCCGAGGCCAGGAAACTCACCTGCAACAAGTCGATGATCAGTGCCGCGGGTTTACCGCCGAGGGTCGCCTCGATCGCACTCTCCAGTGCGGGAGCGGTCGCCAGGTCGACCTCGCCGGCCACCGTGAGCACGGTCGCATCGTCGTGCACGCTGACCGAGGTGGTCATCGCGTCGGCGAGGGGATACGCGTCTCCGGAAGTATTGGTCACGGTTGTCAATCTACCTGCTGGGTACTCGTGGCTCTCTCCGGCCGGGCAATTGCTTTCCGGCGCAAAGAGTTAACCGCCCGCCGCACGCGACATTCGTCGCCCGCGCGCACCGGAGGAGGTGTCGCCACCGATTTCGCGGGTATCGCGGGCAATAACCGGAGAGGCGGTTCGCTCGCGGGCGGGGCGAGTTCGCCCGATTCGATCGGTGCCCGGAGGAGTGGTTGGTCAGATGTCGCATATCGAGAACGGCCGAGCGCCGGAGACGGCGTCGGTGGCCGAATTGGTCGGCACGACCACGGAGCAATTGAGCCGGCTGGTGCGCGAAGAGGCGAAACTGGCGGTTGTCGAGGCGCAGGGCAAGGCCAAGCGGCTGGGAGCCGGTGCGGGCATGCTCGGCGCGGCCGCCGTGCTGGGGCTGGCCGTCCTCGGCGCCCTGGTCGCGGCCGCGATCACGGCCTTGGCGCTGGTACTGCCCGTCTGGGCGTCCGCGTTGATCGTGGCCGCAGCGCTGGCCGTGGTCGCCGGCGTCTTCGGTCTCCTCGGGCGGACGAGCATCCGCAAGGGGAGTCCGCCGATACCCGAGCAGGCCGCCGCGAACGTCCGGGAAGACGTGGCCGTCATCAAGGAGAGGACTCGGCGATGAACATCCCTTCCGATCCGGAAGCGTTGCGTTACGACCGCGATCTGACGCGCGAGGAACTGGGCCGTACCGTGCAGGCGCTCAGCGACAAGCTCGACGTGCCCGGCCGCACCCGCGAGCGGCTGCATCGCGGTGCCCGGTCCGCTCAGGACAATGCGGACCGGGCCGCGCAGGTCGTCAAGCAGATTCCGCTGCCGGCGATCGGCGTCACCGCGGCGGGAGCGCTCGCCGCGGTCTGGCTGCTGCGGCGCAAGCGGTAGTGACGGATCAGTTCGCGCCCGTGCCGGGTGGCTCCCCGAGCGGCCAGCGCGCGTAGGTGCGTTCCGGCCGCACGGTGATCACATCGGTGACCTCGATGAGTTCGGCGGGCACGATGCCGTCGGGGAAGTGCTCGATACTCGGCACGATCACCGCCTCGGCATCCTGGGTGATCGCCGCACCGATCAGGAACTGAACCGGGTTGTCGGTGCGATCGCCGAAGGCGACCGTTTCCGAAAGCGCGTAGCCCAGACGTCTTGCCAGACAACGGATTTGCGCCGCATCCCATTCCTGGTGCAGGTGGGAGACCTCCGTGCGCAGAAAGCCGAGGGCCAGAAAAGTCATGGCAGTCCTCCTCGCGTCGTCCGCAATCCGGAACCACCGGCGACGTGGTGGGCGCCCGCCGATCGGTTCCGCCGCTGTACCTCTCGCGGACAGACCCGCGAATACCTAGCAAACTCAGAAGGTATTTCCCGACCGCGAAAGCGGGCAAACCCCTGTCCGGGGGTTGACGCCTTCGCTCGTCCGGTGCTGTTTGCTGGAGTCTGCCGGGGCATCCTCGACGTCAAGGCCCGTTTTCTGTTGATCTTGTGAGCGGCGGCGTCGCCCCGGAAAGGGCAATGAGGTCATCTGTATCGCCGCATCGTGTCCGCTCCCGGGGTGGAGCGAACTCCCGTTGGTGACGGCGAGTGCGGGTGCGTCGCCGCGCGAAATGTCGCCCTTCTCGAGTGGGCCACAGCACATTCACAGCTAACAGTCGGAACCGTGCCGGTGAAGGCCGATAGCCCCGCCGGCTCAGGACTTGACGGCGTCGAACAGCGTGCGTGCGGAGTGAGCGACGAACGACCCCTCCCGCCGGATCCGGTCGTCCAGTTCACGCAGCCGGTCGTGATAGCGATCGACGGTGAAACCGGGGACGAGCCAGATCACCTTGCGCAGGAGGTACACGACCGCTCCGATATCGAAGAATTCCATCCGCAGTCGTTCGTGGCGCAGATCGGCGATCCGCAGTCCCGCGGCGCGCGCGGCGGCGGCTTCGTCGTCGTGGTGGCGTAGGCGCCGGGCCTCGGGTTGCGGTCCGAGGAAGTATTCGATCAGTTCGAAGGCGCTCGCGGGTCCGACGTGCTGCGCGAAGTAGGTGCCGCCGGGCCGCAACACTCGGGCAATCTCGTGCCACCGGACCACGGCCGGATGCCGGCTGGTCACGAGATCGAAGGCGGCGTCGGCGAACGGGAGCGGGGCGTCCTCGGCGGTGGCGACCACCACGGCCCCGCGGGGATGCAACCGCGCGGTCGCCGCGGCGACGTTCGGCGGCCACGATTCGGTCGCCGCCATCGTCGGCGGGAACGTGTCGGCCTCGGCGAGCACTTCACCGCCGCCGGTTTCGAGGTCGAGTGCCGCCGTCGCGGTCGCCAGACGCGCGCTCATCGATCGCTGATAACCCCACGACGGCCGCTGTTCGGTGGCCCGCCCGTCCAGCCACTCGAAACCCCAGCCGTGCACCGGTGCCGCCGCGGCGTCGTCGAGCAATTCCTCGAAAGTCCGCTCCATCCGTCGAATTCTGCCGCCGGATCGGAATCCGGCGGCAGGGAGGTCGCTATGCGCGGTAGGCGTCGGTGCCCGCGCGAGAGAGCACGATGTTCGGCACCACCGCCCGCGACGACAACCGCAGCAGGGCATCGACCATTTCGACGATGTCGCCGACGGCGAGCATCTGCTCCGGCGGGATGCGGTCGTGGATCCAGGCGCTCATATCGGTGTCGACATAGCCGGGAGCGAGGGTGGTGGCGCTGATGCCGTAACCGGATTCCTCGGCGTTGAGGGTGGCGATCAGGGAGATGAGCGCTGCCTTGGCGGCGCCGTAGACGGCGAGTCCGGCTTCGGCGTAGACGCCCGTGATCGACGACAGCGCAATCACTTTCGCGCCGCGGTCCGGTGCGGCCGCGGCGGCGGCGCGCAGCATCGGCAGCACGCCCTGGATGAGTTGCAGCGGCGCACGCAGATTGACCGCGAGGGTTTTGTCGAAGCGCCGCATCGAGGTGTCGGCGAGCGGACCGGCGGTGCCGACGCCCGCGTTGAGGATCAGCGCCGACAGGGTGCCGAACCGGTTCGCGTGCTCGGCCACCACCCGGTCGACGCCGTCGGTATCGGACATGTCGGCGGCCACGGCGACGACGTCCGTCGCGCCGGCCGACCGCAGTTGCGCGGCGACCTCGTCGAGGCGTGCGGCATCGCGGGCGGTGACGGTGAGCGAATAGCCCTGTTCGGCAAGGCGGTTCGCGATGCCGAGCCCGATTCCGCGGGACGCTCCGCTGATCAGGGCGGACTTACGATTTCCGGTCACTTCCGGACTCCTTTCAGTGCGCGCAGGCCGGCGGCCATGAACTCCGGTGTCGCCTCGGCCGCGCGTTCGGCGGCGGAGCCGGCATCCGAGCCCCGCAGCGCGCGGTGGGTGATGCCCTCACCGATGACGCCGAGCTTGAAATTGGCCAGGGCGAGATAGAAACCCCACTCACCGAGATCGCGGCCCGAAGCCGTGGCGTAGGCCTGGGCGAGATCGTCGGCGCCGGGCATGCGGTGGCTGGTCCACGCTGCCGGCGAACCGAGCACCAGATCGAAGATCGGTGCCCGGTACACGCACATCAACGCCACATCGGTGAGCGGATCGCCGAGGGTGGACAGCTCCCAGTCGACGACGGCGCGGACCAGGCCGGGATCGTGCGCATCGAGAATGGTGTTGTCGATGCGGAAGTCGCCGTGCACGATCGAGGCCGCCGACCGGTCCGGCACCGCCTCGGCCAGCGCGGCGTGCAGGGTCGCGACGTCGGGAAGTTCGCGGGTCTTCACCCGTTCCCATTGCGAGGCCCACAGATTGACCTGCCGGGTCACGAATCCGTCCGGGCGACCGAACTTTTCGAGTCCGACCGCGACCGGATCCACGGCATGCAGCTCGGCCAGTACCCGGACCAGTTCGTCGACGGCGGCATCGATCTGGGTGTCGGTGAGTGCGGCGAGATCGTCCTGATCGCGGATCACGGTGCCGTCGACGAACTCCACGACGGTCATCGGCGCGCCGAGTACGGCGCCGTCGGCGTCGAAGGCGACCGTCTTCGCCACGGGCACCGCCGATTCGCGCAAGGCGTGGGTCACCGTGAACTCGCGGGCCATATCGTGCGCGGACGGGGTGAGCCCCGCGACCGGCGGGCGGCGCACCACCCACCGCGACACCTCGTCGGAGGCGACGAAGGTCAGATTCGACCGGCCGCCGCTGATCAGGTCCACGCGCAGTTCACCGCGCACGCCGACGCCCTGTTCCCGCAGGAACCGCTCGAGCGCGGCGACATCCATTCCGGGCAGGCTCATTCGGCTTCTCGCAATGCGCGCTTCGCGGCGCCGACCGCACGCTTGGCGATCGCCCACCGATGGACCTCGGACGGTCCGTCGTAGATGCGGAAGGGCCGCACCTCGCGCGACAGCCGCGCCAGCGGCAGATCGCCGGACACGCCGAGGCCGCCGCACATCTGCATACTGCGGTCCACGATCCGGAAAATGGCTTCGGCGGCAAAGGTTTTCGCGATCGAGGTGGCGTTGGCGGCCGGCTCGCCGCGGTCGAGTTCCCAGCACGCGCGGGTCAGCAGCGCGCGCGTGGCGGCGATATCGATCTCGTTGTCGGCGATCATCTTCTGCACCATGCCGAGGTCGCCGAGGCGCGAACCGAAACCCTCGCGCCGGGCCACGTGCGCGACCGCGACGTCGTGTCCGCGGCGGGCGGCGCCGAGCCAGCGCATCACATGCGTCATGCGGGCCGGGCCGAGACGGACCTGGGCGTATTCGAAGCCGCGGTCGACCTCGCCGAGAACGGCCGCGTCCGGCACCAGCAGGTCCTCGAAGAAGACTTCGCAGTGCCCGCCGACCATCGAGCGATCCAGCGTGTCGAGGTGGCGTCCGACCCGGATGCCGGGAGTGTCGGCCGGCGCCAGGAACATGGTCGCGCCGCCGCGCTGACCCGGCTCTCCCGAGGTGCGGGCCATGATGATGAAGAAGCCCGCGCTGTCGGCGCCGGTGATGAACCACTTGCGGCCGTTGATCCGCCATCCGCCCTCGGCCCGGACCGCGCGGGTGGCCAGCGCCGACGGATCGGAGCCCGCACCGGGCGCCGGTTCGGTCATCGCGAAGGCGGACCGCACATCGCCGTGCGCGAGCGGCGCGAGAAACTGCTGCTTCTGCTCCGGGTTCGCGATATGGGCGAGCATGTGCAGATTGCCCTCGTCGGGCGCGGCGATATTCAGCGCCGTCGGGCCGAACAGCGAATAGCCCGCTTCCTCGAAGACGGGCGCGCGGTCCGACATTCCGAGACCGTGGCCGCCGTATTCGACCGGCGCGTGCGGCGCGAAGACACCCGCGTCGCGCGCGGCCTGCTGCAGTTCGACGCGGAACGTGTCGCCACCGGCCGCGGTGATATCGCCGTCGTGCGCATCCTCGAGCGGCAGTACCCGATCGCGGATGAAGTCGCGGGTACGTTCGGTCAGTTCGTGTACCTCGGGCGGCAGGGACAGCTCGATCGCCACGTCCACTCCTCGATCTCAGTCGCCGAACGATCGCTCGGCGATCACCTGTCATGCAGACTCGCATGGCAAGATAACGCCTGTCAATTCGGTGTTCTTCGCGCAGCGTCGCTGTTCAGGTATTCTGAACATCATGGATGGTGCGGAGCAGGATCGACACGGTGTGGGCAGCCGGGTGCGGCAGGCGAGAACCGATGCCGGGCTGTCGCTGCGCGCGACCGCGGAACGGATCGGCGTCAGTCCGGCCACCCTCAGCGCGGTCGAGAACGACAAGACCGGCGTCTCGATCGCCCGGCTGCGTGCCTTGGCCGCGGCGCTCGACACCACGGTCGCCTGGCTGATCGACGAATCTCCCGCGTCGCGGCCGGCGCGTCGGCGCCTGCGAACGAGCGGTGCGCCCGAGCGCGACATCGCCCGCGCCTGGCGCGAATTCCCGCCGCTGGACATCGATCCGGTCCTGGCCGCCGCCATCGATTCCTTCGTCGAGACCGGATATCACGGCGCGACCATGCGGTCGATCGCCCACCGCGCCCGGATGAGCGTGCCCGGCGTCTATCACCACTACCGCGACAAACAGGAACTTCTCGTCCGCGCGCTCGACCTCACCATGGACGAATTGCACTGGCGCACAAGGGCGGCACGCGGCGAGGCGATCGGTGGCCGCGACCGTCTGGTCCGCGTGGTCGAGGCCCTCGCCCTGTTCCACACCCACCGCCGCGAGCTGGCCTTCATCGGCGCGAGTGAGATGCGCAGTCTCACACCGGACAATCGCCGGCGAATCACCGCATCCCGCAACGAGATTCAGTATCTGCTCGACGCGGACATCGACACCGCCCTGGCCGAGGCGAACCTGCCCGCCGCGCACGCGCGTGTCGCCGGCCGGGCCATCGCCACGATGTGCACGTCGTTGCCGCAGTGGTTCCGGCTCGACGGGCCCGCGACTCCCGAGCAGATCGCCACCGAGTACGCCGATTTCGCCCTCGGCCTCCTCGGAATCGAGACGCGAAACGCGCTACCGGCGACGGACTGAGCTCAGACCCTGCTCGCCGCCGAGAACGTCACCAACGGCAGTTTCGTGGTCAACCGCACCCGCGTGCCGGCATCGGTCTGTTCGATCTCCACATCGTCGGCGAGGGCGCGCATCATGGACAGCCCGCGCCCGCGGGTGCCCGGATCCTCGGGCTGCGGCCGCCACGTCCCGGTGTCGACGATCTCGAGACATACCGCGCCGCGCACATGGGCGGCGGTGAGGGTCACGTGGCCGGAAGCGCCGGGGGCGTAGGCGTGCTCGATGCTGTTCGTGCAGGCCTCGTTGGCGGCGGCGACCAGATCGGCGGCGAGGTCGTGGCCGACGGCGGCCGCGGACAGCCACGATGTCAGGGCGCGGCGCACACCCGACAGCCGTGCGGGTTCGGCGGGGATGTCCAGGTGCAGTGGTTGCGGTGGCTGGCGGTAGACCACCATCGCGATATCGTCGTCGTAGCCGGCGTCGGGGCGCAGCCGCGACAGCACCGCGTCGGCCACCTCGCGCGGCAGATGTGTTGCGGCGCCGGACAATTCGTCGGCGATCTGATCGAACCGGATATCGATGTCGATGCCGCGCTGCTCGACCAGGCCGTCGGTGAACAACACCAGCGTCGAACCGGGTTCGATCGCGGTGGTCGCCTCGGGTCGATTCGGGGTGTCGAAGGTGGCCAGCGGTACCGCGCGCCCGCCTTCGAGCAGCCGGCCGGTCTGCCCGGGCGAGGCCAGCACGGGCGGCATATGCCCGGCACTGGAGTACCGCACCAGCCCGCGCGCGGGATCGAGGATGGCGGCGCAGACCGTCGTGCACATGGCGCCGGGGATGCGGGCGGCCACCGCGTCCAGTTCGGCCAGCAGCTGGGCGGGACCGGCGCCGCGCAGCAGCAAAGCCTGTGCCGCGGTGCGCAATTGGCCCATCACCACCGCCGCCGACAGGCCGCGGCCGACGCAGTCGCCGACCACGATGCCCAGGGTGCCGTCGCGCAGCTGCACCACGTCGTACCAGTCGCCGCCGATCTCGAGCGGGGGGAGTGCCGGTTCGTAGTGCACCGCGAATCCCGGCGGCAGTTCCAGCGGCCCCAGCATGGCCCGCTGCAACGTCAGCGAGGTCGAGCGGGCCTGGTCGAAGTTGCGGGCGCGCTGCACGGCCAGGCTGAGGTGGCCGACCAACAGCGAGAACAGCGCCCAGTCACCCGAGCTGATCGCGCGCGGCGCGGCGAAGCGCACCCACAGTGCGGCGTCACCGGTTTCGCCCAGCGGCGCCACGATGCCCTCGGAACTCGACGCGCCTTCGGGGATGGCGAACATGGCGCGATGCGGCCGCATCCGGGTGCGGTCCAGCAGCGCCCGCGCCCGCGCGTCGATCACCTGCCGGGAGACGGCGTCGCCGCCGGCCACCGGGCCCGAGATGTACAACTCGGGTGCGGTTTGGCGATTGGCCCACATCGACACCACGGCGGTTTCCGCGCCGATGGCCCGGCGCAGTTCCTCGAGCCCCACCGACAGCACCTCGGCCACCGTGGTGGCGGCGCCCACTGCGGTGGCCAGCAGCGATACCGCCTGGTCGCGGGCCTGGGCGTCGTGTTCGGCGGTGACGTCGCGGATGGTGCCGACGAAGAGCCGCTCGTCGTCTTCCGGATTGCGCAGCGACGACGTACTCACCGCCAGCCACACCCGCCGCCCGTCGCGGTGGCGGGCCGGCATCACGAATCGGGCGGCCTCGGTGCCCAGCGCCGGATAGTGCGTGGCCGATTCGTCGTCGGTCCACGGATGCGGCAGCGGGTAGGGGACGGAGTCGGGCCCGTATCCGGTCAGCGCGCCGAAGGCCGAGTTGACCTCGGTGATGGTTCCGTCGTCGGCGGCGACGAAGAAGCCGTCCTGCAGCGACTCCACCAGTGCGGTGCGGAAGGCGTCGCGGCCCTCGAGATCCTCGGCGCGCAGCCGCTGCAATTCGTAGCTGCGGGTGCTGTCGAGAAAGCCGCGGGTGGCGACATCGAGCGCGGCCAGGGTTTGCAGCAGGAATTCCAGCGCCGCCTGCGCGCGCTGCGCGGCATCACCGTCGAGTTGCTGCGCCGCGGGGCCGGCGATCAGACCCTGTTCGTCGAGCAGCCGGAAGTGGTGCTCGGTGAGATCCAGAATGCTCACACCCTCGACCAGTGCGCGCCGGCCGAGTTCGTACCCTTCGGCGAGCGTGTTCTGGGTGGGTGAATCCATGTGCAGCCGAAGCGCATTCGCATACGCCTCGCGGAACGCGGCCAGTACCGCGCTCATCGCCGCACCCGGGGTGCGCTCGTCGGCCGGCCCGGCCGGCTCACGAGGCACCCGCGATCGGACCGCGGTGGCGCGCGGCCAGCACCAGCGCGTCGTCGGTGTCCTTGACGTAATGGCGCAGGATGTCGTCGGCGATATCGGTGGTCGGCTGCGCCAGATCCAGGGTGTCGACGAAATCGCTGACGATGCCGTCGGTCGACATCACCAGCACATCGCCGGGCCGGATCGCCACGGTCTGGGTCTGCAGATTCGGCGGCAGCAGATAGCCGACGATCCCGCCGGTCAGCAGTGCCGTCGCGCGGACCGCGGGCTTGCCGGGGCCGACGGCGACCACCCGGGATTCGACGTTACCGACCCCGAGCCAGTGCAGTTCGTCGTCACCGGTGAACAGCACCAGCGAGACCGCCGCACCCCGGGTGTCGGCCATCGCGCGATGACACAGCACCATCAGCACGTCGAGCGGTTCGGCGCGATTGTCGGCGAGTACCTGCGCGGCCCGGTCGGCGGCATCGGCGGCCGCGGCCCCGTGTCCCAGTCCGTCGAGCACCGCGAACAGCACCGAACCGTCGCCGGCGTCGAGTACCACCGACCGGTCCCCGGAGACGCGCTGACCCGGCAGGGCCCGGCCCGCCACCGCCCATTCGACAGTGCCGACCGATCCGTCCTCATGCACCGGTGGGTACCCACTTCCACATCTCCACCAGCGTTCCCTGTCCGGGCGCCGACTCCACGATCAATCCGTCCATCAGCCGTCGCGCGCCGGGTAATCCCAGCCCGAGTCCGCGGCCGGTGGAGTAGCCGTCTTCCAGCGCCCGGGGGATGTCCCGGATACCCGGCCCCTGGTCCTGGGCCTGTACGACCAGGGCGCGGCGGCCGTCGCGCTCCTGCACCGCGACCCGGATCTCACCGGTTCCGGCGTAACTCGTGATATTGCGGGCGATCTCGGAGATGGCCGTGGAAATCATGGTGATGTCGGTCAACGTGAAACCCAGCTCGGCAGCCAGCTCCCGCCCTGCCTGTCGCGCGGTCACGATGTCGCCCGACACCTTCACCGCTATCACCATGTTGTCGGAGGCCACGATCACCGACCGCTTCGCCGGCCGTTGGGCAGCTGTCTGTTGAGCCAGGCCAGCCCCTCCTCGAGGTCCAGAGCCGTATGCATGCCCTCGAAGGTCAGGCCTAGCTGGACCATCGCGAACGCCACTTCGGGCTGCAGACCGACGATGACCGTCTCCGCACCCCGCAGTTTGGTCATGTGCGCGATGGTACGTAGGGAGCGGGCGGCGAAGGAGTCCATGACGTCGATCGCCGTGACGTCGACGATGATTCCCTGGGCACGATACTTGCTGACATAGGTCATCAAGTCGTCCTGCAGGCGTTCGGTATCGGCGTCGGTGAGCGCCGATTGCACGGACGCGATCAGGTAGGTGCCCTGCTTCAGAATGGGTACCGGCATGAGGGGGCCTTGACTACCGTCCGTCGCGGTCGGTGAGTCTCGAGATCTCGTAGCCGAGCAGTCGCTCGGCCTCCTCGATACCACCCTGTAGGTCACCGACCGCGTTCATCTTCGTCAGATCGAGGCCGATGGTGACCAGCGCGAGCGCGATCTCCGACGAGAGGCCGGTGATGATGACGTTGGCACCCATCAGATTCGACGCGTCGACGGTCTGCACGAGGTGGTTGGCCACCGTGGAGTCGATCATCGGAACACCGGTGATGTCGATGACGACCACCTTGGCGCGATTGGCGCGGATCGCGCGCAGCAGCTGTTCGGTGAGCTGGCGGGCGCGCTGGCTGTCGAGCACGCCGATGATCGGCAGAATCAGCAGCTGCTCGCGCACCTGCAGCACCGGCGTCGACAGCTCGCGGATGGCTTCCTGCTGCTGGCGGATGACGCGCTCGCGCTCCTGCACGAACGAGATGGCCACGGTGTTGGCGATCCGGTTGGCCGCGGGCTCGTAGGCGTCCAGTACCCGCTTGAGCAGTTCGAAGTCGGACTGGTACTTCTCGAACAGGCTGCGCGCGAGCACATCTCGCAGCAGCAGCACGATGCCGACGACCTCGTCGGTTTCGACGCCTCGCGGGATGATGCGTTCGGAGAGGTCGCGGGCGTAGGCCTGCAGCGCCTCGACGCTACCGGTTTGCAGCGCCTCGACGTAGTTGTCGTAGATGGAGGTGGCCTCGGAGAAGATCTCCTCCGGGGTCATCGCGGTCAGCAGTGCGGCGTCCCCGATACGACGAGCCCATTCCTCACGTAGCTCAGTGCGATTCTGTCGCAGATGTTCGACCAGTTGCGGCAGCAGATTCTCGACCGGACCCGCCGGTATCGAATCCGGAGAGAGGCCGATGGACACGTCGGACATGAAAACTCGTGCCCCTTTCCTAAGGGAGGTCGGTTCGTCGGGGTCGCTCGCGCGTGGCTGCCGTCGAGAAGCCGCAGTCGAGCCTAGTCTCACTCGATACCCGCTGGCGAACAATCGAAACATGTCGCGAAGGTGTGTGCTCGGCCACCCCATCAGCCCGGCTGCGGACTGGGCTCGCGCGGCACGGCGCCGCTGTGGTCGATGCAGGCCTCGCCGCCCGGATCCGGCGCGCGATGATGGGTCAGCAACGTGTCGTAGATGTCGGCGAGTGCGGCCAGCTGGTCGCGGTCGAGGACGTCGATCATATGCCGCCGCACGCTCTCGACGTGAGCGGGAGCGGCGGTGGCCAGCACTTCCGCGCCCTTCGGGGTGAGGACGGCGGCGGTGCGGCGGGCGTCGTCGGGGATGGCCTCGCGGGCGACCAGCCCGCGCTTCTCCATGCGGGTGATCTGGTGGGAGAGCCGGCTCTGCGACCATTCCAGCACCGAGGCCAGTTCGGCGAAGCTGCGCCGGTGGTCGGTGGCGTCGGCCAGCCGGGCCAGCACCGTGTACTCGACGTAGGTGAGATTCGAGGCGCGCAGGGAGTCGCGGCCGACGGCGGCGGCGATGAGATCACGGGTGAAGACGAAGCCGAGCCACGCTCGCGTTTCGAGATCGTCGAGCCAACGGGGTTCGGTCACAATTCCTCTCCAGGGTTCTGCGTCGGTCATGGTATTGCCTTCCCGCTGTCGGCGATACCCGAAGTCGCGGTATCGGATCGACACCTACACCCACCACGTTGAAGGTGCAACCGTTGTACTCGGCAATGAAGATTAGGCTGGCCTGACCTCGGTGTGAGGCGGTGTGCTGATTAGAGTCGGAGCGTTGTTTCGGCCGCGAGCGGTTCTCCCGCCGGCCGAGTGCACCCGCAGACACACAAGGAGTGCGATTCGTGACCGCGCCTGAGTTCCGCTATTCGGATCTGCTTCCCACCGGAGCCGACGAGACCCCCTACCGGTTGCTGACCACCGAGGGCGTCAGCACATTCGAAGCGGGCGGACGTACGTTCCTGCAGGTCGACCCCGACGTACTGCGGATGCTGACCGCCGAGGCGATGCACGACATCAGCCACTATCTGCGCCCGGCGCACCTGGCCCAGCTGCGCAAGATCATCGATGATCCGGAGTCCTCCGGTAACGACCGTTTCGTCGCGCTGGACCTGCTCAAGAACGTCAACATCTCCGCCGGTGGCATCCTGCCGATGTGCCAGGACACCGGCACCGCGATCGTGATGGGCAAGAAGTCCGAGGGTGTGCTCACCGGCGCCGACGACGCGGAATGGATCTCGCGCGGTGTCTTCGACGCCTACACCAAGCTGAACCTGCGGTATTCGCAGCTGGCGCCGATCACCATGTGGGACGAGAAGAACACCGGCTCGAACCTGCCGGCGCAGGTCGAGTTGTATTCCACCGCAGGCGATCCCACGCATCCGGCCTACAAGTTCCTGTTCATGGCCAAGGGCGGCGGCTCGGCGAACAAGTCGTTCCTCTACCAGGAAACCAAGGCCATCCTGAACCCCACCCGGATGCTGGAATTCCTCGACGAGAAGATCCGCTCGCTGGGTACCGCCGCCTGCCCGCCGTACCACCTGGCCGTGGTCATCGGCGGCACCAGCGCCGAATTCGCCCTGAAGACAGCGAAATACGCCTCCGCGCACTATCTCGACGCCATGCCGACCGAGGGGTCGATGGCCGCGCACGGCTTCCGGGATCTGGAGCTGGAGGAGGAGGTCTTCAAGCTGACCCAATCCTTCGGTATCGGCGCACAATTCGGCGGCAAGTACTTCTGCCACGACGTGCGTGTGATCCGCCTGCCGCGCCACGGTGCGAGCTGCCCGGTCGCGATCGCGGTGTCGTGCTCGGCCGACCGGCAGGCGCTGGCCAAGATCACCCCCGAGGGCGTGTTCCTCGAGCAGCTGGAACGCGAACCGGCGCAGTACCTTCCGGAACAGACCGACGAGATCCTCGGCGGTGACGTGGTCAAGGTCGACCTCAACCGGCCGATGTCGGAGATCCGCGCCGAACTGTCGAAGTATCCGGTGAAGACGCGGCTCTCGCTCACCGGTCCGCTGGTGGTGGCCCGCGACATCGCGCACGCCAAGATCAAGGAGCGCCTCGACGCCGGCGAGCCGATGCCGCAGTACCTGCGCGATATGGCCGTCTACTACGCCGGTCCTGCCAAGACCCCCGAGGGTTACGCGTCGGGTTCGTTCGGTCCGACTACCGCGGGCCGCATGGACTCCTATGTCGACCAGTTCCAGGCCGCCGGCGGGTCGTTCGTCATGCTCGCCAAGGGCAACCGCTCGGCGCAGGTGACCAAGGCGTGCAAGGAGCACGGCGGTTTCTACCTCGGCTCCATCGGCGGCCCCGCCGCCCGCCTGGCCCTGGACTGCATCAAGAACGTCGAGGTCCTCGAATATCCGGAACTCGGCATGGAAGCGGTCTGGAAGATCGATGTCGAAGACTTCCCCGCCTTCATCGTGGTCGACGACAAGGGCAACGACTTCTTCGCCGAAACCCAGAAGCCGATCGCGCTGCGTGTGCGGACGCGCTCCAAAGAGCGGGTCTGAGCAACTGCCCGGGCCGCTGTCGACAGCGGCCCGGGCAGTTACCCGCGGCTGAACGGAACTAGAGGGCGCCCTTGTCCGGGTCGCCCGCCGGGACGGCTTCGAGGACCTGGACGTCCAGCGTGCCGGTTACCAGCCCTTGGAGTCCTTCGTTCAAGGCTTTGAGGTTCGGTGAGCCGCCGTGGGCACCCAGCGCTGCCATGTCCCGCCACTTCTCGACGAACACGAAACGGTCCTTGCCCCGGTGCAGGGCGTAGAGCTCGCATCCGTCTTCGGTGTGGACTTCCGGGATGAGGCGGGTGAGAACTTCCGCGACCTCATCGAATTTGTCGGGCTTCGGGGTGATGGTGGCGACGATCACAGGCACGAGGCGAGGGTACCAGCCGGCATCGGCAGTCGGGCCCGAGTCTCGGCGAGGACCGGCTACGGCGAAACGTCGGACGTTCCGCTCGCCCGGAAGAACCGGCGGGTCGCGAGATCGGCGGGGAAATAGGCTTCGATGGCGATCTCGTCGAGCGTGATATCGAAGGCCGCGCCGAACGTCGTCACCGTGTTGACCAAGCACAGTTCGGTCCCGCGATGCGCGATCCGGATGGGCAGCGCGATGTCGGTGGGGTCGGGAGGCGGAGGTTCGTGTGCGGGGCCGAACTCCGCCAGTTCCTCGTACAACGCGTGCAGATGCGGATCTCCCGTGCGCGCGGCCTGGTGGGCGAGCCGGGGGAGCAGGTACCCGCGCACTTGTTCCAGGTTGCGGAGTCTCGGCGCCAGCCCATCCGGATGGAGCCCCACCCGCATCATGTTGATCGGCGGCTTCAGCAGCGCCGGATCGGCTCCTTGCAGAAAGACGTCGACGGCGCTGTTGGCCGACAACAGATTCCATCGACGATCCACCGCGAGCGCCGGATAGGGTTCGTGCCCCAGCAACACCTGCTGGACCGTCTCGCGCACTCGGGCCAGATCAGGGTCGTGCAGGGGATGCTCCCGGAACACCGGCGCATGCCCGGCGGCGACCAGCAGCCGATTGCGTTCCCGCAAGGGCACCCGAAGCTGCTCGGCCAGATGAAGGACCATCGCGCTGCTGGGAATCGTGCGTCCCGTCTCGACGAAGCTGATGTGGCGCGGCGACACCTCCGCCTGAATCGCCAGGTCCAGCTGACTCAAGCGACTGCGGTGGCGCCATTCGCGCAGTAGTTCTCCGATCGTCCGGTCGCTCGTCATGCCCAGAGTCTGCTCGGTCACCGCGCGCGGCCGCCATTACACGCCATGTAATCGACGCACCCCGCGCATGTCCGCGACAGTCGTCACATGGACAGAACCAACAAGCAACTCGTCGTCGACGGATTCCGAGAGTTCGCGGCAGGAAACATCGACGTAATCCGCACCCTGCTGCACGAGAACTTCATCGAGCACAGCCCCGGAAACCCGAGCGGGCGTGACGAATTCATCGAGTTCATCACCACCGCCCCGGTCGCCGGCGCAACTCTCGAACTCGTGCGGGTCATCGCCGAGGACGACTACGTGGTGCTGCATTACCGTATGTCTCCCGGCGGTGATGAGCCCGATGTCGCCGTCGTGGACATCTGGCGGCTCGAGGACGGGCGGATCGTCGAGCACTGGGATGTCGTCCAGCCCGTCCCGGAACCCGATCAGATCCCGAACGGAATGTTCTGACTCGGGGTCCGCCTCTCGCCGCGCTGTGCGTCTGTTCGTCCACTTTCGGTCCGAGCACCGAGACCAACCGGTCCTCCGGCACAGGAGAGGGGGCGGTGGATGCACTCGGCTCGGCGGGGTCTACCTGAGTCCGGCTGATGAGCTGGTCGCAGGCGCGGCCGTGGCCCCGGAGTCGGGCACTCCCGTGTAGTCGGGCAGGTCGACGCCGTTGAGCGCGCGGTCGAGCAGCTCGGTGAACCATTCGCCGGTGAAATCGGGGCTCGGCTCGGAGTCGGGTCCGGGGACCTCGCGGCTGCGCGCGTGCAATCGGCCGATCTCCTGGTTGGCCTCGACGTACGGGCGCATCTGTTCCTCGTAGCGGGCGAAGCCGACTTCCGGGTCCCAGTCGGCGGCCGCCAGCTCACCGGCCAGCAGGTAGGCGCCGACCAGGGCAAGCCCGGTGCCCTGCCCGGACAGCGGCGACGAGCTGAACGCGGCGTCGCCGAGCAACCCCACTCGTCCGCTCGACCAGCGATCCATCACCACCTGGGCGACCTGGTCGAGGTAGAAGTCCGGGGTGTCGTCCAGGTGCTCGAGGATGCGTGGGGTCAGCCAGCCCATGTCGGCCATCCGGTCCCGGAGCAGACGCTTCTGGGCCTCGACGTCGCGGTAGTCGACGTCGAGGTCGGCGGCGGGGAAGGAGAACATCGCCATCGCGTGGGTGGTGTCCGGGATGGGGCGCAGGCCGGCGGACCGCCCGGACTCCTGGAAGTCGATCAGCCAGCGGTCGATGCCGAATTCGTTGGGCACACTGTAGAAAGCCAGCGCCTGCCCGAGGTGACGGATGAACTGTTCGCGCGGGCCGAAGACCATCGCGCGCAGTGCCGAGTGCAGTCCGTCCGCCCCGATCACCAGGTCGAAGCGCCGCCGCGCGCCGCTCGCGAAGACGACGTCGACCCCGTCCGCGTCCTGGGTGAGCTCGGCGATCCGATCGCCGAACAGGTACTCGACATCGTCGCGGGTGTCGTCGTAGAGCACCCGGGACAGGTCGCCGCGCAGGATCTCGATCTCGGTGATGTACCCGTCGCCGCCGTCGTCGTCCGCGCGGAAGGTTTCCAGCACCGCGCCGTCCGCGTCCACGGTGTACGCGCCGGCGGTCTCGGTGCGCGCCGCGCGCACCGCGGCGTCGAGCCCCATCCGCCGGATGACCTCCTTGGTCACGCCACGCGCGTCCACGGCCTGCCCGCCGGGACGCAGCTCGGGGGCTCGCTCGACCACGGTCACCTCGGCGCCCCGCCGGACGAGCCAGTGGGCCAGCGCGGGCCCCGCGATACTCGCGCCCGCCACCAATACTCTCGTGCGGCTCACTGCTTCCCCTGCTTGCTCGTGTCGATCACTGACCGGGTGGTTTCCTGCTCGGGTCTGTCGGTGTCCATCGTTGCCTCCCTGTGCATTTCCCGCGCTGGACCGGGCCCAGTGCGGTCGGTGTATCCAGAGGTGTCGACGGCGGGGGCACAGAAAATTCATCGGTGCCGCCGAGATCGCCGTGTATGCGAGCGCGATCGACCGCCCTGATCGAAAATCTAGCGGCACTAGACAATCTATCGACAGGCATGCTACCTTCGCTCTAGTCGCTAGCGCTGATAGATTTCGGTACGAGCGGTCGAAAGATCCGCGCTCGGCGCCACCGACGCCTTCCGGCTGATCGCCGGGGGCACACCTGATTTCGACTTCACCGAGGAGTGATCGACATGACCTTCACCATCAACGAACAGAAGTTCCTCGCCGAGGCCGGGATCGGTCGTCTGGCCACGGTGTCGCCCGACGGCGTCGTGCAGAACAATCCGACCAACTATCGAGTGAACGCCGACGGCACCATCGACATCGGAGGTATGCGGATGCGCGCCAGCCGAAAGTACCGCAACGTCGAGGCGGGCAGCCGCGTGTCGTTCGTCGTGGACCAACAGGTTTCGTTGGAGCCGTACGAAATTCGCGGCATCGAGGTGCGCGGCACGGCCGTCGCACTCGACGACGAGGAGCCCCCGTTCCCTCCCCAGGAACGCGCCGTCATCCGCATCCACCCCGAACGGATCATCTCCTGGGGCATCGACGGCGGGTCCTTCGAATTCACCAGTCGCAAGGTCGAGCAGTAGGGGAGGCCGAGATCGGCTCCGCGCGATCTCCGAGCAGGTAGTCGCGGAAGGCTCGCAGGTACTCGCCGAGTGCCTCCTGATCGGCGAACCTGATTCCGGTCGGATCGAACCATTCGTCCGGCGTCGGTCGCCACGCGATCATGTAGTCGAGCGCGTCGCGCACCAACAACCCGAGGGTCGGATCCGCGGCGCAGGCGTCACGCAGCGCTGAGGCAATTTGCCGCATTCCGTCTCGGTGCTCAGCGCAGTGCATGCCGACCAGCGCCCAGTGCAGTCCATCGATGTGGGGGATCTCGTCCCACCACGTGAATGTCTTGTGAGGGGTTTCGCCGGCCCGCACTCGGCCTCGTGAAGCCGTGACCGGCGTCGGGTAGACGGCGGGAGCACCGCGTCGGTCGATGTCGTGAGTCGGCCCGGTCGCAAGATTCGCGGGTGGGTACCACACGCCGCGCCACACCGGGACTCCGAGAAAACGGGGATTCCCCGGCAGCGGTTCTGCCAGCGAGATGTCGACGATAATCCGGTGCACGGTCGGCAGTACTCCGTCGGGGAACTGGGCCGCAACCATCGACAGGCAATCCCGCGCGTCGACGCCGGTCACGCCGGCACCCCGCCGGAATCGGGCGTCGTAGTTCTCGTCCGGATCGAATTCGATCCAGAACCGCCGCATCGTGGTCATTCGTGTTTCCTCCCACCGGCCCCGATGTCGAACGCCGACCCTCGATGATCGCAGAGCTCGTGTAAGAGCGGGATGGGCGGGAACCACTGCGGTATGACGGAGAACACATCGGAGTCAACCACGAAGCCCGCCGAGACGGTCGCACCCGAACCGGATGCGGAAACCCGCGAGCAGGCGAAGAAGGAAGCCGAAAGGCTGGACGAGATCTACGAGCCGGGTGCACGCGCGAGCGTCGTCGTACCCGGGACCGACGGCATGGTCGCCGGTACCGCCTTCGCCGACTCGGTCGACGAGCAGATCACCGAGAACAAACCGCCGGACGAACTTCGCAAGGACAACGATTCCTGATTTCTGCCGAACCGTGTAGCCGGTCGCCTGGTCGGTAGTCGAATCAGGTTCATTTCGCGATCGAGGCTGCGGGCAGGTCGTAGTCGGGGAGCTGCTCGGTGGCCTTGGGCGCCATGATGCGTTCCATTCCGGCCATCGATTCCAGGAGCGGCAGGCGCGTGATGAGATTGCGCACCGCAATGCCCGCCCGTGATTTCGGCGCCATCAGTCGCAGGTTGGGGCCGATCTCCTGTTTGCGGTCGACCAATGGTCGGTGGGCCTGCTCGTACCGACGGAAGGCGCGGCGATGGTCACCGGCGGCGGCCGCGAGCTCACCGGCGAGCCGGTAGGCCCCGGTCAACGCCAGTTCGGCCCCGGCGCCGGAGGCCGGAGACGCGCAGTAGGCGGCGTCGCCCACCAGCGCGACCCTGTCGATCGACCATGACCGCATGCGGACCTGGCCGAGGGTGTCGATGTAGGCGTCCGGATCGGCGAGTACACCCTTCAGCAATTCCGGTACGTGCCAGGCGTTTTCGCCACGGAACGCGGTGGCGAGCAGCGCCCGCGCCGCCTCTTGGTCGCGCGGATCGATTTCTCGCCGTGGACTGCGGAACATGAGATACGCCTTGGCCTGGGGGTGGTTGCCCGAGCGGTAGATCCCGGCGAAGTGTCCGGGAGTATTGAAGACCGTCATCCATCGATCGGGTCCCAGCGCCGAGTCGGTGTTCCCGAAGGCGAAGTAGTGGTCCATGTGGCGGACGTAGTCGGACTCCGGGCCGAAGGCCAGTCGCCGGACCGTCGAGTGCAGGCCGTCTGCGCCGATCACCAGGTCGAAGCGTCGTATCGGCGCGTGTTCGAAGGTGACGGTGACACCGCCGTCGTCCTGCTCGAGTCCGCGGATGGAGTCACCGAAGATGTACTCCACGTTGTCCTCGGTGATGTCGTGCAGGATCCGGACGAGATCGCCACGCATGATCTCCGCCTCGGTGCTGCCGTACTTGTCCTTGATTCCCTGCATGTCGATCCGGGCGAGGTCGCGTCCGTCGGCGCGGACGAACCTCATTCCCGCGACGTCGGCCGCGGCATCCCGCACCCGCGCCATGATTCCCATCTTGTCGGCCACCTCGATCGCCTGATCGCGGATATCCACCCCTTGGCCGCCGGTCCGCAGCCCGGCTGCTCGTTCGACCACCGTGGGCCGGAATCCGTGTCGCGCAAGCCAGTACGCCAACACCTGGCCGGCGATACCGGCACCGGAAATGAGAATCCGCTCGTTCTTCATCGCGTCCTCCTTGTTTCACAATTACTGACCATTGGTCAGTGATCCCACGATAGGTCGCTGACCGCCGGTCAGTCAAGGGGTAGAATTCGGAACCGTGACTGACGATTCGCGTACTCGAATCCTGCGCACCGCGCTGGAGATGTTCGCCGAACGTGGCTACCACGCGGTATCCGTGCGGGAAATCTCCGAGCAGGTCGGTCTGACCAAAACTGCTGTGCTCTATCACTTTTCGAGCAAGATCGACATCGTCGTCGCTCTGGTCGAACCGTTGCTGGCAGACACCGAGGCCATGCTCGAATCCGTCCGGTCCATCGGGAATGCGGATGCACGACGGTGGGCGGTGGCAGAAGGGCTCCTCGATACCTGGCTCCGGCATCGGTCAGTGCTGCGGATCCACATGCAGGACCAGGCACTGTCGGCCGATACCGCGACCTATCGGCGGCTGCGCGACATCGCCCTGACCGCGCAGGACCTACTCGCCGGCCCCGACGCCGATTTCACCGCGCGGGTACGGGCCGCGCAGATCTACGCGGCGCTGAGCGATCCGGTGGTGTTCTTCGCCGACCAACCCGAAAAACAATTACGCGCAGCGATTCTCGACGGCGTGCACCGACTGCTGGATGGGCCACCGCCTCGTGACACCACGCGTACACCGGAGCGGCCCGTCACCACCTCACGACCCCGGACCGCCCGCGGCCGCCCGGGCGCGATGACCCCGGAAATGGTCGAGTCCGCGCGGCACATGCGGGATTCCGGCGAATACACCGTCGACGAGATCGCCGCGACCCTGGGTGTATCCCGCGCAACTGTCTACCGGAATCTCACAACCGCCCACGATCGCCCGACCGTCTCATAAATACTCTGTTTTTGATACGTGATCATTCGGCTCGAGGGCGCCGTAATTCGCGAGGGTTTCCAACCAGGGATGGCCGGGGTGCACTCGCGACAGCCATCCGGACAATCGGGAACGCCGTGAGGTGTCCATCGCGGAGAGTGCGTGCAGGAAGTCGGCCTCGTCCTTGGCTCGCCGGGCTTTCGCCTTGAACAGGAGCACGACCTCGGGGATCACGTAAGGGATGCCGTCGGCGGTGTGGAGAATCAGCTCGTCGTGGGACAGGGTGATCGAGGCGTCGCGGCGGCACACCCATCGACCGCCGCGGTGTGGCTCGCGGAATACGTCGAGGCGATAGAGCCCGGTCGCCGGCTCTCGCAGCCACGTCTGATGGTGGTTGCCGGCTTCCTCCGGGTATGGCCAGACGTGCCCGTCGCCGACGACGTCCCATTCGTAGCCAGGGAACGCGTCCGCGATTTCGTCGAATCGCTCACGGGGAATACCGATTTCGAGATCGGAGTGCGCACGTCCGAGGCCGCCGACGAACAGGTCCAGCGCCCACCCGGCCGCCACATACCAGGCTGTCGGGGTGCCCGACAGTCGTTCGGCGACTTCGCTGGGCGTCCAGGCTTTCCAGAGTCGGTCGCATTCCTCGACGGACAATGGGCGTCCGGTCATCTCAGGTCGCCTCCTTCACATCGAACGAGTCGGCTGGTCGTTGCACGATCCTGCCCTTCGCGGCTCACGACTGAATGCGAGTGTCAGTCGGCGTGCAGGACGAAGAACAGGAAGCACAGGAATCTGTTGTCGGTGCTCTCGCCGAGCACCTCGGGGATCAGATCGCGAGCGGCGGGCAGAGCCGGCGGTTCGCTGATGACCCCGATGCGGAAGCCGGCCGCGGTGAAGGCGTCGGTCATCGCGTGTAATGGCCGGTCCCAGAAACTCAGTCGGGCGGTCTGGCCGCCCATGGTCCATTCGTCGATCCGGTTGCGGGTCTGGAAATAGTCGGCCGAGTCTCCGGCCAACCGCTGTCCGAGGAAGTTGGCGAAAGGATGCTCGACCGAGACGATGAGCCTGCCGCCCGGGACCAGCACGCGTCGCAACTCGGCGAGAGCCGGTCCCCAATCCCGCGTCGATGCCGGTCACGACCGCGCCGCGGTCACGCAGCGCGGCGAACAGTAGGCCCGGGCCGCAGCCGACGTCGAGGATTCGCCGCCCGGACACCTCCCCGGCGAGTTCCAGGATCGCGGGCCGGTTGTAGTACGCGTGCAGGAGGCCGGTCTCGTTTTCTGCCGCGTACCCCTCGGCGATGCTGTCGTAGCCGCTCACCGGGGTCGGATCGGCGGGAACTGCATGGCCTTCGGGAACCGGAGTCATACGCTTCATCCTGGCACGTCAGAGGCGCGTATGCGCTGTAAAGGCTTGTCAGCCAACCAATCCGGAGGACCATCGTCGTGCGATGGGGGCAGGATCCGCGGCTGCGGCCTGAGAGGAGGTTTCGGCTGCGGTGCGGATCGGGGCAACGGGCACGTCGCGAAAACAACGAGAACCGGCCAGCGGTATCTGGCCGGTTCTCACGTTCCAGGATCGCACGCAGCGGTTCTGTCCGGGGCGGGCCGAGGGCTATTCCTGAGTCAGAGTCAGGGTCTGGTTCTCGGTGGTGTCCTGATGGATCTCGACCTGGCTCATGTCCTCGGCGTCAGGCGGCAGGTAGGCGAACGCGGCGGTGATCTCGACCGCATGGCCATCGTAGTAATGCGTCATGAGTTCATTGCCGTCGCCGTCGTGAGCATCTGCGCGCTTCGGGCCCTCGCCGTAGTCGTGGCCCAATGGCACCCTGACCTTCGCCTGCCGAGATTCGCCGTCACAGGTCACCCGATCCAGAGCCTCGTCTTTCATGCGGACGGGTTGGCCTTCCGGGCTTTTGAACTGTTCGGACTCGACCTTGACCCACAGGGCGTTGGCCTGGCCGGGTTCGCAGACGTAGGTGATCTCGGTGACGACCCACCAGCTGTAGTCGCCGTGTGCGTCTGGGAACGCTCTCCCGATCCATATGCTGGTCGTTGCGCTGGCCGGTCCGGCTGCATTGACCAGTACAGCGGCGGTCAACGCGAGTATCGAAGCGAAAAGTCTTCCACGAACCACTGTGTGTGCCTTTCGGTGTCGGCGGGCGGTGGGACAGATCCGTCGAGCAAATCGCAGCCTAGACCACGCCACACAGCAGTTATGCGTAATCCCTATGAATAGTCCTGTTTTACACGTGTTGGCACTGCTCAGGTCGCGTACTTCCTGCAGATACGCCTGAGGCGCCCGTCTGGGGCGCCTGAGAGTTTCCCGGCCGGCCGGGATGCCCCCGTCAAGGGGGCCGGGCCTTCGCCCCGTTGATGGGCGTCCGATCCCGCGCAGCTATCTGAGGATGATCGTAAGCCCGATCGCGGCTGCGGCAACGGCGGCGACGATGAGGATTGCCGCGAGGACCCGAGATGTCATGGGCAGCGCTGCCTGCAGGTAGCCGAGCATGCGGTGTCCGGCGGTGGTGGGACAGAGTAAGAGCGCGATCGTGAGTGCGGTGACGGGCGCAACCGCGATCACGACGAAGACCGTGGACAGTCCCAGCCGCGAGGCGATGGTCTCGTTGGCCATGACGGCGATGGCCCCGTAGAACGGTGCCGAGGTCAGCGACTGGGCCGTCCAGGTGATCAGACCGAGCGCGCTGGCTGCGACCGGGTGCAGATCGTGATGCACCGGCAGCGACATCGGTGGGCGGACGAATCCATGCACCGCCACAGCGATGACCAGTAGCGCGATGACCACCACGATCGCGGCAACAGCCTCCGGAGACAGAGAGTTGAGGGCCCGGTGCACAAGTTGCAGGATCACCGTGAACGAGAACACCAGGGTAAGCGCCAGCCCGCAGATCCCACCGATCATGAACGACACGGCTGTCCTCGCATATGCCCACCGCGATGCGCTCGATATCCATGCAAAGGAAACCGCAAGTAACGCAAGGACGTTCGCGGAGTCCACCACCGCCAGCGGAACGATCGAAAACAATAAATTCATAGCCCCGTGATTGTGCAGCAGCACGCTCTCAACCGGCCCGATGACCCCACTCGGATCACGTGCCTCTCCACGCCACACACTCTGCATACGCATCCCCGCAGGACAGGATCGGTGAACGGCAGCGTCGATCAGGCTCGGGATCCTGACTGGTTCGTGTGCGACCTACTGTGGTCGTGGTAGCGGTACTTCGACCCTCTGGAGCCGCCTTGCTCGAGGTCTTCCTCGCGACAAACTCTGATGCCGCGGCGATCATTTCTTTGCGCCGTGCTGCCGAGAACTGGCTCGCCACCGAAGGGATCGAGCAATGGAGGCCGGGGGAAGTTCCGGAGG
>NZ_BAFQ01000109.1 GCF_000308375.1 Nocardia aobensis NBRC 100429 | reverse complement strand
GGCCTGTCGTCGGTGGGCCGGGCGTTGTCGCTCGCGGCGCCGAAGGCCGCGCGGGCGAGCCGGGAAAGTTTCGCGGCGACCGTATCGACGCTGCTGGCGACGTCCGGCGTGCTGACGATGGATCCCTCGGTGTGGCGACGGCTGGATCGATTGAGCGCCCTGGTGATCGACGGCGCCGTGCTGTACGGAAGCGGACGCCTGGTGCTCGATGCCGAAGCCCGCGAATCCAAACCGGGGAATGCCGAGAAATCCGCGTCGGGCTGGACCACGGCTCAGGTGTGGAACGCCGCTCAGCGACTGTTGTGGTCGGGACCGGACGCCGCCGCGGCGACGCCGGATACCGGCGACCTCCGGCTGCGACCGGACCCGGACCGCAATCCCGGCGACTCGATTCCCGGTTGGTACGACGTCTGTGACGGAACGGACGTGCTGGGCCGGGTCCTGGTCGGCCGCGAACTCGATCCGCGCGCGCGGACACTGATGCTCGCCGCCCGGGCCTCGGGCCTGAAGGTGGTGGTGCGCGGACAGCGTGATGCGTTCGAATTGCGTTCGCTGGCAGACGAATTCGTCGAACGTGAAGGGTCGGCGGCGGAACTGGTCTGCCGGTTGCAGTCCGACGGACATGCGGTGGGGCTGGTCGCCACCGACTCCGCCGGGGATCTGAACTGCGCGGATGTCGCCATCGGTGTGAGCCGGATCAGCGCCGTCGAGGTCGAGGCGATGCCGTGGGCGGCCGATGTGGTCTGCGGCGATCTCGATCAGGTCATGCGGGTGCTGCTGACGGTGGCTCCCGCCCGCCAGGTCAGCGAACGCGGGCGCGTCCTGGCGCTCTCGGCGTGTTCGCTCGCGGGCCTGCTGCTGGCCGCCGGTCGCTCACGCGACGCGTGGCCGGTGACCGCGGCGCAGGCCAGCGGCCTGTTGCAGGGGACATGGGCGGGCGTGCAGGCCGCACGCGGCCGGCTCCCGGAGTCGGGCGCACCGCTGGTGCCCTGGCACAGTCTCGAACCCGACGAAGTGCTGACGCGGTTGCCGGAGCCCGAACGCGGAGAACCGGCTCCCACGCGATCGTGGACCGCGCCGCTCGCCCGTATTCCCGCGCAACTGTCCCCGGCGACGCGCTTCCTCGCCACCGTACGGCGCGAGCTGGCCGATCCGCTCACCCCGATTCTCGGTGTCGGCGCCGCGGCCTCCGCCGTGCTGGGGTCGCCCGGCGATGCGGCGCTGGTGGCCGGTGTGGTGGCGGTGAATGCCGTGGTGTCGGCGTTGCAGCGCCAACGCGCCGAGAACGCGCTGCGGGACCTGATCGCGCACGAGCGGATCACCGGCCGCCGCGTCGACCGCGCCGCGCTCGACCACGATCCCGAGCCGCCGAGCGAATCGGTGCCCGGTACGGCCCTGATGGTCGGTGACGTGATCGCGCTGCGCACCGGCGATGTCGTTCCGGCGGATGCGCGGCTGCTGCGAGCCGACGACCTGGAAGTCGATGAATCGGCCCTGACCGGCGAATCGGTCACGGTGCCCAAGGACAGTCCCGCCACTCCGGGCGTGGACCTCAATCACCGGCGCTGCATGGTGTACGAGGCCAGCACGATCGTCAACGGCGCCGCGGTGGCCGTGGTGGTCGCGGTGGGGTCCGACACCGAGACCAACCGCGCCGCCGCGGTCGCGGTGCCGCCGCGCCTCGGGGGAGTGCAGGCACAGCTGCGTGCGCTCAGCGATCAGGCGCTGCCGCTGACACTGGGCGGCGGATCCTTGGTCACGGCGCTGGGCTGGTTGCGAGGCCAGCGCATCCGCGCGGCCATCGCCGACGGGGTCGCGGTCGCGACCGCCGCTGTGCCGGAAGGACTTCCGCTCGTCGCGACGGTCGCGCAGCTGGCCGTCGCCCGGCGCCTGTCTCGCCACGGCCTCCTGGTGCGGGCCAGCCGGACGGTGGAGGCGCTGGGCCGGGTGAACACCATCTGCTTCGACAAGACCGGAACCCTCACCTTCGGCCGCCTGCGGCTGACCACCCTGGCCGACCTCGAGCATCAGTGGTCGCCCGAGGACGACGACCCCCGTGCCCGCCGGTTGCTGCGGGCCGCGGCGCACGCCTGCCCTGATCCGGACGACGGCCCGATCGTGCACGCCACCGATCAGGCGGTGCTCGACGCCGCGGAGCGGCTCGACCGCGACGAGCGCTGGGATACGGTCGAGGAACTGCCCTTCGAATCGAATCGCGGATACGCCGCGACGCTGGGACAGACGCGGCGGCGGCACTGGCGGCTCATCGTGAAGGGGGCGCCGGAGATCGTGCTCGCCCGCTGCACCGCGATCCGGACCCGTCGCGACGGCGCCGATCACGACGAACCGATGTCCGCCGACCATCGCCGGGCGGCCGACCGCATGATTCATCGCATGGCCGAACGCGGGCTGCGGGTGCTGGTCGTCGCCCGCCGCGACCTGTCCGCGGCGCCGGGGGATGTGGTGAGCGCCGTCGAGAAGCTCACCCTGCTCGGCTTCATCGGACTCGCCGACACCGCGCGTCCGCAGGCGCGCCCACTCGTCGGCGCGTTGCAGCGCAACGACATTCGCGTGCGAATGATCACCGGCGACCATCCCGTCACCGCCGCCGCGATCGCCGCCGATCTGGGTATCGACGCCGATCCGGTGGTGACGGGAAGCGATCTGGCCGAACTCGACGATGCCGCGCAGTCGGAGCTCATCGCGCGCAGCAGCGTCTTCGCCCGCGTCAGCCCACAGCAGAAGGTTCGCATCGTCACCACGCTGCAGCGGCGTGGCGAGGTGGTGGCGATGGCCGGTGACGGCGGCAACGACGCGGCCGCGATCCGCACCGCCGACGTCGGCATCGGACTCACGGCGCAGGGATCGACCGCCGCCCGCAATGCCGCCGATCTGGTGCTGACCGATCCCGACCCGCTGGTGCTGCTGCACGCGCTGATCGAGGGGCGCGGCATGTGGCGGCGCGTCAGCGATGCGGTCGGCATCCTGGTCGGCGGCAATGCCGGTGAGGTCGCGTTCACGGTTCTCGGCACCGCGCTCGCGGGCCGGGCCCCGTTGGGCACCAGGCAGTTCCTGCTGGTCAACATGCTCACCGACATGTTCCCGGCGATGGCCGTGGCGCTGTCGACCGAGCGGTCCGGTGACGAGGAGCCCACCGGCCACCAGGAACGCGCCGATCTGCTCGCCGAACAGCTCGCCGCGCGGCCGCGCACCGATGTCGCCGCGGATCTGCGCCGCACGATCGTGATCCGCGGTTCCACCACCGCGGCCGCCTCGACCGTGGCGTGGTCGATCGCCCGCTGGACCGGTACCGAACGCCGGGCCGCGACCGTCGCCCTGGTCGCGCTGGTGGGCACACAGCTCGGGCAGACGGTCCTGGCCGCCCGCCACAGCCCACAGGTCTGGCTCACCGCGGCCGGCAGCGCGGCCTTCCTGGGCACCGTCGTCATGACGCCCGGACTGTCGACCTACTTCGGTTGCCGCCCCCTCGGTCCGGTCGGCTGGACCACCGCGCTCACGTCGGCGGCGACCGCGACCGCCGTCGGCGCGCTCCTGCCCTCCCGCCGCCCGACCGAGCCGGGACAGCCCACCGTCGCTCCGGAAGACAACGAATACGTCGATCACCGCGAGTACCCGCTGAGCATCGAAAGTGTTGGCGCGCAATCTCATTGACCGTCGCTCGGCGCGTGGTACCGCTGCCGGTCCCTCGATCCGCGACCTTCGGCGTGCCAGGTGAAGGCGGGTCTGTCAGCCAGGCGGCTATCGTGGAGCCTGTTCCGATCTGGAGAACGCGTCTTTCTGCGGTACAGAAGTGAGGTGGTCGAGTTGGGCCAGCCGTTCAAGGCCCCGCCGGCCTACGCCATCACCAGTGTCGACAACGCGCTCCGCATCGCCGCCATGTTGCAGTTGGAGGGGGCGCTGACCGTGTCGCAGGTGGCGGAGCGGATCGGGGTGGCTCCCTCGACGGCGCATCGTTTGCTGCAGATGCTGGTGTATCGCGACTTCGCGGTGCAGGACTCCGATCGGGCCTATCGGGTCGGTCCGCTGCTCGAGCTCGCCGCGCATTCCCGGTCGGCGGCGTCCCGGCTGCGCACGGCCGCGCTGCCGCAGTTGCGGCGCATCGTCGATCAGCTCGGCGAGTCGGCGAATCTGACCGTCCGGACCGCCGACACCGTGCGGTTCGTCGCCAGTGTCGAGTGCGGTCAGGCGCTGCGGGTGGGAAGCCGGGAGGGAATGGTGTTTCCCGCGCAGCGCACCTCCGGCGGGATGGTGCTGCTCGCCGAGGTGCCGCCGTCCGAGCTCGCGGCGCTCTACGCGCCCGAACGCTTCACCGAACGGCCCGAACCGCCGCCCGACCTGGGGCAGCTGAGCGCCGAGCTGGCGAAGATCCGCCGCAACGAGTTCGCGGTCAACGACGGCCGTTCCGAACGGGGCGTGGTGGCGGTCGGGGTCGCGGTGCGCGACGGCAGTGGCGCCGCTGTCGCGGCGTTGTCGGTCTCGATGCCGAGCGTCCGCTACGAGAAGCGGTCGCTGCCGCGCTATGTCGCCGTACTCCGCTCCGCGGCCGCGGAGCTGGGACGCGAATTGGCATGACAGCGGCCGAGATCAGCCGCGCCGGCTCGCGACGATCCCCGCACCCAGCGGCGAGTTGGGCGAGCTGCCCGGTGAGACCACGGCACTTTCAGAGTTGCAGGCCGAGCCAGGAGGCGAATCCGGTGAGGCTGTTGGTTTGTCGGCGTTGTGCTGCGGCGATTCCGTAGACCGTTTCTCGGACGGACGGATGTAGGCGGGTTTGCTGCGGCGCCACCCGCCGCGCCCGATTCAGCGCGGCCAGCGCTTGGTCCGGTTTGCCGATCATCAGCCATGCGCGGCTCACGTCCTGCCAGTGGTGCCCCGCTCGCGGCGGTGCGATGTCTTCGGGGAGTACGAGGGACGAGCCTTCCCGCGCGGCCCGGTCGGGATCGCCGGCCTCCAATGCCACCGCGACAGAATGAATTCCGACATTCGCCGGGCCGAACAACGTGCCGTACAGGTCGGATTCACCGGGCATCCTCGGTGCAAGGCGGCGCGCGTGTTCGATATGTTCGGCGGCGGTATCAGGGCGGATTCCCCGGGCGGCCACAATCGCCCCGCACAGGTGCGTGTATCCACGTACGGCGTTCGCAGCTTCGCTGTCGCCTTCGATTCCGTTGAGCGCGTCCTCGACCAGTCGGAGTCCGGTGTCGTTCGCGTCGTGGTACATGAGGACCCTCGCCCGCTTGACCTTGGCCTGGGCCTCGTACAGAGGATCGTCTGCCGACTCGGCAGCCCATTCGAGCCGGTCGAGCACAGTGGGCGCGAGCTGAATGAAGCCGAACCTCCTGCACAGCCGTTCGGTGGTCACGTATGCAGCGCACAACAGCGAGAACACCGCACCGCGCTCGTCTGCACGGGCCTCGCGCAGCGCTCCGTACAAACGGCGAAGCAGACCCGGCATGCGCGCGAGGGCCGAGCGTCCCTTGTCATTTCGATAGGCAAGGTCTACAGCGGCCATCTCGGCGGCCAGCTCGGTCAGCGACGGCGGTTCGACGGCACGCACGTACGTTCCCTCGGCAAGCACGGCGCGCAACTCGGACAGCCCCTCCAGCGGCCCGTCCTCTTCGATGAGGTCGCGGTACGGCGTACCGGTCAGCCGTTCGGGCTCCACCCGCAGTGCGCGCGCAGCGGCAGCCAAGAACGCCGGGCTCGCCGGCTCCCGACCCTGCTCAACCGCCTTGACCATGGCCAGGCTGTAGTTCGCTCGATCGGCCAATTGCCGCTGGCTCAGACCCGCAACTTTCCGCTCAGCCGCAATGATCTGTCCGGCGTGGGACGAAGGGCTCATGGCTCCAGGGTAAGTCCCTGTTCTCGGACCGGTCCTTCGAAAGGTGAACATCAGTAAGGCTTTTCGTCAAGCATGGGTATCGTGGAAATGGCGATGACCCCTCGACTTACCGTCGTTGACGAAAAGCGAAGGGCCACCGAGTAGTTCTTACTCGGTGGCCCTTCGGGTTTCAGGCGGTGGCGGCGCTGGTGTCGCCCAGCAGGTCCAGGGCGATATCCACGATGAGATCTTCCTGCCCGCCGACCAGTCCGCGGCGGCCGACCTCGAGCAGGATGGTGCGCGCGTCCAATCCGTAGCGCTGCGCGGCCGCTTCGGCGTGGCGCAGGAACGACGAATACACGCCGGCGTATCCCAGGGTGAGTGTCTCGCGGTCCACCCGCACCGGGCGATCCTGCAGCGGCCGCACCAGATCGTCGGCGGCGTCCTGCAGGGCGAACAGATCGCAGTTGTGCTTCCAGCCGTACAGGTCGGCGACGGCGACGAACGGTTCGATCGGGCAGTTGCCCGCCCCGGCGCCGTGCCCGGCGAGCGAGGCGTCGACGCGGGTGACCCCTTCCTCCACGGCCACAACGGAATTGGCGACCGACAGCGAGAGATTCTCGTGGGCGTGGATGCCGATCTCGGTGCCGGGATCGAGCACCCGGCGGTAGGCGCGCACGCGATCGCGCACGCCGTCGAGGGTCAACCGGCCACCGGAGTCGGTGACGTAAACGCAGTGCGCGCCATAGCTTTCCATCAATTTGGCCTGTTCGGCGAGCTGCTCGGGTTCGGCCATATGCGACATCATCAGGAAGCCGGACACGTCCATGCCGAGCTCGCGCGCCTTGCCGATGTGCTGCGCGGCGACGTCGGCCTCGGTGCAGTGGGTGGCGACGCGGACCGAGCGGACACCGAGCCGGTAGGCCTGCTCGAGATGTTCGATGGTGCCGATGCCGGGCAGCAGCAGGGTCGTCAACCGGGCGTGGGTGAGGTTGTCGGCCGCGGCCTCGATCCACTCCCAGTCGGTATTGCTGCCGGGTCCGTAGTTCAGGCTGCCGCCGGCCAGGCCGTCCCCGTGGGCGACCTCGACGGCGTCGACGCCCGCCGCGTCCAGCGCCGCCACGATCCTGCCGACATCGTCGGGGGTGATGCGATGGCGAACGGCGTGCATACCGTCGCGGAGTGTGACGTCTTGGATGAACAGTTGCGTGGTCATCGCGAGGCTCCCTGTTCTGCCGGGGCGGCGATCGTGTCGGCGACCGATTCGGCGAAGCGCATCGCCGCGGAGGTCATGATGTCGAGATTTCCCGCGTACGCGGGCAGATAGTGCGCCGCACCCTCCACTTCCAGGAAGACGCTCACCTGATGCGTGGGTGCGGGCCCGTCGTCGGCGGGTTGCAAGGTGTGCACCGGCTGGTCGGCCGGAATCGGGGTGATCTGGATCTGCTGCTTGAGCCGGTAGCCCGGCACATAGGTGGCGACCTGCGCGATCATCTCCTCGATCGATGCGCGGATCGCGGCGTGGGTGGCCGGATCCGGCGCCGCGGTCAGGCAGAGCACGGTGTCGCGCATGATCATCGGCGGTTCGGCCGGATTGAGGATGATGATCGCCTTGCCCCGGCGCGCCCCGCCCACCGTTTCCACCGCGTGCGCGGTGGTCTCGGTGAACTCGTCGATATTCGCCCGCGTCCCCGGCCCGGCGGATTTCGAGGCGATGGACGCGACGATCTCGGCGTAGGGGACCGGTGCGACGCGCGAGACCGCAGCGACGATCGGGATGGTGGCCTGCCCGCCGCAGGTCACCATGTTGACGTTCTCGGCGTGCCGGTGTTGGTCCAGGTTCACCGCCGGGACGACGAACGGTCCCAGCGCGGCCGGGGTGAGATCGATCAGCCGTTTGCCGAGCGGCTCGAGGATCGCCGCGTGCGCCGCGTGCGCCTTGGCCGAGGTCGCGTCGAAGATCACCTCGATCTCGTCGAAATTCGGCAGTTGCAGCAGTCCCTGCACGCCGTCGGCGGTGGTGGGCACGCCCAGCCGCCGGGCGCGGGCGAGACCGTCCGATTCCGGATCGATGCCGACCATCGCGCCCATTTCCAGGACGGTCGAATGCCGGATCACCTTGATCATCAGATCGGTGCCGATATTGCCCGATCCGATGACGGCGACCTTGACGGCGCCACGGTTGTCGCTCATATGTCTCACTCCTCGATGAAGACGGCGGTCACCGAGCCGAGCCCGGAGATGTCGGCCGTGACGGTGGCGGGGGCGGTGATCGCGGCCATCGGCCCGAGCGCGCCGGACAGGATCACCTGGCCCGCGCGCAGGGGTTCGCCGAATTCCCGCGCGGTGCGCGCCAGCCACGCCAATGCGAGCAGGGGATCACCGAGGCAGGCGGCTCCGGTGCCGGTGGACACCTCGACCCCGTCGATCGACATGGTCATCTGCGTCGACACGGGTTCGAACTCGTCGAGGGTGCGGCGCTGCGATCCGAGGACGAACAGTCCGCTGGAGCCGTTGTCGGCGACGGTATCGCCGAAGGTGATGTCCCACTCGGCAATTCGGCTGTCGACGATTTCCAGCGCGGCCACGGCGTAGTCGACCGCGGCGCGCACCTGTTCGTCGTCGAGCGGACCGTCGGCGAGGTCGTGAGCGAGCACGAACGCGACCTCGGCTTCGGCCTTCGGTTGCAGCAGGCGGTTCGCGGGAATGGGTGTGTTCTCGCGGACGTGCATGTCGTCGAACAGGACGCCGAAATCGGGTTGGTCGACACCGAGTTGCTGTTGCACCGCCGGCGAGGTCAGGCCGATCTTGCGGCCGACGATCGTGGCGCCCGCGGCGAGCCGCTCGGCGGTCGACTGCGCCTGCACCGCGTAGGCGGCGGCGACGTCGTCGGTTCCGATCAGGTCCCGCACGGGGCGGCAGGGGGTGGCGGTTCGCGCCGCGGTGCTGAGCCGGTGCGCCGCGGCGGTCGTGGCCGCGGCGATTCGGTCGTCGAGTCGTGGTGTCGGCATCCAAGATCCTGGAGTAGTCGGTGCGGGGAGCCTTCACTGTCGCGCCGGAGCGGACCGCCGCACCAGCATTTCGTTCCGCTGAGCGGAACGCCGGGTAAGCTCGGCGAGGTGAGTACGGCGGAGTCGGGCAATGGCGCACGGACGGTGGACGGTTCCACCGTGCTGGGCAAGGTGATGGCCGTGCTCGAGTCGTTCTCGATCGACGACGGCGGATTGAGCCTGGCCGAGATCGGGCGGCGCACCGAACTGCCGAAGGGAACCCTGCACCGGGTCCTGTCGGCTATGGTCACCGTCCGGCTGCTGGAGCGGACCGAGGTCGGCTATCGCCTCGGCGGCCACCTGTTCGAACTCGGAATGCGCGCGTCGGTGGAGCGCAGCCTGCTGGAGGTCGCGATCCCGTTTCTCGAGGAACTGAACGCGCGCATCCACGAAACCGTGCATCTGGGCGTCCTCGACGGTACGGACGTGGTGTATCTGACCAAGATCGGCGGCCGTCGCCAGGCGAGTGCGCCGTCGCGGATCGGCGGCCGGATGCCGGTGCATTGCACGGCGATCGGGAAAACGCTGCTCGCCCATGCGGATCGGTCGTTGCGCGACCGGGTGCTGGCCGGCCCGCTACCCGCCCATACGCCCCGGACGATCGTGCTGCCCGGCACGTTGCGCAAGCAACTCGATCGGATCGCCGCCGAGGGCGTGGCCTACGAATTCGAGGAATCGGCACCGGGATTGGTGTGTGTGGCGGCGCCGGTGAGAGAGGCCGACAGCGTTGTCGCGGCGATCAGCATCGCGGGCGCCTCGCACCGATTCCATCCGGAAAGTCATGTGGCGTCGGTGCGGGCGGCCGCGGACGGCATCGGTGCGACCCTCACCCGCCGCGCACGAATGATGTCGGCCCCGGGCAGCTGATCCCAACAGCGGCAGCCCCTGCTCGAGCAGATCGACGGCCTCGAGCAACGTGGTGAGCATCCCCTCGTCTCTGTGATGAGGATCGCGGCGTCGCTCAGTCGCCGCGGCTCTTCTGCAGGCGTGCGATCTCGTCGCCCCACACCGATTGCGACCCGGCATCGCCGACGCGGTAGGTCTGCACGATCGATGCGATGCCGACCACCACCGCGAGGACGGCGACACCCACCGTGACCAGCGTGCGCAGACCGGCGCCGCGGCGTTCGGCGAGGTGCAGGCCGGTCAACGCCACCGCGACGACAAGCAGGGCGATGGCGAAGTAGAGCATCGTCTCGCCGCGTTCGGCGTGTTCGCGCAGGATCTCGTCGGGATTGCGACGCAGGTTGTAGAGCCACTGTCCGGCGTGAATGGTGATCGGCGTCAGCACCATGACGATCACCGCCAGCACGAGCGTCAGCCACACCAGAAGGCCGCGGCGCGCGGCCGGCCAGACCGCGCACACGATTTCCAGGATCGCGGTCAACGGCACCAGGACCACGATGAAATGCACGAACAGCACGTGCGCGGGCAGATTGTGGATGACGGTCACCGGGGCTCCTCGGTCACTCGCGATTGTCACGGTGCCGACGACCGCCCCGAACTCGCCGACGCCACGGGTCGCACCGAGCATAGCCAGCGCAGCGGCGGTTTCGACGGTTATTCGCGGCGCGGTCGACGCGCTGCCACAGGTTGCCTCGATCTCCTTTCGGCGTCGGCCGAGACTCGGCGGGCGGGCCGCATGACGGTGTCCCACCACGATTGCAGTGGGCTGGGGTCGGGCCAGTGCACGACCGCTTCCGCCGTCTCGGACCGCCCTGGATGGTGTGGCGACGTGTGGTCAGTAGGCGAGACAGTCGTAGTCGTCATCGGCATGGGGGAGAGTCCAGGACTGATCGATGCGGTCGGCGGTGTCGAAAGCGTCGCGAATGCGTTCGGCCAGGGGATGCACCCTTGTGAAGTCCGGGCCGGTGTCGTGGTCGCGGATGTCGGCCAGGGCCTGCTGTTCGGCGTGGTCGGCGTCGCTGCCTGCGGGAAAGGCGGTCATCACGGACTCCTTCTGCGAGCGATCACCGGCGCGGGCGGCACCGGTGCGGATCGGAAAAGGGGCCGGATGGGCCCGGAAGCCGCAGCTGACCGGGCCCACCCGTGGATACACAGTTCTGGTCAGGCCGTGATCGCCTGCCGGTCGTTGTCGACCCGGTCCACGCTGATCTTGCGTGGTTTGGCCTTGTCCGCCACCGGGATTCGCAACCGGAGTACGCCGTCGCGGTAGTCGGCGCGAATGTGATCGGTATCGAGGCTGTCGCCCAGCATCACCTGTCGCCGGAATACCCCGCGGCCGCGTTCGGCCGCGATCATCGACCTGCCCGAGTCGATTCCGGGCCGCGACGCCCGCACCGTGACCACGTTGCGTTCGATATCCACATCCAGCGAATCGGGGTCGATGCCGGGCAGGTCGAACTCCACCACGAACTCGTCACCCTCGCGCCAGGCGTCCATCGGCATCGCTACCGGTCGAGCCTGCGTGCCGAACACCTGCTGCGTCGAACGGTCCAGATCGCGAAACGGATCGGTGCGCATCAGCATGGTCGCCACCTCCAGTTCACTCCTTATATCACTCGAAGGAACCTCAGATAACCTCTGTTACCTGACACAGATTTATTTAGCACTCCGGTGAGGAGAGTGCAAGAACCTGTGGGAGATAAACTGGTTGTGCACGGAGAAGGGAGCAGGATGGGTTCGGATCGGCGCGAGGGACATCTGCCTGGGTCGAGCCAGGCGGTGTACCCGATATCGGTCGCCGCCGAGCTGGCCGGTATCGAAATCCACACCCTGCGCCTCTATGAGCAACACGGCCTGATCACGCCCGCCCGCAGCGCGGGCGGGACCCGGCGCTACAGCGGCGACGACCTGGCCCGGCTCCAGCGGATCACCGCCCTCACCCGGCAGGGGATTCACCTGTCGGCCATCGCGCGGATCCTCGATCTCGAAGACGACAACAGCGCGCTGCGCGCCCACAACACCGCCTTGACCGCCGAACGCGACCAACTGCGCGACACGATCACCGACCGGCGACTACCGCACTGACCGCGGCGGTCGCGGTCAGAACCCGAGCGGGTAGACGGCGATCGTGTCCTTACCGTGCGGTGGCAGCGGCGCCGTCCAGGAGACCCGGCCACCGGGGAAGACCCGGCAGCAGCCGCCGACCTCGCGAGCGCGCGCGTGCACGGTCGACACCGTGGCCGTCGGCAGCGCGTCGGCCGTGGTGGTGCCGGTGGGGTCGAGGGTGTCGATGGTGACGGTGAGCACGTCGGCCACGGTGACGGTGACGACGATCGCCGCGACGCCCGCTCGCGCGGCGGCAGCGGAGGCGGTGTCGGCGACCACTGCCTCGACATGGTCGGCCACGGCATCCGGCACCTGCCGCGCCGGGCCGGTCACCGCGACGATACTGCGCAGCTGGGTATGGCCGATGCAGCGCTGCACCGCTCGCTCGACACGCTGGAGCAGTCCGGCGCCCCGCGCGAACGGGATGACGCCGTCGCCCGCCGCTCGCTGAGGGGTGAGGGATACCGCATCGCCGCTACGGGATTGCGGGTCCGCGTAATCGGACCGCAGCATCGCGTCGACCAGTTCGAAGGCCTGCGACAACGCATTCCGTACCGCGACGTGGGCGGTGGGATCGCTGTCGTTGCGGCCAGTGTGGATGGAGCCCATGGATGACGTGAACCTCTTCGTGCCGACACACAACGATCCGACCCTCCGTATAGAGCCGAGAACGTCCTCCGCAGAATGACCGGTATCGGCCTCGCTAAACCGGAAGCGCCCGATTCGGGTCGTGAGGGATCGGACACAGTGCGCCATTGGCTCACCTGGTCGTTTGTCCGAGTGATCGCACGGCTCAGTCGATTTCGGGAGACCGATGACTGATCGATCCCGGATGCGTCATACAGATATGGATCAGCGAGTGGAGGCAGCGCGCGACGGCGACCAGGTCGCGTTCGCGCATCTGGTAGAGCCGGTGCGGCGGGAGCTGCAGGTGCATTGCTATCGCATGCTCGGCTCGGTGGAAGACGCCGAGGATGCCGTGCAGGAGACGCTGTTACGGGCGTGGTCGCGGCTGGACACCTACGCCGGGCGCGCCTCGCTGCGCGCGTGGTTGTACGGGATCGCGACCCATGCCTGCCTGGACGCGCTGCGGCGGCGCAAGGCCCGGGCGTGGCCGGCCGATCTGGCCGGCCCGGCGGACCCGCATCGCTACGAGCTGGGCACGGTGGATGTGCCGTGGCTGCAGCCGTATCCCGATCGGTTGCTGGACGTGGCCGCCGCGGGAGAAGAACCGGAGGCGGTCGTCACCGCGCGGGAGACGATCGAGCTGGCGTTCCTGGCCGCGATCCAGCGGCTGCCCGCGCGTCAGCGCGCCGTGCTGATCCTGCGAGACACGCTGGACTGGTCGGTCGCCGACACCGCCGCCGCGCTGGGGGTCACCCGGGCGGCGGTCAACAGCGCGCTGCAGCGTGCCCATGCCACCCTGTCGGAACATCTTCCCGCACAACGAGATCGATGGCATCCGGTGTCGACGGCGTCCGAGCGCCGGGCGTTGGCTAGACTGATCGGCGCGTGGGAGAGCGCGGATCCGACCGCACTCGTCGCCCTGCTGCGCGACGACGCGACGCTGATCATGCCGCCGGGCACGGTCTGGTTCGCCGGTCGCCGTGACATCGGCACATTTTTCGCCGACCACGTCTTCGGCGAGATGGGCAGCGGCTGGCGGCTTCGGCCGACCGGCGCGAATCGGCAACCGGCGTTCGGGCTGTACTGGCGCGAGCCCGGCGCGGACGCGTTCGACGCGTTCGCGATCGGGGTGCTGACCGTCGACGGCGACGCGCTCGCCGAGATCGCACTGTTCCATCAGCCGGAGTTGTTCGCCGCGTTCGCGCTGCCGCCCGCGTTGCCGTCGCAGAGCTGATGGACGCTCGGCGCGTGCGGCGCTGGAGCGTGGTGCTGCAGCCGGGGGACGCACTCGATTACGCGGCCGCCGACTGGGCCGACACCCTCGTCGTGGTGACCAGCGGCGAACTGGAGCTGGAATGCCGCAGCGGCAGACGCGCCCGATTCGCCGCCGGAGCTGTCCTCGCCCTCGCCGCCGTACCGGTGCGGCGGCTGTTCAACCCCGGCTCCGAGGCCCTGGTGCTGTCCGCGGTCGCGCGACGACACCACCGATGACGGACCGACCCGGCGTGCGTCACACAGGTGAAGACATCGAAATTCACCGAACAGGAGCACAGCATGTCCGTCCCGAACACTCTGGCCGGCAAGGCACTACTCGGTCACGGGGGCCGGGCGCGGCCTCGGCCGCGCGCTCGTCGACGAGGCGCTGCACCGCGGCGCGGACCGGGTCTACGCCGCGGCCCGGAGACCGGCCGACCATCCGGATCCGCTCTTCCCCGATCCGATGTCCGCATCGCTCGAGACGGGGTGGGACGACGGGGTCGTCAAGAGTCTCGAGCGCGCGAATGCCGCTGCCGTGCAAGCAGTGGCGGTGGCGTCATGAACGACATGCGGCCGACGATGGTGGTCGGCGGCAGCCGTGGGCTGGGCCGGGGGATCGCGCTGGCGTTCGCGCGCGCCGGTGCGCCGGTCGTGGCCGTGGCGCGCACGGAGTCCGCGTTGCGCGAGCTGGCCGCCGAGACACCCGGCATCGACATCGAGGTCGCCGACGCGGCCGATCCGACCGTGCCGGGGGCGCTGCTCGACCGCCACCGGCCGGACATCCTGATCATCGTCGCGGGGGCGACACCGCTGATGCGGCCGCTGCACCAGCACACCTGGGAGACGTTCTCCGCGAACTGGAATACGGACGTGCGCATCGCCTTTCATTGGTTGCGCGAAGCGCTGCTGACGTCGCTGCCGCCCGGCGCTCGCGTCATCGTCGTCAGCAGCGGCGCCGCCGTCCACGGTTCACCGCTCAGCGGCGGATACGCCGGAGCCAAGGCAACTCAGCGGTTCATCACCGGCTACGCCCAGGACGAGTCTCGGCGCGCCGGCTCGGACATCACCTTCACGACGGTGCTGCCGCGGATCACTCCCGCCACGAGCCTCGGCCTGCCCGCGGTACGCGCCTATGCGGCCCGTGCCGGCCGGAGCGTGCAGGCGTACATCGAGCAGTCGGGTGAGCCGCTCACTCCCGAGATCGCCGGCGCGGCACTGCTCGAACTCGCCTGCGCGGGTGAACCCGCGGCGTCCTACCAACTCACCGCCGACGGCCTGACGGCCCTGCCGTGATCGGCGGCGTACGCCATTCGACCCACGAAAGAAGAGGAACCGATGCGCAAGCTCATCGCAGCAATGAAGATCTCGGTGGACGGGAAATACGAAGGGCCAGAAGGATATGCGGACTGGGTGCACGGCTGGTCCGATGATTACGGAATCACTCCGCAGATCGACGCCTGTGTGCTCGGTGGCCGGATGTACGAGGGCTACGAACCGTACTGGACCGCGATCGGCGACCACCCGGACGAACCCCTGCCCCAGACCGGCGCGGCGCCGACGCCGGGCGAGCTCGAATGGGTCGAATTCGCCAGGAAGACACCACATTACGTCGTCTCCACAACGAAAAGCGCAGCCACATGGCCGAATACGCGATTTCTGCGCGGTCTCGACGACGTCGCGGCACTGAAATCGCAATCCGGAAAGGACATCTACCTCATGGGCGGCGCCACCCTCACCGGCGCCGCGCTCGACGCGGGCTTGGTGGACGAGATACGCCTGATCGTCTACCCACTCATCGCGGGAAACGGACCGTCCCTGTTCGCGGCCGCGAGCGGTCGCCATCCGCTCGAGCTCCGGAAATTCGAGCAATTGCCCGACGGCAGGCTGAGCTACGTCTACGACATCGGCTGACCGTCATCGAACGCCGGACCCCTACCCAGTGGCGGTCCGGCGTTCGATGCGGGTTGCCGCGTTCAGGATGCCGCTCGCACCGGCGCCTGCTTCAGTTCGCGCAACGCCGTGCGCAGCCCCCGGCGCTTACCGGTCTCGGGGTCGACGCCGAAATGCGCGCGCATCCCGTCGCGAATCGCGAACCGCAACTCGGAAGCGGTCTCCGGGGCGTCATCGGAGGTCGCGGTGAGCAGGGCGTTGGGCAGGGCCAGTTTCGCGATCGTCCGGAACGACTGCAGATACTGGCGGCCGAGCGAACCGGTCGTGTACGGCAGGTCGTATTTGTCGCACAGTTCCCGGACCCGGACGCCGATCTCCTCGTACCGGTTGCTCGGCAGGTCGGGGAACAGGTGGTGTTCGATCTGGTGGCTGAGGTTACCGCTCATGAAACGCATGAGCGGCCCGGCGCGAAAGTTGGCCGACCCCAGCATCTGTCGCAGATACCAGCGGGGCTGATCCTCCTCCGCGAGTTCCTCGGTGGTGAATTTCTCCGCGCCGTCGGGGAAGTGGCCGCAGAAGATGACCATGTACGCCCAGTAGTTGCGGATGAGATTGGCGGTGGCGTCGGCGGTCAGCGTCGTCTTCCAGTTGCGCCCCGACAACGCCGGATAGATCAGATAATCCTTGGCCGCCTGTTTGCCGACCTTCGTTCCGATGATGCGCAGATCCCGGAACGCCTGCCGCCAGGTCTTGTCCTTGCGGCGAATCTTCTCCACCTCGAGGTGGTGCAGCGCGACGCCCCATTCGAACAGGGTCCCCAATGCCAGGTTGTACACCGGATTTCCGATGTTCCACCACTCCCACCGCTGGTCGCGGGTCACTCGCAGAATTCCGTAGCCCACGTCGTCGTCCTTTCCGACGACGTTCGTGTACTTGTGATGGACGAAATTGTGCGAATGCTTCCATTGCACGCTGGGGCAGGTGGTGTCCCATTCCCAGGACGAGGAATGAATTTCCGGATCGTTCATCCAATCCCATTGCCCGTGCATCACATTGTGGCCGAGCTCCATGTTCTCGATGATCTTGGCCAGCCCGAGCATCGCGGTGCCGGCGAGCCATGCGACCTTGCGATTGCTGAACATCAGCGTGACCCGGCCGCCTGCTGCCAGGGCCCGCTGCAGGGCGATGGTGCGATGGATGTAGCGGGCGTCCCGCTCACCGCGGGATTCCTCGATATCGCGGCGGATGGTGTCCAGTTCGGCGCCGAGCGCCTCGATGTCCTCGGGGGTCAGATGGGCGTAGGCGTCGATATCGGTGATGGCCATAGGGGCTCCTACAGATCGAGGGTGCATTCTCCGGACACGCTGCTGATGCATGTCTGGATTCGTTCTCCTTCGCGTCGCTCCGCGCCGTTGCGCAGATCGCGCACATATCCCCCCGCCAGCGGGACGACACACGTTTGGCAGATGCCCATCCGGCATCCGAACGGCATCCCGATGCCCAGCTCTTCTCCTGCTTCGAGAAGTGTTGTGGCGCCATCGATCTCCGCCTTCTTCCCCGATGCGGCGAAGTACACCGTGCCGCCCTCACCGCCGTGGTCGGTACGGGCGATGGTGAATCGCTCGGTGTGCAGACGATGGCGCAGTCCGCCGGCTTCGTAGTGCGATTCCATCTCGTCGAGCAGCGCCGGTGGGCCACACGCCCAGCAGTGGCGTTCGCGCCAGTCGGGCACCCATTCGTCGAGTCGTGCCGCATCGAAATTGCCCATCTCCCGGGTGAGTTGGAGAGTCAGGTCGTAGCCGGGGGTGTCCGCGGCCCGGCTCTGCATCTCGTCCAGGAAGATGACGTCGTCGCGGGTGGGGGCCGAATGGATGTGGCAGATGTCGGGCGCCTGCTCATGGGTCCCGAGGGCGCGAAGCATCGCGATCACCGGCGTGATCCCGCTGCCCGCGGTGACGAACAGTAATTTGTCCGGCACCGGCTCCGGGAGATGGAAATCCCCCTTCGGCGCCGCCAGCCGGATGACGGTGCCCGGCTCGACGCCGTCGACCAGATGTGTCGACAGGAACCCGTCGGGATTCGCCTTCACCGTGATCGAAATGGTCTTGTCGTCGGCCCCGCCGATCGAGGTCAGCGAATACGAACGCCAATGCCAGCGGCCGCCGATCTGCAGTCCGATGCCGACGTACTGACCGGGCGTGTACGTGGTCGGAAAACCCCAGCCGGGACGGATGGTGACCGTGGCCGAATCGGCGGTCTCCTTGACGACGTCGACGACCTTGCCGCGGAGCTCGCGCGCGGTCCACAGCGGATTGACCAAGCGGAGGTAATCGTCGGGAAGCAGGGGCGTGGTGGCCCGCGCCACCAGCCCGCGCACGACGTTGACTCGTGGCTTCTTGGCGCTGATATCGGCGGCAGGCCGCTTACTCCATTTCAACAGATCCATGGAAGCCCTCACTTCCGTGTACACCCGTACACTCGAAATGCCTGTGCCTACGTGCGGTTGTATACCACCTTCCCGCGCGGGTACACACAAGTTCTCGAGGTTCTCCGAAATCGTCCCTGTTGCCCGGGTCGCCGCACGACTGCCGGCGCGGTGCGCCCATTCGAGTGGACGAGTGTGCGCCGAAAGCTCACGCCACGCGACCCGGGCCGGATCAACCGCGCTGTGGTTTGCGCCGGTCGTAGGCTTGCCCCATGGCACACGATCGCGACAGGGCGCACGACATCAAGCCTCGTTCCCGGGATGTCACCGACGGGCTGGAGAAGACCGCCGCCCGCGGCATGCTTCGCGCCGTCGGCATGGGTGACGACGACTGGGCCAAGCCGCAGATCGGCGTCGCCTCCAGCTGGAACGAGATCACCCCGTGCAATCTGTCGCTCGACCGCCTGGCGAAGGCGGTCAAGGAGGGCGTGCACGCGGGCGGTGGCTACCCGCTCGAATTCGGCACGATCTCGGTCTCCGACGGGATTTCGATGGGTCACGAGGGGATGCATTTCTCCTTGGTGAGTCGCGAGATCATCGCCGATTCCGTCGAGACCGTCATGATGGCCGAACGGCTCGACGGTTCGGTCCTGCTCGCCGGCTGCGACAAGAGCTTGCCGGGCATGCTGATGGCCGCCGCGCGCCTGGATCTGGCGAGTGTGTTCCTCTACGCCGGTTCCACGCTGCCGGGCAACGTCGACGGCCGCGATGTCACGATCATCGATGCGTTCGAGGCGGTCGGCGCCTGTATGAAGGGGTTGATCAGCCGCGAGGACGTCGACCGGATCGAGCGCGCGATCTGTCCGGGCGAGGGTGCCTGCGGCGGTATGTACACCGCCAACACCATGGCCTCGGCCGCCGAAGCGCTGGGTATGAGCCTGCCCGGATCGGCCGCCCCGCCCGCCCCCGACCGCCGTCGCGACGACTACGCCCGCAAGTCCGGCGAGGCCGTGGTCGGACTGCTCCGCAGCGGCATCACCGCGCGCGACATCCTGACCCGCGAGGCGTTCGAGAACGCCATCACCGTGGTCATGGCGCTCGGTGGTTCCACCAATGCCGTCCTGCACCTGCTGGCCATCGCGCGGGAGGCCGGAGTCGAGCTGACCCTCGCCGACTTCAACCGGGTCGGCGACAAGGTGCCGCATCTGGGTGACCTCAAGCCGTTCGGCCGCTACGTCATGAACGATGTCGACCGGGTCGGCGGCATCCCGGTCGTGATGAAGGCCCTGCTCGACGCGGGCCTGCTGCACGGCGATGTGCTGACCGTGACCGGCGCGACCATGGCCGAGAATCTGGCGCACATCGAGCTGGGTCTCGACGGTGACGTGATCCGCCCGCTCGATCGCCCCATCCACAAGACCGGCGGCCTGACCATCCTGCACGGCACCCTCGCGCCCGAGGGCGCGGTGGTCAAGAGCGCCGGATTCGACTCCGACGTCTTCCGCGGCACCGCGCGGGTCTTCGACGGTGAGCGCGCCGCGATGGACGCGCTCGAGGACGGCACGATCGGCGCGGGCGATGTGGTCGTCATCCGCTACGAAGGCCCCAAGGGCGGACCCGGTATGCGCGAGATGCTCGCCATCACCGGCGCGATCAAGGGCGCCGGGCTGGGCAAGGACGTTCTGCTGCTCACCGACGGCCGATTCTCCGGCGGCACCACCGGTTTGTGCGTCGGTCACGTCGCGCCCGAGGCCGTGGACGGCGGGCCGATCGCCTTCGTCGCCGACGGCGATCCCATCGTTCTCGACGTCGCCAACCGCATCCTCGACGTCGAGATCGACGAGGCCGAACTCGCCGCACGCAAGGTCGGCTGGGAGCCGCTTGCGCCGAAGTACACCTCGGGAGTGCTGGCCAAGTACCGCAAGCTGGTCAGCTCCGCGGCTCACGGCGCCGTGACCGGCTGAGATCTCGGCGCCGTGACCGGTTGAGGCAGACCAGGTCGTGACCGTGCCGTAGCGTTGCGCCATGGCAACGTTGGTCAGTTTCCACGCCCATCCCGACGACGAGGCGATCACCTGTGGCGGGGTGATGCGCAAGGCGTTCGAGCAGGGGCATCGAGTGGTCCTCGTGGTCGCGACACGCGGCGAGCACGGCGAGGTGCCGGACGGATTCCTCGACGAGGGCGAGCCGTTGTGGCAGCGCCGGGTTCGCGAAACCCACGCTGCCGCAGAGATTCTCGGCGTCGCGCGGGTGGAGTTCCTCGGCTACGTCGACTCGGGGATGATGGGGACGCCGACCAACGACGCGGCCGGCTCGTTCTGGACCGCTCCCGTCGAGGACGCCGCGCGGCGGCTGGCCGCGATCCTCGCCGAAGAGGACGCCGAGGTGCTCACCGTCTACGACGACAACGGCGGATACGGTCATCCCGACCATATTCAGGTCCACCGCGTCGGGATGCGTGCCGCCGAATTGGCCGGCACCCCACGGGTTTTCCAGAGCACCATGAACCGCGACGAGGTCGTGCGCGGTATGAAGGAGATCGCCGAGCAGGCCGGGGCGACGGGAATCGAGGCGCCCGACATCAGCGAGGTCGCCGAATTCGGAAAACCGGAATCGATGCTGACCACGGCCGTCGACGTCTCCGCCTATCTGGGCCACAAGCGCGAAGCCATGCGGGCACACCGGAGCCAGATCGACGAGCAGTCCTTCTTCCTCGCGATGCCGGATCCGGCGTTCGCTCGCGCGTTCGGTACCGAATGGTTCATCCGCAGCGGCGCGCGGACGGACATCCTCGAAACGGATCTGTTCGCGCCCCGGTGACACCCGCGCCCACCGACCGCCATTCGCGTCGGCCGCGAGCCGAGGCGAGGACCGGTCGGGACGCGATGCCGTACCGCGGCATCGGCCCCGCTGTCCGGATCGGGACCGCGGGGCCGACGGGGAATCGTCTCCGACTACGTCGGGTCCGAGGGGACGTCGAGGACGTCGAAGCCCTTGTAGTCCGCCGCGGCCACCTCGGCGATGATCTCGCCGTACACGCCGAACCCGCCGACGAAGGGCATGAACACCCGCGGCTTACCCGGCACGTTCGCGCCGAGGTACCACGAATTGGCCTGTGGCATCAATGTTTTCGCCGCCCGCTCGGCGCATTCGGCGACCCAGGCCGAGACCGCGTCGGGCCGCGCCTCGAGGGCGGCCGCGCCGCGGCGGTCCAGGAAGTCGATCGCGTCGGCCACCCAGTCCACGTGCAGTTCCGAATGCAGCACCATATTGGCCAGGACCGAGGGACTGCCGGGCCCGGTGAGGTTGAACAGATTCGGGAAGCCGCTGATGCCCAGGCCCAGATAGGTTTTCGGGCCCTCGCGCCACGCCTCGTTCAGAGTTTCGCCGCCGCGGCCGACGATGTTCATCTTCGCGACCGATCCGGTCATCGCGTCGAAACCGGTGGCCAGGACCAGGCTGTCGAGCGCGTAGTGCGCGTCGGTGGTGTGCACGCCCGCGGCGTCGATCCGCTGGATCGGTGTGGTGCGCAGGTCCACCAGTTCGACGTTGTCGCGGTTGTAGGTCTCGTAGTAGTCGGTGTCGGTGCAGATCCGTTTGGCGCCGATCGGATGGTCGCGCGGGATCAGCAGGTCGGCGACGCGCGGGTCGTCGATCACCGCGCGCACCTTCTGTTCCCAGAACAGGCGCGCCGGCTCGTTCGCCTCGGCGGTCACCATCTGATCCGGGAACGTCTTGCTGAACAGCACTCCGCCGAGCTGCCAGCGCTTCTCGTAGGCGTCGCGGCGCTCCTGCTCGGATACCTCGAGGGTGTTCTTGGGATGCGGCTGATGCGGTGAACCGCCACCGCTGGCCATCGACAGCCGCCGCCGCTCCGGATATCCGGCCTTCTGCTCGCGGCGCGTCTGCTCGTCCAGCGGCGTATTGCCCGCGGGCACACTGTAATTGGGTGTGCGCTGGAAGACGTACAGCCGCTCCGCCTGCTCGGCGAGATGCGGAATGGCTTGGATGCCCGAGGATCCGGTGCCGATGACGCCGACCCGCTGACCGGTGAAGTCGACACCGTCGGCGGGCCAGCTGGAGGTGTGCAGCAGCCGGCCGGCGAAGGTCGGCAGCCCGTCGATGGCCGGGGTGTTGGCATTGGACAGCGGACCGGTGGCCAGCACGACGAACCGCGCCGTCACCTCGGCGCCGCTGTCGACGCGGACCCGCCAGCGCAGCGTGGTCTCGTCGAGCACGATATCGGTTACCCGCGTGCCGAATTCGATGTCGCGGCGCAGATCGTAGCGGTCGGCGACATGTTCGAGATAGGACAGGATCTCGGGCTGGGTGGCGTATTTCTCGCTCCAGTTCCATTCCTGCTGCAGGGCGTCGTCGAACGAGTACGAGTAGTCGACGCTCTCGACGTCGCAGCGCGCGCCCGGGTAGCGGTTCCAGTACCACACGCCGCCCACGCCGTCGCCGGCCTCGAACGCCTGCACGCGCAGACCCTGCCCGCGCAGCCGGTGGATCGCGTAGAGCCCTGCGATGCCTGCGCCGACGATCACCACATCGACGCCGGTACGGATATTCCCAGTGGACGATGTCGTCTCGGGGGTCACAGTCGGATACCTTTCGCCGGAGACCTGTTTCTCCGCCCTCGACGCTAGGAAAGGGCGCGGCTCCCGGGCAGATGTCGTCCCGCTGACCGGCGCTCACGGCGATCCGGCTCCCGATGACCGGGACGCGCGCTGCGCCGGGCATCGGCACCGGGACCACCGGCCGCCGCGACCGGGGAACCGGTTGCAGGCAGGAGTCGAACACCGTTGACACGGTGGGTTCGCGGTGGTTGAGTTGTTTTACAGCGTGTAGCCAAAGGGTAGCTTTGCAGACCGTCGAAGTGCCCTGTACAGGGCTGTCGCGTCATTCGCCGAATCAGGTATCGACCATGATCATTCTCGGAATCATTCTCCTCGTCGTCGGTTTTCTGCTGAAGATCCACATCATCTGGATCATCGGAATCGTGGTCCTCGTCATCGGTCTGGTGCTGCTGGCAATGGGATCGATGGGTCGTGCCGTCGGCGGTCGACGCCACTACTACTGACGCCGGTGCCGGCCGCATGCCGGAACGCCCGAGCGAGTTCGAGGAGTCGAGATGAGTACCACCACGATCGTCGTGATCGTTGTTGTCGTGGTTGTGGCGATCCTGGTCATCGCCGCGCTTGCCCGCGTGGCCGTGGCTCAACGTAAGGAACATCGTCGCGCCGAGGCCGCCGAGATCCGCGAGAAGGCGACCGAGCGTTCCCACGAGGTCGGCCGTCGCCAAGCGCTCGCCGACGAAACCGCGGCCAAGGCCCGGGCGGCGTCGGCCGAGGCCGACATCAAGGCGGCGCAGGCCGCTGGGCTGAAGGAACAGGCAGCCGCTCACCACAACGAGGTCTCGACCTCGCGTGAAGAACTCACCCAGGAGTTCCACCGCGCCGACAAGGTCGATCCGGACGCGCGAACCCCCGAGCCGGGAAAAAACGCCGAGCGCGGTCGCACGTCCGGAGCCGACGCCGCGCGAAACGATGCCCATCGCAGCGATACTCCGCGAAACGACGTCCCGAGAAGCGGGCCCACCGAGGGACGCTGACCTCTGCCTCCGTTACCGCGGAGACCGGCGCGCTCACCGCCCCCACAGCGCGCGGTGAGCGCGCGGCCAGAACTCGAATCCGGCGGTGGCCAGACCGCCGAGGCCGATCACCAGCACCGCCGCATCGACGCTGGTACGCCCTTCGCGTGCCCAGTAGACGTCCTCCAGATCCAGCAGCAGCGCCAGTTCGTCGACGATCAGGGCCGAGCCGGCGCCGTAGGAGGTGGCCACCACCGGATGCCGGCGGGCGCGCTCGGTGCCGCGCAACGCCACCATCCCCACCGCCGCGAGCGTCGCGATCCCGATGTTGTAGTGGTGGAAATGCTTGCCGCCCAGACTGATTCCGCCACCGCTGGGCCCGTGGCCGGCACGGATCCAGTGCGTGAGGGCCCGCGTGGTCCCGAAGGTCGCCGTGAACGCGGCCCACGCCCACACCGCCGACCGCTCGCCGGGCCCGAGAGTCTCCATCCACGCCCGCCGCACCTCGCGGCCTCGATGCTGAACGGTGGCCAGGGTGCTCCTGCCGTCTCGATCGGTCACCCTCTCATGGTCGTCGGGTCACGCGGTCCCCATGCGGTATTCGGCAAATTTCCAGAGAACACGGTTGGTGTCCGCATCGGCTGGTCCGTGCCGGTGGAAACCGTGCACCGGCGGACATACGATCGAAGCAGTGCCCGAGCGGGCCGAGCAGGTGGCGAATGGGAGCACCGCATGAACGACCATCCGGAACACACGCCCCGGGTCACCGCTTTCCCGCGCATCGACGACTATGCGTTCATCTCCGATTCCGAGGTCACAGCCCTGATCGCGCCCAGCGGCGCCATCGAATGGATGTGCTTGCCCCGCATGGATTCCCCCAGCGTCTTCGGCGCGATACTCGATCGCTCCGCCGGGTCGTTCCGCTTCGCGCCCGACGACATCGCGACCCCGGCCGATCGCCGGTACATCCCCGGCACGATGGTCATGGAGACGAGCTGGCGCAGTGGCGAAGGATGGGCAACCGTGCGCGACGTCCTGCTCGTCGGCCCCTGGCGGCACCAGCAACCCGGTCGCAGCGCGCACCGTCGCGCACCCACCGACTACGACGCCGAACACATCCTGCTGCGCATCGTGCACTGCGAGACCGGGCAGATCCAGTTCGTGCTCGACTGCCAGCCCGCCTACGATTACGGGCGAGCGCGGGCCGCTTGGGAGTACCTCGACAGCTATCACCTGGCCCAGGCCGACGCCGACGGTGTCGATCTGCCGTTGCGCCTGACCACCGATCTGCGCCTGGGCATCGAGGGCTCGCGCGCGGTCGCCCGCACACTGCTCAAGAGTGGCGACACCCGCTTCTGTGCGCTGTCCTGGGGCAGCCGAGAGGCTCCCGAAACCGTCGATGAGGCCAATCGGCGCCTGGTCGGGACCGTGCATCACTGGCGGCACTGGCTGGCCGGCGGCCGGTTCCCGGATCATCCCTGGAGTGCCCAGCTCACGCGCAGTGCGCTGACCCTCAAGGGCCTGACCTTCGCCCCGACCGGCGCCATCGTCGCCGCGCCGACCACCTCGCTACCGGAAACCCCTGGCGGAGAACGTAATTGGGACTACCGCTACACCTGGGTCCGGGACTCGGCCTTCGCGCTGTGGGGCCTGTACACGCTGGGCTTCAACTGGGAAGCCAACGACTACTTCTCCCACATCATCAATTTGGCCGAGAACGCCGAGGACATGCAGATCGTCTACGGCATCGGCGGCGAAACCGACCTGCGCGAACACACCCTGGACAACCTGCGGGGCTACGAGAACGCCGCACCGGTGCGGGTGGGCAACGACGCGTATCGCCAACGCCAGCACGATGTCTGGGGCGCGGCGCTGGACTCGGTCTACCTCTACGCCCGCCATCAGGACCAGATCGACGCGCGCACCTGGCCGCTGCTGCGCTGGGCGGTCAAGAGCGCGCTCGCGGTGTGGCGCGAACCCGACCACGGTATCTGGGAAGTGCGGGGCAAGCCGCAGCACTTCACCTCCAGCAAGGTCATGTGCTGGGTCGCCGCCGACCGTGGCGCGCGACTGGCCCGCATCCATCAGGACTTCGAACGGGCCGCCCGCTGGCAGCGCGCGGCCGACGAGATCCGCGCCGACGTCTGCGCCCACGCCGTCGACTCGCGGGGTGTGTTCACCCAGTACTACGGCAGCACGGCACTGGACGCCTCGACCCTGCTCATCCCGCTGGTCCGGTTCCTTCCTCCCGACGACGAACGGGTCCGCAAAACGGTGCTCGCCATCGCCGACGAACTCACCAGCGACGGACTCGTCCTGCGCTATCGCACCGACGAAACCGACGACGGGTTCGCCGGGACCGAAGGCACGTTCACGATCTGCTCGTTCTGGCTGGTGTCCGCGCTCTCGGAAATCGGTGAGAATCACCGCGCCAAGCAGTTGTGCGAAAAATTGCTCGGCTACGCCAGCCCACTGGGCCTCTACGGCGAGGAGATCGACCCGGTGACGGGCCGGCACTGGGGCAACTATCCCCAGGCGTTCACGCATCTGGCGTTGATCAATGCCGTCATGCACGTCGTCCGGGACGAGCAGATCGAGTTGCGCACCGCACTCGGGGGAGAGTCCATCGCCCCTCGCCTCGACGACGGCATGCTCACCGGCGGATACATCCATATCTAGGCTGGTGTGGTGCGGCTGGACCACGCGACTCTCGACGCTCGCCTCGACACCATCGCCCGGCAGCCGTTCCGGGCGAAGTTCCACCTGCGCGCGCCCGAGGTGGAGTTCGTCGCGCTGCGCGGCATGACGGTGGTGCGCGAGCACGCCGCCGATCTCATCGGCAAGCGGCTCGCACCGGCTCATCCCGCCAAGGACGGCAAGCAGACTCCCTGGGGCGGTCATCCGGTCTTCCGCGCTCAGCACGCCACGGCCACCTGCTGTCGCAGCTGTCTGCAGCGCACGCACGGCATCGCCAAGGGCCGCGAACTGACCACGCGGGAGCGCGAATACGTCGTGGACATCATCTGCCGCTGGATCGAACTGGAGTGCGCTCGCCGGTAGCGTCGCGAGCGCCACCGGTTCGATGCGCGCGGGACGGGTACGTGGCCGGTATGCCCCGTTCCTTGAAGCGCGCCGTCAGTACGCCCCTGCTGTACTTCTTCATCCTGGGCGACGTGCTCGGAGCGGGGGTCTACGTGCTGATCGGTTCCGTCGCGCAGGCATCGGGTGGTGCGGTGTGGTTACCGCTGGCCGTCGCGCTCGGCATGGCCACCCTCACCGCGGCGTCGTATGCCGAACTGGCGACGAAGTACCCCCGAGCGGGCGGCTCCGCGCATTACGCGACGCGGGCGCTGGGACCGGCCGCCGGCTCACTGGCCGGCTTCTGCATGCTCGCGGCGGGTGTGGTGTCGGTGGGAGCGCTGGCCCGGGCGTTCGCCGGTGACTATCTCCAGGTGCTCGTATCCGCGCCGACCGCGGTCGTCATCGTCGTCTTCCTGGTCGCGCTGGCGGCGCTCAACATCCGCGGGATCAAGGAATCCTTGCGCGCCAATGTGGCGGCGAGCCTGGTCGAGCTCAGCGGGCTGGTGCTGATCATCGGGCTGGGCGCCTGGATCCTGCTACGCGGTGACGCCGATCCCGGCAGGCTCACCGAGATCGGGACCGCGGAACACGGTCCGGTCGCGGCAGTGCTCGCGGGTACGGTGCTGGCCTTCTACTCCTTCGTGGGGTTCGAGACCTCGGTGAATCTGGCGGAGGAGGTGCGCGATCCGCGGAGCTCCTACCCGATCGCGCTGTTCGGCGCCCTGCTCACCGCCGGGGTGGTGTACGTGCTGGTCGGTGTGGTCGCCAGCGCCGCCGTGCCCACCGGCGAACTCGCACGATCGAGCGGTCCGCTGCTCGAGGTGGTGCGCCGCGCCGGCGGCGTGCCCGACCGGTTGTTCAGTGTCATCGCACTGGTCGCCGTCGCCAACGGCGCACTGCTGACCGGCATCATGGCCTCGCGGCTCGCCTACGGCATGGCTCGCGACGGACTGCTGCCGGCGGTGCTCACCCGGCTACTTCCCGGCCGCCGCACTCCCTGGGTGGCGGTGGTGGTGACCTCGGGAGCGTCGATCGCCCTCGCACTCACCGGCGAGGTCGCCGTGCTGGCCGAAACCCTGGTCCTGCTTCTGCTCGTCGTGTTCGCGGCCGTCAACTGGTCGGTTCTGCTCGAGCGCCGCCATCCCGTCGATACCGACCACTTCCGTGTCCCGACGCTCGTTCCCTGGCTGGCGCTGGCCTCCTGCCTCTACCTGTTCACCCGCATCGACGCCGAGATCTGGGCGCGCGGCCTGATCCTGGTCGGCTTGGGCGCCGTGCTCGCGCTGGTGAACGGCCTGCGTACCCGCCGCGCCCACCCGGAATCCCGCATCACGCAGGCCGTGAAGACGATGCGTCCCTGATCCCCGCACGGTGGCGACCGATCGGGGCGTTTCTGTCACGCGATCGGCAACCGTTGACTTCACGCTGAGCGAATACCTGGTGTTCGCGGCCGCCGGGAGTCACGATCCATGCGCACATGTGAATGTCCGCACTTACCCGACGAAGGGCGCGATCATGACCGTGACAGACGAGCTTCTGGCCAACAATGCCGACTACGCAGCACAGTTCAGCGGACCGCTTCCGCTGCCGCCGAGCAAGCACGTCGCCGTGGTGGCGTGCATGGATGCGCGGCTCGACGTCTACCGCATCCTCGGACTCCAGGAGGGGGAGGCCCACGTCATCCGCAACGCGGGCGGGGTGGTGACCGACGACGAGATCCGTTCGCTGGCCATCAGTCAGCGGTTGCTGGGCACCACGGAGATCATCCTCATCCACCACACCGACTGCGGCATGCTGACCTTCACCGACGACGAATTCAAACGTGGAATCCAGGACGAGATCGGCCTCAAACCAGGCTGGGCGGCCGAGGCTTTCGACGATCTGGATGTGGATGTGCGCCAGTCGATCCGGCGCATCGAGGCCAGCCCGTTCGTGACGAAGACGACCTCGCTGCGCGGCTTCGTGTTCGACGTCGCCACCGGCAAACTCCAGGAGGTCCTCGCCTGATCCCGATCCGGCGATAACTTCGTCGGTCTGCCGCGGCCAGGTGCCGGGACAGGGCGGTCCGAGTGTGCCGCCCTATGGTTCGACGCATGACGAGTGACTTCACCGATAGCGGAGGCTGGTTCCCGGGCGAGCGGGTCCGCGCGGCGGTCGACCGTCCGAAACACGTTGCGGGATCGAATGTTCCGGATCCGCGACGGTGGTCCGGCTCGGCCCTGCTGCTGCCGGGCGTGCTGGCGTACACGGGCGCGATCGGACCGACCGAGCGGCATGCGCACCATGCGGTGCAGCTGATGGTCGCGGCGGGTGAGCTGCGCGTGGTCGATGACGACGGGGGTGTGCACACCGGAAACCGGATGGGGATCCCCTCCGATACCGGGCATGCGATCACGGCCGGTGCGCAGCCCGCGCTCGCGCTGTTCGTCGATCCCGAATCCGCGCTGGGTAGCGCGGTGGAAAACCGTCTCGGCGCGTCCTGGGCGGACACCGACGTGCTGGCCGGCCTCGATCCGGCGAGCGGCGATCCGCGCGCCGCGGTATCGGCGCTGACCCGGTCGGTGGGTGCCGGTGCCGTGACACCGTCGCGGCACCCCGGTGTCAGCGCGGCGCTCGAACTGCTGCCGGAGCTGATCGTGCAGGGCCCGGTGCGCACCGGCGCGCTCGCCGAGCGGGTGGGGATCTCGACGAGCCGGCTGACACATGTGTTCACCGATCAGGTCGGGTTGCCGCTGCGCCGGTACGTGCTGTGGTTGCGGGTCATGACCGCCGTCGCGCGGACGGCCGCCGGCGACGATGTGACCGCGGCGGCGCATGCGGCCGGATTCGCCGACGGCGCGCACCTGTCCCGGACGTGTCGTGCCACCTTCGGCCTGCCACCGTCCGCACTGAGTCGCACCGTCCGCGTGGAGATCGGTTCCGCGATCTAGCCGAATCGTTCAATCGGTCGTGGAACACCGATCACGACGACATCCGCCGCGACCGCATCCATGCCGCGGTCAACGAGACGATGATCCTGGCCGGTGTGGCGGTGATTCCGCTGCTGGCATCCGTTGTCCCGGCCCCGGAGCTGTGGCCGCGGCACTGGCCGTTGCTCGCTCAGGTCCTGGTGGCGATCATGGTCGCCGATTTCGGGATCACGACCATGCATCTGGCCAGCCACAAGATCGGCATGCTGTGGCGATTCCATGCCGTGCACCACAGCGTCACCCGGTTCTACGGACTCAACGGCCTGATGAAACACCCGCTGCACCACGCGATCGAAACGGCCGCGGGGGTGGCGCCTTTGATCCTGGTCGGCCTGCCGGCCCCGGTCGCCGGCGTGCTGGCCCTGGCTGTCGCCGTGCAACTGCTGCTCCAGCATTCCAATGCCGACTACCGCGTCGGTCCCGCGACATACGTGCTCGCCCTCAACGAGGGGCACCGCTTCCACCACCTCAGGTGGGCCGGTGTCGGGGACGTGAACTTCGGGCTCTTCACGCTGATCTGGGATCACCTCTACCGGACCTACTCCTACGATCCGGCGCGCCGATTCAGCTCCGCCGAACTCGGTATGGCGGCGAAACCGCACTATCCCTCCGCCTATTCGGCGCAGCTGCGCTATCCCTTCACCCCCGACGGAGGATGCTGAGGGATCACTCGGCGTGCGGTGTCCGGCCGGATTCGGGACGGTGCCGCAGGCCGGACACGGCCGGATCCGCCACACCGATCTCGAGGCGGACCCGATCCTGATAGAAGCCGATGTGGTCCCGGATCAACGCCACCTCCGGATAGGGATCGTGGTACTCCCACGCGATCGGCTCGTCGCTGTCGTTCGGGCGCCAGTACCGGGCCCAGCCCTTGAAGGGGCAGCGGGAGGTGAGCTGTTCGTCCAGGGTGAGCAGGTCGAAGCGGATATCGGCGACCGGAATGTAGAACACGATCCCGTGGTCCTGTTCGGCGACGAACAGGCTCGCGGTGGTCTCGGCCAGTACCCGATCGTCGTGCAGGACACGAATCAGATTGCGTATTCGCCGCACGTCGACGCGGTAGTCGGGCCAATCGGCGAAGCCGGACGATTCCATATGTTCCTCCGAAGGTGTGCCCCCGAGTGTGGGTGGTCAGAGTACGGTGCCGGCGCGGGTAGGGGTGGCGGTATCGGCGGGCCGGAACGCCCGCACCATCGCGTGCACGCTGTAGGACGCCATGAGCCGTCCGTCGGCGGCGTGTACCTGTCCTTCGCTCTGGGCGTGGCCGCGTCCGGCGTAGACGACGCGGGTGCTGTACAGCAGCCACTGAGTCACATCCGCATCGTCGTGAAAGGTAATGGTGGCCATGGTGATTCCGGTCGAGATCACGGAATGGGCCATCGATTCACCGTAGTCCGGATGCGGGCGCAACGCGGCGGCCACGGTCCAGTGTGCACACGATTGCGCCAGCAGCGCCGCATGCAGATGATCGGCACCCGGCGCGTCGCGGTATCGCGTCCACACGAACAGTTCCGGAGGACCGACGTGTCCGGGGTCGGGACTGTATCCGTCGCCGGCCACGCGTATGTCCCGGCCCTCGACTTCAGTGCCCGGAATATCCAGCGACGCAAGCTGTTCCGGCGGTTCGACCCTCGGCATCGGCGCCGCCGAACGGATCAGATCGGGTGCACCTGCGTCCAGCAGTACGGTTCCCGCGCTCCGCAGGGCGCCGTCCTGCCGGATCCGGACGTGTGCCGTGCTGTAGGTGCGACCCGAGTGCAGCACCTCGACGTCGACGTCCAGCGGCGCGTCGTGGGCGGCGACCCGCGAGAAGATCATCGACGCCGACACCACGCGCTGCCGGGGTACCTCCTTGGCGGCCGCCACGATGGCGTCGCCGAGCATCTGGCCGGCCTCGACGACGTTGCGGACGGTCGGACCGTGGGCCGGGGCGACGTAATGGCCTGCGCCGCAAGAACGTACGTCCATGAGGCGCAGCAGCTCGGTTTGACTCCACGGTGGCCCGCCCGGCCCCGCTCCGGCATGC
>NZ_BAFQ01000110.1 GCF_000308375.1 Nocardia aobensis NBRC 100429 | reverse complement strand
CAGCAGGGGTACTGAGTCCGGCGTGCGGTGCCAGGGCGTGCAGTTCGCGCAGAAAGATCTCGACGGCCAAGGTCGCCAGGCTTTTCCCTGGACAGACATGTTTTCCGAAGCCGAAAGTCAGCGGTATTTTGCCGTGGTCGCCGAGTTGCAGCGGGCTGCGGAACACCTCCGGGTCGCGATTGGCTGCCGCGAACATGATGAGCACGGGCCCTTTCGGCAGGGTTGTCCCGCTGCGCAAGGTGACTGCGGTCGTGGTGCGGCGTTTCCAGGCCACCAGTCCGGGGTCGAGCTGGAGGATTTTGGCCGCGACCTGCCGCGCTCTGGTGGCGTCATCCAGCATCGTCCACCAGACGCGGTCAGGATCGCCGAGCAGCCGCTGGACCCCTTGCTGGATGGTTCCGGCAACGGTATGCACACCTGCGGCGAGGGAATTCGCCATGGCCGATACGGCTATTCGCCGCGGGAGGCCGGCGTCGTGCAGGCGTCTGGCGAACCCATCTGCGTTGGGGTGACCGGCGGATCGGACAACGCGGTTGCTCACAGTGAAAAGCTGACCGAGCGCTGTGACGGCCTTGGCGAGGTCGCTACCACGCATATTTTGGCCCAGCAGACCCGATTGGGCGCCGCTCCAGATCGCCACTTGCGGCCATTGATCCGGCGGTAGCCCGACCGCCGAGCCAGTGACTCTGGTGGCGAAGCTAATCGATAAGCGGGTGACATCGAGTGTCGTTCGGCCGCCCGCGTTGAGCTCGGCACGCGCGTTGTGGAAATGCGCGGCCAGCGATTCGGCACGTTCTTCGCGGTCAGTGGTAGCCACGGTGAAGTGACCGGTGGGACCCGCCAAGGTGTCCCAGACCAGCTTGTGGCGAATGTCATCGCCAAGATTGGCGGTGGCTTTCGCGGGCGGAGGCATAAGATGTCGCAGGAACGCCTGCACCGCACCGGGATTGGCCACAATGCGCGGGTATCCTACAAGCGGATCGAGCGAGTTGCTATTGCTGATTGCGGAGGCGTTCGCTTCCAGCAGCTCCCTCGCGTCTGAATACTTCCATACCAGTCGTAACCCGCTCGAGTGCCGAAAAGTCGGCTCCGGCCACTGGTGTAGCGCAGCATACATCTCGTCCCGTTTGCCGAACGGCAACTGGTTGGCGGTCAATTCCGCAAAGGGAAACTCAGCCACACTGATCTCCTCACCACCTGAGACGACCGATACTATCCGGCCACTTCACGACACCGACCACGGTTCCCGCCGACCCGAAATCTCGAGCCGGAGAGAGGTCGATGAGCGCCGACCTGGTCGACGCCGATGTGCTGGATGTTCGAGCCAGGTCGGGCACGGCGGTGAGTGCGCCCGGAGTGACCGCACATCGGTATTACCGCGCAGTCGCAGTCGATCTCGCCGACGGTGGCATCAACCATGTGACCAGAGAGATCCTGCCAAGATCTTGACGCAAGCCAGGTCCGTGTGCTTTGACGGCTACCCGCGATGCGAGCGGTCTTCCGGGTGGAGTTCGCTCCGTATCAGTGCATGCCCCGAAATCGTGCGGCGACCAATGCGCCCACTTCCGTGATCGCCGCCCGGCCCCGTGCCACCGACGGTGCCTGCATCGCGAATCCGTGACCCACACCCGGATAGCGCAGTTGCACAGTCGGCACGCCTGCCTCCCGGAGCCGGTCGCCGTAGGCTTCGACGCCGTCGCGGATCGGGTCCGCGTAGCCTACAGCGATGATCGCGGGTGGCAGGTCGGCGAGCGAATTCGCCAGTGCCGGAACGCCATAGGCGTCGTCGGTCGAGGGATCGGGGCCGAGGTAGAGACTTTTCATCCAGTCGATGTCCTCGGCGGTGAGGAAGGGGGAGCTGCCGAACTCGCGCATCGAAGGGCGGTCGGTGCGGCGCTCGACGCCGGGGTAGAACAGCACCTGCTGCGCGATCGCCGGGCCGTTGTCGTCGCGGCTGCGCAATGTCGTGGCGGCGGCGAGTCCGCCGCCGGCGCTGTCTCCGCCGACTCCGATCCGCGTCGCGTCGACGCCCCAGTTCGATGCCGTGTCGACGGCCCAGCACAGCGCCGCGTACGCCTCGTCGTTGGCGACGGGATAGCGATACTCCGGGGCGAGGCGGTAGTCGACGTTGAACAGCACCGCTCCGGTCGCGTCGGCGATATCGCGGGCGAGGCGATCGAAGGACTGCAATGTGCCCATGATCATGCCGCCGCCGTGGAACCACACCAGGGCGGGCGCATCGGATTCCGGTGCGGTCAGCGGATGGTAGACCCGCACCGGGACCGCACCGTGCGGGCCGTCGAAGGTAGCGTCGCGCACGGTGCGCATGTCGGGGCCGGGCGGACGCACGATGGATTCGAGGGACCGGCGTGCGGCGTCGACTCCGGCGGCGTGCATGGGGCCGGACTTGTTCGCGCGGACTCGCTCGAGAATCACTTCGACATCGGGATCCCAGGCGAACTGGTAGGGCTTGTACCCGCTTGGTGCGGTCACGGTTCACTCCTCGGGAGGTAGGGGAGGCGCGCCGGTTCGAGTGGCGCGCAACATCATCCCGGTGCTGGTCTCCCCGCCGCGGCGGTGCTCGTTCATCAGCTCGACGAGCCGTTCGTTGTCGTGGCGGGTCAACGCTTCGATCATCTGGTCGTGTTCGGCCACGACGCGGGCGCGCGCGGCCGGGTCGTACAGGTAGGCGGCGTGGTAGGGCATCGCGAGAGTCCACAGCCGGCGGATCTCGGCGACGATGAGATTCAGTGGGGATCGTTCGAAGATCACGAAGTGGAAGGCGTGATTGTGCATCCGCATCGCGAGCACGTCACCCTGTTCGGCTGCTTCGACTACCTGGTGTGCGGCGCGGGTGGCTTCTGCGAGAGCGTCGGCGGAAAACGCGGGCAGCGAGAGCAGCACCTCGCGTTCCAGGGCGGCGCGCATCAGGTAGATCTGGTCGAAGTCCGACTGCTGCAGCCGCGCGACCGTGTAGCCGACATTGGGTTCGTGCGCCACCAGGCCTTCGGCGGTCAGATGGCGCAGGGCTTCGCGGATGGGCAACCGGCTGACTCCGAGGCGTTCGGCCATGAGTACTTGGCGGATCGGCTGGCCGGGCAGTAACTCCCCGGTCACGATCAGCCGCTCCAGTTCCGCGACCACCCGCCCGGCGGCTCGGCCGACTTCGCGGCTCGTCGGGGCGGGGCTTTCAGTCGGTTTGCTCACGGGTCCCCGAAGATACCAGCCGAGCGCCAGGCACCGATTCGCTCAGCGGGGTAACCCATCGCGGTAAGCACCGATATGGTGTCGGCGCCGCGGGCGACCGCGGGTCGGGGGCGGCGGTGCGGTGACCGGCTGAGCGAGATCGGTACCCCCACGCCGCGATAGTCCGGCGCCTCGATGAACAGCTCGCGGTGCCGGGCCTGCGCCGACTGCAAAGCCTCGTCGACAGTGTTCACGGAGCTTGCCGCGACACCGGCCTGCTCCAGCCGGGCGGCCAGTTCGGCCCGGGGCCACGCCGCGATCCGTTCGCCGAGCAGTGCGACGAGCTCCTCCCGATGCGCGTACCGTTGCGCGTTGGATGCGAAGCGTGGTTCGTCGGCGAGCTCCGGTACACCGAGAGTCTGTGTCAGCGAACGGAATTGGCGGTCGTTGGCCGCGCTGACGAAGAAGTCGCCGTCGGCGGCCCGAAATACCTGATAGGGGACTACGGTCGGATGGAAATCACCGGTCCGCTGGGGGACGGATCCGCTGGCGATCCAGTTGGCCGCGTGCGGATGCAGGACGGAGATGACCGCGTCCAGCAACGCCATATCGACCAGTTGCCCGTGCCCGCTGCGGTCGCGCTCGAGTAGCGCCAGCAGGATGCCGTTGACGGCCAGGTTGGCGGTGACGATATCGACGATCGGCACGCCGACACGCAGCGGGTTGCCGTCGGGATAGCCGTTGATACTCATCAGCCCGCCGAAGGATTGCAGCACTGCGTCGTAGCCGGGAAGTCCGCCCATCGGGCCGTCGACACCGAATCCGGTGATCCGGCAGTAGATCAGCCGCGGATACCGCCGGCTGAGCACGGTGTCGAAATCGAATCCCCAGCGTGCCATCGTGCCGGCCTTGAAGTTCTCGATCACCACGTCGGCGCCGTCGATGAGGTGACCGAGGATCTCGCGTCCTTCGGGGGTGCGCAGATCCAGGCAGATGTTGTCCTTGCTGTGGTTGAGGCTGCCGTAGTAGGCACTCGTCCCGGAATCCACGAATGGTGGCCCCCAGCCTCGGGTTTCGTCACCGGCCGGCGCCTCCACCTTGATCACCTCGGCGCCCTGGTCGGCCAGCATCTGCGCCGTATACGGTCCGGCCAGGACGCGGCTCAGGTCCAGTACGCGCAGTCCGGTCAGCACTCCGTTGCCGGTAGCGGTGTCGGCGGCACGCCATGCCGCCCGGCCGTCGATGCGCAACTCGTCGTCGGCCTCGGCCGGTGCGGGTGGGGTGATGCTCATCGGGAATTCCCTTCTGCGACAGGGGGTTCGCCGGTCGGCTCGGCGCCGACGACGACGTCCCACAGGTCCGTGCCCTCGTCGAGAATCTGCCCGGCGAGGACGTCGGACCAGTACTCTTCGGACCCGTAACGGTCCCGCCAGGCCCACAGCGCCGTGGTGAACCGTCCCAGGCTGTGTTCGCTGGTGAATCCGATCGCGCCGTGGATCTGGTGCCCGGCGGCCGCGACTTCGCGAGCCGACGCCGAGGCCACCGCCTTCGCCGCGGCGATCGCCGCGCGGCGCAGGTGCGGGCCGGCCTCGCAGGCCTCGGTCGCGGCGGTGGCTGCCGTCTGCATCAGCGTGGCGCGGGCGGCGAGCCCGGCGAGGCGTTGCTGAATGGCTTGGAATTTCGCGAGTGGACGCCCGAACTGGGTGCGTTCTCCGGCGTAGCGCAGGGTTGCCTCGCGCACCGAGCCGGCTGTTGCGGACAGGGCGACCGTATAGGACAGGGCGCCGCGCTGCTCGAGTTCGTTTGCACCGATGGGGGATTCGGCAATGAGATCGACGGGTGTCGCGTCGAAGTGGTAGTCGTCGAGTGCGGCGCCGAGCAGATCGGTGCCGGGCCGCACCTGCACGCCCGGGGCATCGGTGGCGACGATCGCGATCGACGGGAGCGCGGCCGGGGTCGGCGGCTCGAGCAGGACGACCAAACGGGCTGCGTCACGACAGTGCACGACATCGGTGACGACGCCGTCGAGGACGGTGGTGCCGTCCACTTCGCGTGCGCTGCAACGATCGTCGGCGATCACCACGGTGCTGAGCTCGGCTGCCGCGGTGCCGGTGCAGTGCGCGAGCAGCGGGCTTGCCAGCAGGGTGTGCTCGATCAGGAGGGTGATCGCGCCGCGCTCGGCTGCGGCGTGCGCCACCGACAAGGCATCGGCGGATGTGCCGCCGCTTCCGCCCTGGGTCTCGGGGATGCCGATCTCGGTGAAGCCCGCGTCGGCCAGTGCGTCCCAGACAGCACGGTCGGGTGCGGCAGCGGGTGTGGTCGTATCGATGCCGATGCGGTCGATCATGTCCGCGACCGCCGCGATCAGTTCGGTATTCGGATAGGTCATCGCAATCCCATTCCGCGCGCGACGATTCCGCGCAAGATCTCGTTCGTGCCGCCGCGCAGCGTGAATGCCGGGGTATGCAGCACACCGGTCGCGAGCAACCGCGCGAAACCGTCGCCGCCGCTGCGGCGGGGTTCGATATCCGTGCAGGCGCGAATGGCCTCCACCACATCGCCTTCGAAGCTCGAGCCGAGATCCTTGACGATCGCGGCGAGCACATCGGGTTTGCGCCCGGCCGCGAGTTCGGTGGTGACAGCCAGCGAGACCCGCCGCAGGGCCCAGGCCTGAGCGGTAAGCGCGCCGAGGGTGGTCCGTTGCCGCGGCGTGGCTCCCGAGCGGCGCAGTTCCTCGGCCCATGCGCGCAGCAGCGGCATGGTCGACAGATAGCGCTCGGGCCCCGAGCGCTCGTAGGCCAACTCGCTCATCACCTGCGCCCATCCCGCGCCGCGTTGCCCCAGCAACGCGTCCGCGCCGACGTGCACGTCGTGAAAGACCACCTCGTTGAAGTGCCGGCCGCCGTCGATGCTCTGTAGTGGCCGCACCTCGATGCCGGGCGTGGACAGTTCCACCAGGAACTGTGACAGTCCGCTGTGGCGGTCACCCGGACCACCGTCGGTGCGGGCCAGCAGGACCATGGCATGGGCGACGTGTGCACCGGTGGTCCATACCTTCGTGCCCGAAATCGTCCACGAGCCGTCGGGACGCTCCACCGCCTTCGTGCGCACGGCGGCCAGATCCGAACCGGCGTCCGGTTCGCTCATACCGATCGCGAAGAACAGCTCACCGGCAGCGATTCCGGGCAGATAGCGCTGCTTCTGCTCCTCGGTGCCGTTGGCGAGGATGCCCGGCGCCATCTGCCGATCGGCGATCCAGTGCGCGGCGACGGGTGCCCCGTGGGCCAGCAGTTCCTCGGTGACGACGAAACGTTCGAGCAGTGAACGGCCGTGTCCCCCATAGCGTTCGGGCATGGTCATACCGAGCCAGCCCCGGCGGCCGAGTTCGGCACTGAACGCGGGATCGAATCCGCTCATCCAGTTGTCGGGCGCCGGGGTGAACACGCCGCTGCCGAGTTGTTCGCGCAGGAACGCGCGCACCTCGGCGCGCAGCTGCGCCGCATCGGCGGGACGTACCTGGGACCGGCTGCCGGTAGCGGCGGTCATCGTCCCGGTCCCCGCGACGACCAGGCTCCTTCGCCCTTGCGCGACATCGACCACATCTGCACGCCCCGTTCGATTTCCAGCGCCGAGGCCCAGCTCACCGCGGGCGGCCCGAGTTCCAGGCGAGCACTGGCCATGATGCGCCGAGTCAGCTCGGGGTCCGCGGCCGACGGGCCGGTGAGCTCCGTGATCCGAGCGTCGAGATCGGCTTCCTCCGCCACCAGGTGCGCGAGCCCGCGCTGCACCGCTTCGGTCCCGGTGAGCGAGTGCCCGCACGCCGCCAGCGCGATGGTGCCCGACCATCCGACCGCGCGGCCCAGCAACGCCAGATGTCCACCGCCCGGGTGAATTCCGCGGGCCAGGAAACCGCTGTCGAGCCGGGCCTGCGGGGTGACGGCCATGAGATCGGTGGCGAGTGCGAGATTCAAGCCCGCGCCGACGGCGCCGCCGACTACCCGCGAGATGGTAGGAACCGGCAGTGATCCCACCCGGACGAAGGAACCGTAGACCGCCGAGGTGCGGCGCACCGCCTCCGGCGAGGCCGGATCGGCCGACGACGCCGCCAGATCACGCGTATCGGCACCGCTACAGAAATACGCACCGGCCGCACGCACGACGACCGCCCCGATATCGGTGTCGTTTTCCACGCGGGCGCAGAAGTCGTCGATGAGCGCGGCCATCTCCAGGCTGATCGCATTCTTGCGCCGCGGGTTGTTCAGGGTCAGAGTGGCGACCCCGTCGGTGAACTCGGTACGGACCGGCGGTTCGGACGGGGCGCTGACGGGAATGTCGGACGTCATGCGGCACACGCTAGCAGATTGGATCCAAAATAAGATCCAATAATGATTGACAATCTGCACCCCGCTCGGCGAGTGTGCAAAGGACAGGTCGCCATCCCTGCGCTGTGGTGGCGGTATCGACGAAAGGTGAACTCGTGTTCGAGTTGGATGGGCGAATCGCCCTGGTGAGCGGGGCGGGACAAAGCGTCGGGGAGGGAATCGCGACGGTGCTCGCGCGTCAGGGGGCGACGGTCGTGGTGAACGATCTGCACGCCGAGCGCGCGGAGAGGGTGGCCGCGGCCATCGCCGAGGAGGGCAACAAGGCGATCGCCAGGGCATTCGATGTCACCGACTATCAGGCGACGGTCGACGCCGTGCGCTCGGCCGAGGCCGAGCTGGGCGGGCACGTGAACATCCTGGTCAACAATGCCGGGATCGCCGAGAAACGGGTCGCCAAGCCGTTTCGGGAGCTGACCCCGGACCAGTGGCCGCCTTCGATCGAGCTCAACATCTACGGCGCGATGAACTGCATCAAAGCGGTGATCGACGGGATGTGCGATGCGGGCTGGGGCCGCATCGTGCAGATTTCGTCGGGCAGTGCGCGTACCGGCCAGAACATCAACGTCTCCATGTACGCGACCGGCAAAAGCGGTATCGAAGGATTCATCCGCCATCTCGCCGCCGAGACCGGGCAGTACGGCGTCACGGCCAATATCGTCGCGCTCGGCCTGCAGGCCAACCTGGTCGAGAAAATGGCGCCCGAGTACCTGGAGCGACTGATCGCCGGCATTCCGATCGGACGCCTCGGCGACCCCATCGAGGTCGGCGCGTTCTGTGCGTACCTCGCGTCGAACGAGGCCGGGGGCATGACCGGACAGACCCTGGACTTCAACGGCGGGTCACAGACTCGATGAGCGGCACGCCCACGGCTCCTGTGACTCTCTCGCTCACCGCGATCCGCGTGATCGATCTTGCTCGGTCCGCGCAGTTCTACACCGCGTGTGGGTTCGTCGAAGAGACGTCGTTTTCCACCGACACCTTCGACGCGGTGATTCTGCGGGCCGGAACCGCAGGGGTCGAACTCATTGCCCCGCACGGTAATCCCGTGGCACCCGACCACGGCACGATGTTCACGAAGCTCGTGGTGAACACCGAGGACGTCGCGGGGGTGCTGAGGGCGGCGTGCGCCCACGGCGGCGCCGAGGAGATGCCGGCGACAACTCTGGCTCGATTCGGCGGACGCACGATCGGCAAGGTCCGCGACCCCGACGGCTACCTCGTCGAGGTCGTCAGCCCGACCGGGAAAACATCCGACCGCTGAGCGGGAAGACCGGGCGTGACGGTTCCGCACGCCCTCTAGCGTGGCGCCGGTCACGCCCGGACCGGAGAGATGGAGTGCAGGTGACGATGAGTTGGGGCAGTACCTATGACGTTGTGGTTGTGGGATCGGGTGGCGCCGCGTTGGCGGGCGCCTTGGCCGCGACGCACCGTGGGATGTCGGTGTGTGTGATCGAGAAGACCGACCGCTTCGGAGGCACCTCCGCGTATTCCGGTGGGAGCGTGTGGCTTCCGGGCAACCACGTGTTGGAACGGCAGGGAGTGGACGATTCCGTCGAGAAGGGCCTGACGTACTTCTCGGCACTGGTCGGTGACCGCACCCGCTCGGAAGTGCAGCGCGCGTTTCTGGAGACCGGCCCGACCGTCGCCGATTTTCTGGAGAACACCGTTGGGATCCCGCTCGAGCATCGCCCATTCCCCGACTACTTCGACGCACCAGGTCGAAGTGGCAATGGGCGCAGCATTTTCGCGCATCCGATCTCGGCGGAGGAGGTCGGCGACCGGCTCGACGACATCCGGCCGATGGTGCCTGCCGACCAGTTCGGGATCGACATCGATCGGTCGATGCTCGACGGCGGCCAGGCCTGGATCGCCCGAATGATTCTTGCCCTGGACGCCTCCGGCCGCGCCGAGCTGAGGTTGTCGACCCCTGTCACTGCTCTGGTCCAGGATGAGGACGGTCGGGTCGCCGGCGTCATCGTGACCGGCCCGGACGGCGACCGGAGTCGTATTCAGGCGCGGGCCGGGGTGCTGTTGGCCGCCGGCGGTTTCGAGCGTGCACCGCATTTGCGGGCGAAGTGGCAGGACATGCCGACTGCTGACTGGAGTTCCTCGCACCCCGACACCGGTTCCGGAGATGCGCTCACGCTCGCCGAATCCGTTAGTGCCGCAACAGATCTGCTGGATCAATCATGGTGGTGTCCGGCCACGTTGTTCCCCAACGGGCACGCTGCGTTCACCCTCGGAGTGCGGGCCGGAATCATCGTCGACAGCACCGCGCAGCGCTTCGCGAACGAGATGCTTCCGTACGACCGGATGGGCCGGGCGATGCGCGAGCGGATGCAACTCGGGCACGGCGACGCGTTCTGGTTCGTGTTCGACAACAGCTTCGGCGACGACCTGCCCGCCATCTGTGTGCCGGCCCCCGGCCGAGAGGAGCTGACGGCCGCGGGACTGTGGCACACGGCCGGCGACATCGCCGAACTCGCCGCTGCCATCGGCGTGGATTCCGCGGCGTTGGCGTCCACGGTGCGCCGGTTCAACGAGTTCGCCGAACGTGGCCGGGACGAAGATTTCAGCCGCGGCGAAGATCCGTTCGGCCGGTTCTTCGTCGGCGCGACAACACCGGAACCGTGCCTGCGCCCGCTCGACGGATCCCAGCTGCACGCGGTCCGCCTGGTGCTGGGCGACCTCGGCACCAAGGGCGGAGCGGTCATCACCACGGAAGGTGCTGTCGAGCGCCCGGACGGGTCGGTCGTCCCAGGCCTGTATGCCGCGGGAAACTCCGCTGCCTCGGTGGCCGGGCTGGTCTATCCGGGGCCGGGCGTGCCGCTGGGCTCTGGCATGGTCATGGCCTATCGTGCCGTGGCCGATATGGCCGACCGGCTCGACGGCGCGGAGTTGACCGCTTCCTGACCAGTGGCGGGAGCTCGCCATTTCCGGGGTGGCCGCCGGCGCCGACGCCTTTGGGTGTCGACGCGCGTCGGCCGGCGGTGCTCGGCGACAGCGCGGGCGGGGGCTTGCGGCCGGAGTCGCGTTGCTGGCCCGCGACCGCGGCGGCCCGGCGTTACTGGCCCAAGTTCTGTTGTATCCGGGGCTGGATCGAGACCTGGGCGCCGCGTCGATCGTGTCGATGCCGAGTGTGACCCCATCCGGGACCGGGGCGAGCGCTATGCGTCCCGGTCCCGCGATGCTCGCGTCCAGACCACGGTCACGCGGTATCCGGGAGTGCTCCACGGGTCTTGATGCGGCCGGAGAACTCGGCCCGTGCGATGCTGGCTGTCGCCGAGATCGGCGCTCTGCTTCGCGTCGAATTCGATTGTCTGCTGCCGTTCCGGTGATCGTGCCTCAGTGCGACGCCAGGTCGGCGGCGACGCAGCGGTCCCAAATCTCACGCGCTGCTACCCGGACCGGACCGACCAGCTTGCGGTAGTCGAGCGCGGTCACCGACGCACAGACGGAGATCCCGGCGAGGTTGCCGTAGATATGGTCGGCCGGGCCGATGGATACCCCCACGCAGCCGAGCCCCGCGAAAGCTTCTCCACGATCGAACGCGGCACCGCGCTCGCGGATGGCGGCAAGTTCCTCCTTCAGCCGGGCGTCGGAGGTGATGCTCTGCGCGGTACGCCGTACGAGTTCACCGCTAGACGTGTGCTGCAGGGTTTGCGCGATGTGGGGATTGTTCGTCGTCTCGCCGAATGCGATCTGTACCTTGCCCACCGCGGTCAGGTGGGCGGGCACCCGCTGTCCCACGGCGGTCGGGGTGGGCCCGGACGCGCGTCCGTTGACTTTGTCGAGGTAGACGGTGTCACCATGGTCGACTACGCCCAGCTGAATGGTGAACCCGGTCTGCTGAGCGAACGCCTGCATCACCGGGCGTGCCCCTTGCAGCAGACGATTCTGATTCAGGGCCGCCTGTCCCATTTCGTAGGCTTTGACCCCGAGTTCGTAGGTTTGTTCGGGTGAGCGCGCGAGCCAGCCCGCGCTCGCGAGCTGTTCGAGCAGCCGGTGCACCGATGATCGGGGCAGACCGGTGCGGGAGGTCACCTGGGACAGGGTCAGCGGCCCTGCTCCATTGAAAGTTTCCAGCACCAACGCTACCCGCTCGACCACTGACACCGGGACCCCGGCAGTGCTTGTTGTTCTCACCAGACCTCCCAACAGCCACGTCGCTGCGATGCTCGCCACGGTACTACCACGTGCATGTGCACGTCGAACGGCCCATGACGAGCGCGGGCCCGACGATCGCACGGATACGGGATCGGCATCGAACCACCTTCCCGATGAGCGAGAAATCGCGTCTTTCTGACGATTTTCGCGGCATAGCCTTCCGTGGCCCAGGTCTCGGACCCGGGCGCGTAGTGCTGACCACAACCCAGGAGTGCGAATGTCCACGCAGACGAGTACCGATCCGGCGTCCCGCGCCGATGCGGCGGAAGCTGCGGCGGAAACTCGCACCGCCCGGGTCCGGATCGCCGGGATCGTCGAAGAGACCGTCGACGCGCGTTCGTTCGTCGTCGAACCGCTGGCCGGCACGATGACAACGAACTACCGCCCGGGGCAATTTCTCACCGTCCGGATTCCCGATGTCGGTACCGGCTCGGCGCGGTGCTATTCCCTGTCGAGTTCGCCGCATACCGACTCGGCGATGAAGTTCACCGTCAAACGGGTCGTGGGTGGCCACGGGTCGAATTGGCTCTGTGACACGGTGCGCATCGGTGACGAACTGGAGGTGCTGCCGCCGGCCGGTACTTTCGTACCGGCCTCCTTCGACGAGTCCGTGGTCCTGGTGGCGGGCGGCAGCGGGATCACGCCGGTCATCGCGATCGCGAAATCGATCCTGGTCGGAGGTGCGGGTGACGTGGTCCTCGTCTACGCCAACCGCGACCAGGATTCGGTCATCTTCGCGGCGGAACTGCGCGAGCTGGAAAGCCTTTTCCCCGAACGGTTTTCGGTGATCCACATATTGGAGTCGGTGCAGGGCTACCCGAGTCGCCGGGCGTTGTCGATACTGCTGCGCCCGCTGCGCGACCGGTCGGTCTACATCTGCGGCCCGACACCGCTGATGGACCTCGCCGCCGACGTATGCACGGAAGCGGGATTCCCTGCCGCGCGCGTGCACTCCGAGCGCTTCCTGTCCCTGCAGCGCGACCCCTTCGCGGCCGATGTTCGGGACGAGTCGGCCGGCTCCGGTGAGGTCGTCTGTGAGGTGCGTGTGTCGATCGACGGTGCCGACCATGAGGTGCCGTGGAGGGCCGGGCGCACACTCCTGGACGCCTTGCTCGCGGCCGGGATCGAGGCGCCGTATTCGTGCCGCGAGGGGGCGTGCAGCGCCTGCGTCTGTTCACTGACCGAGGGTCGGGTGAACCTGGCGCACAACGAGATTCTGACCGACGACGACCTCGCCGATGGCTACATCCTGGCGTGCCAGGCCGAACCGGTGAGCGACGAAATTTCGATCGAATACTGACCGGAGGCGGGCCGGCTCCGCGTCGTCGACGGATCGAGGCAAAAACCGTCCCATTCAGCAGGAGACCCACGTCACACCATTGCCGCCGCCTGCGACGCTGATCCCACCGCGAAAGGTTGCCTGATCGCAACCGTCTGACCAGGAGGTATCGTGAATTCCGCGACCGACGCCAAAGACAAGATCCGCGTCATCGACAGCGGTGTACCGCCGCAGCGATTCGCTCGCGGCTGGCACTGTCTGGGTCTGGTCCGCCACTTCGACGACGGGCAGCCGCGCCAGGTCTCGGCCTTCGGTACCGAACTGGTCGTATTCCGCGGTGAGGATGGAAAACTCAACGTGCTCAACGCCTTCTGCCCGCACATGGGTGGAAATCTGGCCCAGGGCACGGTGAAGGGGAATGACATCGCCTGTCCGTTCCACGACTGGCGCTGGCGCGGCGACGGCAAGTGCGCGGGCATTCCCTATGCGCGGCGGGTACCGCCGCTGGCGCGGACCAAGGCGTGGACGACCAGGGAGATCAGCGGCCAGCTGTTCGTCTGGCACGACCCGCAGGGCCGCACACCGCCCGCCGAGCTCGAGGTGCCGCAGGTGCCGACCTATGGCGATCCGGGCTGGACGGACTGGGTCTGGAACCACGTGGACGTAGAAGGCTCGCACTGCCGCGAGATCGTCGACAACGTCGTCGACATGGCTCATTTCTTCTACGTCCACTACGGCATGCCGACGTATTTCCGCAACGTGTTCGAGGGACACACCGCGAACCAGCTGATGCGGTCACGGCCCCGCGCCGATGCCGTCGGAGTCAGTCAGAGTACCAACTACAGTCTCGAAAGCCAGTCGGACGCAACGTATTACGGACCGTCCTACATGGTGGACAAATTGTGGAGCGGAGGTGTGGATCCGGACAGCGATCCGAATATCTACCTCATCAACTGCCACTACCCCGTCACCCCGACCTCGTTCCGATTGCAGTACGGGGTGATGGTGCGCAAGCCGGTCGGAATGGACGACGAGGCCGCCGACCAGATCGCGGCCGCGGTCGCCAAGGGCGTGGCGATCGGCTTCGAGCAGGACGTCGAGATCTGGAAGAACAAGGCGCGCATCGACAATCCACTGCTGTGTGAGGAGGACGGGCCGGTCTATCAGCTGCGCCGCTGGTACGAGCAGTTCTACGTCGACGTCGAGGACATCAAGCCGGAAATGGTCAACCGATTCGAATTCGAGATCGATACCGAACGCGCACTGCAGAACTGGCAGGCCGAGGTGGACGCCAACCTCGCCGCCGGACGAAGTGCCATCGCCCCCAAGTTGTCGTCCGGCCGCTCGGAAGCGGTTACCGGTTCCTGACCCCGATCCAGCCCTTCCAGCTTCGACCAGGAGTACCTCAGATGTCCTACGCAGTGCTCGACAACATCATCGCGATCGCCGACGAAATCCGCGCCGGCGCCGAAGAAGGGGAGTCGCTCGGCCGGCTTCCCGACGATATGGCCAAGGGCCTCAAGGATGCCGGGCTGATCCGGCTGTTGCAGCGCAAGAAGTACAACGGTTTCGAGGCACATCCGAGGGTGTTCGCCGAAACCGTGATGAAGACCGCCAGCGTCTACGGTTCTGCGGGCTGGGTCGGCGGCATCGTCGGAGTTCATCCGTGGCAGTTGGCCTTCGCCGATCCGAAGGTGCAAGAGGAGGTCCTCGGCGCCGACGGTGACACGTGGCAGGCGTCGCCGTATATGCCCGGCGGCGTGGCGGTGCCTCGCGACGGCGGCTATGTCCTCAACGGCCGGTGGCAGTTCTCCTCCGGCACCGATCACTGCGACTGGATCTTCCTCGGCGCGTTGGTCGGAGGCGACGACGGCAAGCCCTTGATGCCGCCACAGGGCCTGCACGTGATCCTGCCCCGGTCGGACTACGAGATCGTTCCGGACTCCTGGGACGTCGTCGGACTGCGTGGCACCGGCAGCAAGGACATCATCGTCAAGAACGCATTCATTCCGGACTACCGGGTGATGAACTCGGCGAAGGTCATCGACGGCACCGCCGCCAAGGAGTACGGGGTCACCGAGACGCTGTACAAGATGCCGTGGTCCACCATGTTCCCCCTGGGCATCACGTCGGCGACGATCGGCATCTGCGAAGGACTCCTGGCCGCCGGGATCGACTATCAGCGCGACCGGGTCGGCGCGGCGGGCACGCTCGTCAAGGACGATCCCTATGTGCTGCACGCACTCGCGGAGTCCGCGTCGGAGATCGACGCCGCCCGCCAGCAGCTGCTGGCCAACGTCGACCGCATCTACGACATGGTGGACCTGGGCGAGGAGATCGACTTCGAGACCCGGGCGAGGGTGCGCCGCGACCAGGTGCGTGCTGCCTGGCGTGCGGTCCGTGCCGCCGACGAGATCTTCGATCGGGCCGGCGGTAACGCCCTTCGGATGGATAAGCCCTTACAGCGGTTCTGGCGTGACGCACATGCCGGCCTGCATCACGCGATCCACGTCAGCAGCACCACCTATCACGCGGCGGCGATGGCCTCGCTGGGTGTCGAGGTGCCCCAGGGCCCGCTGCGCGTGATGATCTGATTCGTTTCCGGAAAGGAACATCTGCACAGATGACCGAAATCAAGGGACTCGGGTACGTTCGGGTGCTGGCCACCGATATCGAGCGCTGGCGCGAATTGGGTTTCGACGTATTGGGATTCGCTCCCGGCTTCGGAGTCGAGGCCGATGCGCTGCATTTCCGGATGGACGAGCGGCCCGCGCGTATCACCGTGGAGCATGCCGAGGTCGACCGCGTGAGCGCGGTCGGCTGGGAGGTCCGCGACGGCGCCGCGCTGCGGCGGTTGGCTGCGACGGTGGAAGCGGCCGGATTGGAGTACACGCCCATGTCACAGGAGCTCGCCGATCGGCGCAAGGTCGAGGCGGGCTTCTGCATGAAGGACCCCGGCGGTACGCCGCTCGAGTTCTTCCACGGGCCGGTGCTGGAACACAGTCCGGTGCTGACGAAGTACGGCCAGCGCTTCATCACCGGGGCGCAGGGCCTCGGGCATGTCGTCATGCCGACCACCCACTTCGAAGAGTCCTACACCTTCTACACCGAAACGCTGGGTTTCCTGCCGCGGGGCGCCTTCCGGATGCCATCGCCGCCGGATGCGCCGCCCCAGCGGATCCGGTTCCTCGGAGTGAACCAGCGCCATCACAGCCTGGCGATCATGCCGAGCCTGGAGGGCCGAGACCCTGGGCTGATCCACGTGATGGTCGAAGTGGACGAACTGGATGCGGTGGGGCGCGCTTACGACCAGGTGATGGCCCGCGGCTTCCCGGTGTCCTCCACGCTGGGCCGGCACACCAACGACAAGATGGTGTCGTTCTACGTGCGAGTGCCCGGCGGTTGGGATATCGAGTACGGCACCGGTGGCGTACCGGTCGACGAGACCTACTACACCGCCGAGGAGATCACCGCCGACAGCTACTGGGGCCACGAATGGATGTGGGCCCGGCAGCTGAAGGAGGCTCAGCAGGCCGAAGCGCAGCAGGCGTCCGCCGCCGTATGACGGGCAGCGACCGGCGTACACCGGTCGATGTCGCGCACGTCGATCCCACTCAGCGGTGCTGCGGGCCCGGCCGGCCCGCTGGGAGGGAACGCGTCGTCTCCGGGGGAAATCCGCCACTTACGGTGTGGCTCAATCGATCACCTCTTCGAGGGAAGTGAATCCAGTGACAAATCAGGACAGCGATTTCGACGCCGTGGTCGTCGGGGCGGGGATCTCCGGGCTCTACGCGGTGTACAAACTGCGCGGGCGCGGCATGCGCGTGCACGGCTTCGAATCCGCCGAGGGCGTGGGCGGAACGTGGTACCACAACCGGTACCCGGGTGCACGCTGTGACGTCGAAAGTATCGACTACTCGTACTCTTTCGACGACGAACTGCAGCAGGAGTGGACCTGGTCGGAACGGTTCGCCACGCAGGCGGAGATCCTGCGCTATCTCGAGCACGTCGCCGACCGCCACGATCTGCGCTCGGCCTACGACTTCCTCACTCGGGTGACCGCGACCGTCTACGACGAGCAGACCCAGCGCTGGACCATCTCCACCGACACTGGCCGCACCGTGACCGCGCGCTTCTGCATTCTGGCGACCGGCGTCTTGTCGGCGACGAACAAGCCCGACATCCCAGGCCGCGACACCTTCGCCGGGGAGAGCTACCACACCGGCGAATGGCCGCATGATCCAGTCGATTTCACGGGTAAGCGGATCGGCGTGATCGGCACCGGCTCCTCGGGCATTCAGGCCATCCCGGTGCTCGCCGAGCAGGCCGAACACCTGTATGTCTTCCAGCGCACCCCGAACTATTCGATTCCGGCGGGCAATCGGCCACTGGACCCGGACTTCGTGGCCGAGGTGAAGGCCAACTACGCCGAACGGCGGCGACTGTCGCGCAGCAGCGGTGGCGGCACCCCCAACAGCCCGCACCCGAAGGGGGCGCTCGAGGTCGACGCCGCGGAGCGGACCAGGATTTACGATGAATGGTGGCAGCGCGGCGGTTATCTGTTCGCCAAGGCCTTCCCGGACCAGACGACGAGCCTGGCCGCCAACGACACCGCACGCGAGTACGTCGAGGCGAAGATCCGCGAGATGGTGCGCGATCCGCAGGTCGCCGATCAGCTGATCCCGAACGACCATCCGATCGGCACCAAGCGGATCGTCACCGACGACGGCTATTTCCACACCTACAACCGCGACAACGTCACCCTGGTGAACTTGCGCCGGACACCGATCGCCGAGATCACCGAGACCGGTGTCCGTACGACCGAGGCGTCCTACGACCTCGACGTGCTGATCTTCGCCACCGGATTCGACGCGATGACCGGTTCGCTGTCGCGTATCGATATCCGCGGCCGCGGCGGCCGCGAGCTGGGCGAGGAGTGGGCCGCGGGGCCACGCACCTACCTCGGGCTGGCAGTGGCCGGATTCCCGAACATGTTCATTCTCGCCGGGCCCGGCAGTCCCAGCGTGCTGGCCAATATGGTGCTGATGGCCGAGCAACACGTCGACTGGATCAGCGACTGCCTGGACTACCTCGACGAGCACGGTTTCACCACGATCGAGGCCGACGAGGAATCGGTCGGCGAATGGGTGACCGAATGTAACGAGGTCGCCGCGCGCACGTTGTTCCCGACCGCCAACTCCTGGTACATGGGCGCCAATATCCCGGGCAAGCCCCGGGTCTTCATGCCCTATATCGGGGGTTTCGGCAAATACAACGAGATCTGCGCGGAGGTCGCCGCGGCCGGCTACAAGGGCTTCGAACTGAACGGCGGCCCTGCCCCGGTCACCTCCTGATACCGGCCGCAACCCCGCGAACGGTGTGAGCGTGCCGTCGCGTACCCATCGAACGAAGTAAGGACGTGGTCCCTATGGGCGGACAACGACGGTCCGATCTGCATCCGGATGTCGAGGCGATGCTCTCGGCACTGGAATCGTTTCCGGACGTCACCCGGCACGACCCCGCCGAATTGCGCGAGATCATCGCGTCGCGGCGGGCTCCCCTGACACATATGCCCGCCATGCGGGTGGCCGAGGATCGGGTGATCGAGGGGCCGGGCGGAGACATGGCGCTGCGTGTTTACGTACCGGAAACCGATGTGCCGGAACAGATTCCGGTGGTCGTGTTCGCTCACGGCGGTGGTTTCGTCTTCTGCGATCTCGACAGTCACGACGAGTTCTGCCGATCGATGGCGCAAGCGGTCGGGGTCGCCGTGGTGTCGGTGGACTACCGGCGTGCCCCCGAGTATCCCGGCCCCGCGGCGATGGAGGACATGTACGCGGCAGTGCAGTGGACCGCGGCCCATGCCGGCGAATTCGGCGCTGACGCACGCCGTCTCGTCGTCGCCGGAGACAGCGCCGGTGGCAATCTCGCGGCGACGGTGAGCCTGGCCGCTCGCGATCGCGGCGGTCCGCCCATCGCGGGGCAGGTCCTGCTCTATCCGGTGATCGACGACGATTTCGGCACCGAGTCCTACCGGCACTACGGCGAGGGGTACTACAACACCACCACGGCCATGCGCTGGTATTGGCAGCAGTACGCGCCGCACGGCACCGACAGTCCGTACCTGGTACCCAGCCGGGCCGAGTCTTTGGCCGGGTTGCCGCCGGCGGTGGTGGCCACCGCCGAATTGGATCCGCCGTGCTCGGCCGGTGAGGATTACGCCCGCCGTCTCGCCGACGCCGGTGTCGCGGTGATCTCCCACCGCTTCGACGGGCTGTTTCACGGATTTCTGACCTTCCCGAGCCTGTCACTGACCGAGCCTGCGCGCCAGCAACTTTGGCACATGATGCGCGAGCTTCTCGCCTCGGTGAGCGTCCCCGATTCACTGTCCCATTGAGCGGAAGCAGCGGCCGAGCGTGACGGTCCGTCGGCCCACGATGGATCGCGGGTGTGAACCCGGACACAGCGAATGCGGAAGGTAAGCATGACACAGCGACTCAGGGGCAAGAAGGCCCTGGTCACCGGCAGTAGCCGCGGAATCGGACGGGCGATCGCGCAGCGTCTGGCGGCTGAGGGCGCGACGGTGGTGGTCACCGCGCGCTCGCATGGGCCGAGCCCCTCGGTGCGTGCGGGCGCACCCCATCTGCTGGCCGGTTCGCTGGACGAAACCGTGCAGTTGATCGAGGCCGCGGGCGGCCGCGCGGTGGCGATCCCGGCCGACCTGGAGGACGCCGGACAACGCGGCGGACTGATCGACAAGGTCGTCACGGAACTCGGCGGCATCGACATCCTGGTCAACAACGCGGGTTTCGCCGATTACAGCTCGATCGAGCAGATGAGCGACGCGACGTTCCACCGGACTGTGCAGCACTATCTCGAAGTGCCGTTCGTACTCAGCCGCGCGGCGATTCCCCATCTGCGCAAGCAGGGGGCCGGCTGGATCGTCAACATCGGTTCCTCGACCGGACTGAATCCGATCCGGCCGTTCCGGGAGTACAACAAGACCTCAGGCGATGTCGTCTACGCCTCGGCCAAGGCCGCACTGCACCGCTTCACCCAAGGCCTGGCGGCGGAGTTGCTCGACGACGGGATCGCGGTCAACGCGGTCGGCCCGTCGACGGCGATCATGACTCCCGGTGCGTCGGCACTGCTGCCCGAGGGCTACGAAACCGAGCCGGTGGAGTACCTGGCGCAAGCGGTGCTCGAGATGTGCACGGCGCCGGCGGCCGAGCGCACCGGCCTGGTCGCCTTCAGCCTCCATTACCCCTATGCGACGCACACTCCGGTGATGTCGCTGGATGGCAGCACCGAATTGCCGCGCCGAGAACCACCTTCGTGGGCGAACCCCAACATTCTGCCGGAGGGCGTGTGATGACCACGACCGCGCGGGAACGATTCTCGCGAGGCACCGCAGTGGTGACCGGCGCGGCGGCCGGTATCGGCCGTGGCCTGGCCCAGCATCTGGGCGGCCTCGGTATGACCGTGGTCGTCGCCGATATCGACGCCGGCCGTGCCGCGGAGGTCGCGGCCGCGATCGTCGCCGAGGGCGGCAATGCCGAAGGGTACGGGATCGACGTGGCCGACGAGGCCGCGGTCGACGCCATGGCGACGGCGATCTTCGACCGGCACGGCAGCGTCGAACTGCTGATCAACAATGCCGGGGTGGAGTCCTCGGGACTGCTGTGGGAGATCGACCCGGCCCGGTGGCGGCGCGTGATGCAGATCAACGTCGACGGCGTCTTCTATTGCTTGAAATCCTTTGTGCCGCAGATGATCCAAGTGGGATCGCCAGCGTGCATCGCGAACCTGTCCTCGGTGGGCGGCCTCAACACCGTCGCCGTGCAGTCGCCCTACATCGTGAGCAAGTTCGCGGTGCAGGCGATGACGGAATGCCTGCATCAGGATCTGTCGATCATCGGCGCACCGATCCAGGTCAGTGCCGTGGTGCCGCATTCGATCCGCAGCGAGATCTTCCTCGCTGCCCAGCGTGAGGCACCCACCTCCGACCCCACCGCCAATGCCGTGTTCGCCGCGATGCAGCGCGACAACGTCGACAAGGGACTCGACCCGCTCGCCGCCGCCGAGCACATGATCGAGCAGATCGCCCGCGGGCAGTTCTGGGTCTTCTCCGACGACGAGATGTGCACGGCCTCGGCGACCAGGCGTGGTGAACAACTGCTGAATCTGCGCCCGCCCGCGAATCCACGAGACATGCTCGCCCGAATGGGCGTGCCACTGCCGGAAGGTAACTCATGACAGACACCATCGTTACCGGCGTCGCAGCCTCCTCCGACGCTACCGCTGCCGCCGCCCGAGAGGCCGCACTCCACCGGGCGATCGACGAGTGCGAGGTGGCGCCGCTGCTCATGGCGATGGTGCACGTAACCGGTGACCTGGGACTGCTCGACCAATTCGGTCCGCGCCTGACGATCGAGGAGCCGGGCAATCACTACCGCAGCGGCACGCGTCCGACGGTCCCGCCGGGCACCTACCCCGACGACGTCGCCGCGGACATCCGTGTCCGCGCGCGCGAGGTCTTGCCGCCGGATTCGGTTGCAGCCCTGGATGTTCCGGACGACGAGCTGTTCCAGCGGATGGCGACGATCTGCACCGCGCAGCGGGTGGACACCGAATTCGTGCCGATTCTGCTGGAACAGGCCGGATTCACCAAGGACCGGCGCCACGTCCCGGTGACGGTCACACCGCCCGCCGACTTCGACGTCGTCGTGATCGGCGCCGGAATCGTCGGCATCAACGCCGGAATCAAGTTGGCGGAGGCGGGCTTTCCGTTCACCATCTTCGAGGAACGCGACGATATCGGCGGTACCTGGCAGCGCAACACCTATCCCGGCGCGGCAGTGGACACCCCGAGTCACTACTATTCCTACTCGTTCGAGCTGAACCCGAACTGGTCGCGGTATTACCCGACCGGACCGGAATATCAGGAATATCTGCTCGGGGTAGTCGAGAAATACCGGCTGCGCGAGCACATCCGATTCGGCACCCGCGTCCGATCGGCCACCTGGCTGGAGCAGGAGAACCGCTGGGAGGTCGTCACCGAGGATCGCGACGGTGAACTGGCCCACCACCGCGCCCGCTCCGTGATCACCGCGCTTGGCATGCTGAATGCCCCCAACATTCCGGATGTGCCGGGTATGAACACCTTCGCCGGGACGCTCGTGCACACCGCCGAATGGGATACCGAGATCGATCTGCGCGGCAAGCGCGTGGTCGTTCTCGGTACCGGCTGTACCTCGGTACAGGTCGTAGCGAGCATCGTCGACGAGGTCGACACCCTCGACGTGGTCGTGCGCAGTCCGCACTGGCTGGTCCCGGAGAAGACGGTCGGCGGCGACGTGCCGGAGGGCGAAAAGTGGGCGATGGCGAATCTGCCCTTCTACGACAAGTGGTTCCGGTTGCGGACGTACTGGTTCGCGTCGGACAACTTGTATCTACTGCCGCGCATCGACAAGGAGTGGGCGTCGACTCATCTGTCGGCATCCCCGGCCAATGACATGGTGATGCAGACTGCGCAGGAGTATTTGCGTAACAGCTTCCCGGACCGGCCGGATCTGATCGAGAAGCTGACTCCCGACTTCCGCCCGTATGCCAAGCGCATTGTCAAGGACCCGGGCTTTTTCAAGGCGCTCAATCGCGAGCACGTCACCCTGCATCGGGCCTCGTTCGAGCGGATCACCCCCGAAGGAGTCGTCACAACCGAGGGAACGTTTATCCCCGCGGACGTGATCGTTCTCGCGACCGGGTTCAAACTGCAATTCACCACCACGATCGATATCACCGGCAGCACCGGTGAAACTCTGGCGCAGGTATGGAAGGGCGGTGAGGATCCACGCGCCTATCTGGGCGTGCAGGTGTCGGGCTTCCCGAACCTGTTCGTCACTGCCGGGCCGAATGCCGCACCGAATCACGGTGCGGGCCATAACATCACCGGCGAGGAGCAGGTTCACTACATCATCGAGTGCCTGCAATACCTGCTCGAACACGACTATGCAGCAATGGATGTCGAGCAGAACGCGCAGGACGAATACAACCGGCGCGTCGATGAAGCGCTCGACGAAACCGTGTGGGTGCACCCTGGCGCCCAGGTCAACGGCTACTACCGCAACACCGCCGGTCGAGCGATCGTTCCGTGCCCCTGGCGGCTGGTCGACTACTGGACGATGCTGCGCGAACCCCATCCGGAGGACCTGACTTTCCTGTCGCATCGAAAGGCCTTGTCGTGACCACGAACCCGCCTCCTGACGTCCTGGCACCGGCTCGGCTGGGACCGGTGATCCTGCGCAACCGCGTCATCAAGTCGGCCACCTTCGAACACATGGCGCCCGGCGCACTCGTGAGCGACCAACTCGTCGAGTTCCACCGGCAAGTCGCCGCAGGCGGTGTCGGAATGACCACGGTCGCCTACTGCGCCGTGGCGCCCGAAGGGCGCACCGAGGCGGACCAGATCTGGATGCGCGAGGAAGCTGTACCCGGCCTGCGGCGCCTTACCGACGCTGTCCACGTCGAGGGTGCGGCGATTTCGGCCCAGATCGGTCATGCCGGCCCGGTGGCCAGCGCGAAATCCAACGGATTGCCCGCACTGAGCGCCTCGCGACGGGTCAGCCCGATGGGTCCGCAGATTACGCACTCGGCTACGGTTGCCGATATCGCGCGGATCCGGACCGCGCACGGGACCGCTACCCGGCTCGCCATCGAATCCGGATTCGATGCCGTCGAAATCCACTTCGGCCATAACTATTTCGCGAGCTCGTTCCTGAGCCCCGTGCTGAATCGCCGCAAGGACGACTACGGTGGTTCGCTGCGCAACCGTGCCCGTTTGGTGCGCGAGGTTGCTGCCGAGGTCCGCGAGGCGGCCGGTGGACGAATCGCCGTTCTGGCCAAACTGAACATGGATGACGGTGTGCCGGGCGGCTTCTGGCTCGACGAGGCTATCCAGGTCGCGCAATGGCTGGAGGCCGACGGTAGCCTGGATGCGATCGAGCTCACCATCGGCAGTTCGCTGCTTAACCCGATGTATCTGTTCAAGGGAGATGCTCCGCTCGACGAGTTCGCCGCGGTCATGTCGCCGCTGATGCGCTTCGGGGTGAAGGTTGCCGGGAAGCTCTTCTTGCACAGCTACCCGTATCAGGACCTGTTCATGCTCGATGCGGCGCGGCAGATCAGAGCGAATGTCTCGATGCCGTTGGTGCTGCTGGGTGGTATCACCGACAAGGCCACTATGGACACCGCGATGGCCGAGGGGTTCGAATTTGTGGCGATGGCCCGAGCCCTGCTGCGTGAGCCGGATCTGATCAATCGGATTCGCGAGGATCACGACAGGAAGTCGTTGTGCATCCACTGCAACAAGTGCATGCCGACGATCTTCTACGACACGCACTGTGTTCTGGCCACACCGCACGCGGCCGCGCGATGACCATGCGTCCGCTCGACTGTGAGCAGTGCGGCCAACGCGTGCTGATCGAGAAGTTCAGTGCGGCACACACATCGGTTCAGTGGACCGGTGACGCTGGGCGGTGCCCGGTGATCGCGGCGCAGGGCCGGGGGGTGGGGCATCAGGAACGCGGATGCGATGTCCTGCGTCGCCGGATCGACCGCGCGGTGCGCGAACACGCCCTGCCGGAATCCAGAATTCAACTGCCGACCGGTGACGATATCCCGCGGCTGCACTGAGAAACGCGCGCCGGGTGAGCCCGCGACTACGCGGGCGCACCCGGTGTGAGCGCTTACGAGACGGAGTCCGGTTCTGCTGCGGGCAGCGCCTGTTTGCACCATGCCAGCTCGGCCTCGCTGAGAGTGCCGAGCTCCATGGCACGCCGGCACCACTCGGGAACCAGCCGGACGAATTCGGCGGGATCGTAGATATCTTCCTCTTTGGAGAACTTTCCGTTCCCGGCGTAGGTCAGAATGCTGATGTTGTCGGCGCCCATCTGCGAGCCGTCACCCGGATCGCGCATCAGATTGTTCAGCTTCACCACGATCACACCGTTGACGTCGTCGATCAGATGCCAATAATCGGGAAACGAGGTCATCGCGGAGCCCGGAAACTGCGCGAGGGTCGGCTCGGCCCAGGCCCAGATGGCGTCGGGTCCTTTCAGAACTCCGACCATTTGCTCGTGATACTCGGCGTCGGGGGTGAACAGGTCGACGAATTCGCGCCAGCTGCCGGTGCCCGAGGCCGCGCGGGTGACCGTCGCATGCCAGGTCTGAAACGCCGATTCCAGTTCTTCTCTGCTCCACGTATTGCTCATATCCGGACGCTAACCGGGCCCCGGCCGACGCGGCAGAACCCGTTTCCGCTCAGCGGAATTCGCGGGCTCTCCCACTGAATGGAAGACCACCTTCGACTGCCGTTCGCGCGAATCTAGGTTGGGGCAATCCGTCCCACCCCTGAGAGTGGAGTTCCGAATTATGGCGAAGAAGCCGATGCCCCCGCTCACGACCGCCCACGAGGTGACCGTCGACCTACTGGTCGTCGGTTCCGGCACCGGCATGGCCGCGGCGCTGGCGGCCCACGAGCAGGGGCTGTCGAGTGTGATCGTCGAGAAGACCGCTTACGTGGGTGGTTCGACCGCGCGGTCCGGTGGTGCGTTCTGGATTCCGGGCAACTCCAGCCTCCCCGATTCGGACCCTGATCTGGCCGAGGCGCGCGCCTATCTCCGGTCGGTCGTTGGTGATACCACACCTGCCGAGCGTGGACAGGCTTTCCTCGATGCCGGTGCCGCGGCGGTCGAGATGCTCGAGCGGACCACGCCGATGCGATTCTTCTGGGCGAAGGGCTATTCGGACTACCACCCGGAGGAGCCCGGGGGCCGGGCCGAGGGCCGGACGTGTGAATGCCGCCCGTTCGATGCCTCGATCCTGGGTGAGCAGCGACCGCGCCTGCGCCCCGGCGTCATGGAGGCACCGGTGCCGATGCCGGTCACCGGCGCGGACTACAAGTGGATGAATCTTGTTGCGCGCAAACCGATCAAGGCGTTCTCCCGCATTCTTCGGCGGGCCGCCCTCGGTATCGGCGGCATGGTGATCGGGCGCGAATATCTGGCCGGGGGACAGGCTCTGGCAGCGGGTCTGTTCGCGGGCGTACTACGGGCCGGTATTCCTGTGTGGACCGAGACCAGCCTTGTCCGGCTGATCCGTGAGGGCGACCGCGTCGCCGGCGCGGTGGTGCGCCAAGGTGAGCGTGAGGTCACCGTGACGGCGCGTCGAGGGGTGGTGCTGGCCGCCGGAGGCTTCGACCACGATATGGCCGCACGGCACAAATTCCAGTCGCCGCGGCTCGACGACGACGCCAGTCTGGGATCCGAGGGCAATACCGGTGACGCCATCACCGCGGCCCAAGATCTCGGTGCCGGGACCGCCCTGATGGATCAGGCATGGTGGTTCCCCGCATTCGCACCACTGCCCGGCGCCGCACCCCTGGTCATGCTCGCCGAACGTTCGCTACCGGGCTCGTTCGTCGTCGACCAGACCGGCCGGCGCTTCGTGAACGAGGCGATGGACTACATGTCGTTCGGCCAGGCGCTGCTGGCGCGGGAGCGGCGAGGAGACCCGGCCGAACAGATGTGGCTGGTCTTCGATCAGCGCTATCGCAACAACTACATCCTTGCGGGACAGTACTTTCCCCGTCAGCCCCTGCCGCAGGCCTGGTTCGAGGCCGGTATCGCCCATCGCGCCGACGACCCCGCGGCGTTGGCACGGGCCATCGGGGTCCCCGAGGACGCGTTCACCGAGACATTCCAGAATATGAACCGCTACGCCGAGAGCGGAACAGATCCGGAGTTCGCGCGCGGAGCCAGCGCCTACGACCGCTACTACGGCGATCCCACCGTGACGCCGAACCCGAATCTCGCGCCGCTACGGAAAGCCCCGTACTACGCGGTCAAGATGACCCTCAGCGATCTGGGCACGTGCGGCGGTGTGGTCGCCGACCGGGACGCGCGCGTGCTGCGTGAAGACGGCAGTGTGATCGAAGGGCTGTACGCGATCGGCAACACCGCCGCGAACGCCTTCGGCGCCAGCTACCCGGGCGCCGGGGCGACGATCGGCCAAGGCCTGGTCTTCGGATACATCGCCGCGCGCCACGCCGCAGGGGAGACCACCGAGTCGGCCTAGCCGCCCACCTCACCGGGGGCCGCCGAATGCCGTGGCCCCCGGTGAGCTGTTTTTCGCGGCGGGTCGCCATCGGTCCGCGATTCTGTTCCGCTGGTTGAATTTCGCGACGGTGCCGGAATCGTTTCCTGGGCGCTCCTAGCCCGGCGGCGCTTCGTCGAGCACCGGTAGTTCACCGGATCGTGCTGCCGCCCAAATGGATTCACTCGGGAGCGTCATGAGGGTGCTCCGGCGGATTCGGCACCGCGGGCGAGATTCGCCTGGACCTTCCGCTGCCACGCCTCGAGCGGCCGGGTGGTGTCGAGTTCGAATTCGAATCGGTCGACCATTTCCGGGGCCACCTCGGCGGCGTCGACGTAGAACTGCTGGTACCAGCGCCGCAGCTGATATACCGGGCCGTCCTCCTCGCACAGCAGCGGATTGTCGATGCGCGCCTTACGCTTCCAGATCGCCACATCCTGCTCGAAACCGATCTTCACCCAATCGCCCAGCGCCACCGCGGTCGCGATGGCTCGTCCTCGGGCAGCCCCTCGGACTTCTCGACGATGATTCCGTATTGCAGTACGAACGAATTCTCGTCGATCGGGTAGTGGCAGTTGAGCAGAACCGTCTTGTAGTCGCCGTTCTCGTAGTGATAGACGAGGTCGTCGATCATGAAGGAGGGACCGTAATACGACGCCACAGATGTCGTACCCAGCAAGGCGGGCTGTCCCTCGGGCCCTGCAAGATCCGCCCGCGGGCCACTTTTGAAGTACTGGGTGGCGATATGACCTTCGAAGACGTTTTTGAAGTAGGTCGGCAGCGAGCCGTGGATGTAGAAGAAGTGGGCCATATCCACGACGTTGTCGACGATCTCGCGGCAGTTGGTATGGACGATCGTGGTGTACCAGTGCCAGTCGGTCCAGGAATCGCTGCCGGCACCTTCTATCCGCGGAATCGTGACCTCGGCCGGCGGCGGGTTGCCCTCGGGGTCGTTCCAGACGAACAGCATCCCGTCCTGCTCGAGGGTGGTCCAGGTGCGGGTGCGGGCCAGCGGCGGCACCCGCCGGGCATAGGGGATCTGTTTGCAGCGGCCGTCCCCGCCCCACCGCCAATCGTGGAACGGACAAGCGATCTCATTACCCTTGATCTCGCCGTCGGACAAATCACCGCCCATGTGCCGGCAGTAGGCGTCGAGGACGTTCAGTTTCCGGTCCTCGCCGCGGAAGACGACCAGCTTCGTTCCGAACGCCTGAATCGAATGCGGTCTGTCGTCGGCGAAATCTTTGCTCAACCCCAGGCAGTGCCAGCCTCGTGCGAACCGCTTCGGCGCGGCTTCGGCTTCGATCCGGCGTACCTCATCGTGCACCGTTGTCATCTCGACCGTCCTCCAAACCCGTCCGTGTGGAAGCAGGCTGAATGTCCGCGGTCGCGGACCGATCCCACGCGTAAACCGTTGTAACACCGACGTTCCCGGTCATGATCGGGCGAATTTCACTGGATGGAATTAGTCCTGGTGGAATGTGTTTCGCTCATTGGGAAGCCGGGCCTTGCCCGCCGCTGATCTGTTTCTGCCCGGCCCGCACCTCCTCGACCTGGCCGCACATCCGGGAATCCGGACAGTTCTGTGTGAACATCCTCGCGGCCGACCAGCAGGGACTGTGCCGGCAGTTCGGGATGAGGGGCGCCGACAAATTCGCCGGAATCTCCTGGCACCCAGCATCGAACGGGGCACCCAGGCTGGAGGGCGCGATCGCGTCGCTGACCTGCGCACTCGAACGCGAGGTCGACGGTGGTGACCACATCATCGTGATCGGCCGGGTGATCGAAGCGGAGGTGCAGTCTGTGCGGCCTCCGCTGCTGTTTCATCGCTCCGCATTCAGGCAGTTGGCGCCCGAACCTGATCCGCGGTCCAGCGCATTGACGCCACTGGACACCTGGCGGTGGGGATGAAGCGGGGACGGACGACAACTACGAAATGGTAGCGATGATTGGACCTTACGATTTTTGAAAGCTCCACCATGTCGGGATTGTCGACGACCTCGCCGCGGCCTCCGCTGAACTGGAACACGCGGTGCGCCCAGTTGCGGGCGTGCTGGCCGGTTTGGAGGAAGTGGCCAGCAGCTCCTACGGCGACGAGCAACAACGATACGCAGGGAATGGCCGCCACTGCGACGACGCGGGTGCGGATGCCGCTCCGGGGCCTGAATACGGCCGAACGCTAAGGTGGTCGCGGCGGCTCCCGGAGCCGGAATCCCGTTCAGCGGAAGTATTTTCGAATCGCTTCCGGCCCGACTGTCACATGTGCGAGCCGCCGTCGATGCGCAGTTCGGCACCGGTAACGAAGTAGGCGTCGGCGGAGGCGAGCATCGCGACCACGGCGGCCACCGCGTCGGGCTGGGCGAAAATCGCGCCGTCGGGCAGCGGCAGCATCGGTGCGGTCTTGCCGAACAAGGCGGAGTCGGCGTCGGCGGGCAGGCCGGGGCCCACGCTCTGCTTGGCTTCGCCGGTGCCGTCGGTCATACCCGACGAGATCGAGCCCGGCTGCACGGAATTGAAGCGGATGCCCTGCTTGCTGAATTCCATGGCGAGCGCGTGGGTCATCGCCTGGATGCCGCCCTTCGAGGCCGCGTAGGCCGACATGTAGGGGTGTGCGAACTGCGCCGAGGTGGAGCTGAAGTTCACCACCGCAGGTTCCGTACCCTCGCGCAGTGCCGGCAGGGCTTCCCGGATCACCAGGAAGGTGCCGATGAGATTGATCCGGATAACCTGTTCGAAGTCGGCCACGGTGGTCTGCTCGAAGTGGGCCGAGCGCAGAATTCCCGCTGCGTTCACCAGCGCGTCGAGGCCGCCGAGCCCCCGGACCGCTTCGGTGACACCGGTTTTCACCGAGTCCTCGGCACCGACGTCCATGACGACGGTGGTGAGGCGCTCTGCGTCCTCGCCTGCTTTGGAGTGCGTGTCCTTCAGGCCGTCGGCGCTGATGTCCGCGGCCGCGACTCGGCCGCCCTCGGACAGGATGCGCAGAACGGTCGCCTGACCGATGCCGGAACCGGCGCCCGTCACCAGGACGCGGCGGTCGGCGTAGCGCTGCAGGGTAGTCATGATGGTGTTACTCCTTTGTTGGTCACCGATGCGCTCAGCATGCTCAGGCCCAGCGGTTCTTCAACGGGGTGATTTCACTGGTTGGGAAACTGATTGCGATCCGGCCGCGATCCAGGCGGTGATCGTGCGTTTCGTCGCGGCCCACCGGCAGGCCGGGGGCAGTGCCGTCGTTGCGGCCGTCGTCGGAGCCGGAAGCCCCTGCTGTGCCCCGCTGCTCCAACTACGTTGTCCAGCAGGAGGTTCGGGCAGAACACTGCGGTGGTCGGTAGTCGTGCAGGTTATGAATGATTACCGGACCACTGAGTGGGAAGTGCCCGAGCAGAAGTGGCTGCGGAACCTAATCTTGGGCTCCGGACCGACCGGAATGCGAACCGAATAGAGCCTGACACTCAGCGGAGTCGGAGCACCTCAGGGATGTGTGGCGACCATGCGGCCCGGGCAGCGACTTCGCGTCATCCGGCGCAGCATCCGCATCCTGATGCCACACGAGCGTGGCGCCAAACGCGAAGCCCCTCTTGTCGAGACAAAGGAGGAACAGGTGGATACAGAGAAATACGGGCCGTGGGCTGTCATCGCCGGTGGATCCGAAGGAGTCGGTGCGGAATTCGCCGCTCAACTCGCGGAGCAGGGCCTGAACCTGGTGCTCCTGGCGCGCAAGGAAGCTCCCCTGGAGGCGACCGCTGAGAAATGCCGCGCCTATGGCGTTACGGTGCGCACGCTGTCGGTCGATCTGCTCGCCGCGGACGCGTTCGAACGCATCCGGCAGGTCACCGACGACCTGGTCGTCGGATTGTTCATCTACAACGCGGGCGCCAACACCTACGGCCACGAATTCGTCACCGGTGACCTCGATCGCTTCCAGGCCGTGATCGATTTGAATATCACCGCTCAGCTGAAACTGGTGCAGCACTTCGGCGCTCTCATGCGCGAGCGGCGCCGCGGGGGGATCCTGCTGGCGGGCTCGCTCAGCGGCTTTCTCGGATCGGCACAGATCAGCATCTATTCAGCGGTCAAGGCATTCTGTCGTATCTTCGCCGAAGGCTTGTGGCTGGAGATGCAGGACCACAACGTGGATGTGCTCGAGTTGGTGTTGGGGCTTACCCGGACCCCGGCAATGGCGCGGGCGGGGCTCAAGATGGACGCTCCCGGCCTTCTGATCTCCGAACCTCGCGACGTGGCCGCGCAGGGCCTGGCGAATCTGGCCAACGGTCCCGTCGTGGTGGTCAAGGAGTGGGAGGCGGCAACGGAGAAGAACAGTGGCCACAACCGCGCGGAGCTGCTGATCGAGGCTCGGGATTCGGCGAAGAAGCTGCTTCCGCCCCCGACCGAGTAATTGCGACGCATTGCTGCCCGCATCGAATGAAGACGAGAAACGAATGAACGATGGTGCAAGGCTCGCTGTGCTCGAACGCCGCATCCGAGACGTGGAAGATCAGTTGGCAATTACCCGATTGCTCGCCTCCTACGGACCTCTTGTCGACAGTGGGGATGCGGAAGCGACCGCCGCACTGTGGACGGAGGACGGTGAGTATGACGTTCCCGGCGGCCACATGCGCTCCCGGGAAGCTATTCGGTCGATGGTCTTGTCGGACGCGCACCGAAATCTGATCGAGACAGGGAGTACCCACTTCATCGGTCCGGCGCAGATCGAGGTCGACGGAGATCAGGCCCTCGCTGTGTGCGAATCGATCCTTGTGCTGCGTGACGCGGACTCGTATCGCATTCTGATGTCCGGAAGTCACCGGATCACCCTCGTTCGCACCCATGGTGGATGGAAGATTCGGCACCGCATCACACGCGAGTTGAACGGCAAGCCCGAGGCGCGGGAGTTGTTGCGTGTCGAGACCGAGAAAGCGCAGCAGCCGGGGACGGCATGAAGAACCCGTCCTCGGAATGCTCGAGATCGGCCGCGGCAGACACGTCACGCCCCGCTTCCGTACTCGTATGACGAACGGGATGAGATCATCCGAATTCCACCGCAGCTCTTCCGCTGAGCGGGAACTTCGCTCAGCGCGTTCGTAATACGCCGGTAACGTCCGCTGGGCGAACAGATTCGGGAGGTCACATGGCTGCAGAAGCAGCAGTTTTCCGTTTCAGTAAGATTCTCGTCGAGAACGCCGAAGCGCAGTTCGGCTTCTATTCATCGGTACTCGGAATGATCGAGAAGTATCGCGTCCGCACCGGTGAGGGTGACGACGCTCTCGAAGAGATCATCATGACGTCGGCGCACGGTGGCGATCCCGCGCTGGTGCTTCTGCACTATCTGAATCGCCCTGCACCCCGTCCGGGAGAAGCGGTACTGGGCTTCAATGTGGACGACGTCGAGGCAGTGGTCCGCGCCGCGGAAAAGGCCGGAGGTACCGTGGCCGTCCCGCCGAAGGACATGCCCGAATTCGGCATCGTGGTCGCGTTCGTCGAGGACCTCGAAGGACATCGCCTCGAACTGGTCCAGCGTCTGCCGGCCGCAGCAGAACCGGCCTGAGACCGCCTGTAAACCCCTGCGAGCCTGCCACTGGTTCGCATTCGCCGCGCCGGCCGATGCGCAGCGACGCATGGAAGGAACTCCGATGGGCACGTCGACACAGCAGCATCCGATGACACCGGTCGCGCCGCCGAGCCTGATCAACGATCTGTACACTCCCGCCGAGGTCGATGCCTTGTTCGGCTTCATTCGTCGCGGTGCCCCCTGGCAGCTGGTACTCGCCCAGCATTTCTCCTCGACCGAGGAATACCTGGCGATTTCGGGGGCCAAGGACCGCAATCCGCATGCGCGTCTGGCCGACTTCACGGCGCCGGTCTTCCGCGGCTATCTGGCCAAGGAAGGCATTGTGATGGACGACTCGATCCATGACATCTACTTCAGCCGGAAGCTGCTCGATCCGGTCAAGCACATGCACGGTGCCCGTTATGGATTTGCGCATCACATGCTGTTCAACACGGGAGGGCCGTCCCACAGTTTCGATGCCGGGCACTTCGACGGGCGCAGCTGGCGTGGACGCGGGCTGATCAATACGCCGGTGTGGCTGATGGGTGTCATGGCGAAGTCGGGCCTGTTCGATCCGTGGGAAGTCAAAACCGGTCAGGTCATCACCTACTTCTACGACTCCGATATCGACGGTGGATTCACATACTGGCCGGAAGGGCCGGATCGCGCACCGTCCCGATTCCGGGCACCGTTCCGGAACACCGCGATCCTCACCGATAATTCGCGCATGTATCACCGGCGTGAGGGGAACGGACCCCGCGATCGTCGCGACGTTCCAGGGCTCGAGATGCACTCCCTCCTGCACCGTGACAACGACGAATGGGTGATCCGCAACGGTGACACGGAGATCGCTCGTTACGGAGATGAGCAGTCCCGCACGCTGTTCCACTACACAGCGTTGGTTTTCGATGATGCGGGCGAGATGAACCAGTACCTCGACCACACCGACGATCTGTCCCTGGAGACCGTGTTCGACATGCTGCTTGCCGATCTGCGGGCCCGTGGGATCGCCTACAACGAGCCGACGGACCCGCTCACCGACCCGGCATTCATCGCGCTGCTCACCGATACGTACGCGATGGCGCCGCAGGAGTATCCGGCCGATGCGCCGCTGGACATCCCTGTCTCCTAGCCGTGAGCGCAGTACCTCCGGACGGCGCGGCAACTGCGCCCGACACCGGGTTATTGCGGCGTGTCGCGATATCCGGTCTGCTCGGAACGAGCATCGAGCTGGCGGATCAGCGAGACTCGCGGGATGGATCTCGCTGTGCCCGAAGCTGATACGGAAATCGCTGCTCGCAGCACTGTGCTGTGGCGGCCGCTCGATCGGCGACTCCGCCGTTTTCGGGTCGACGATCGCGCACGGTTATCTCACGCCGGCGCTGTGCAATCTATTTCTGCCGCAACTGATCAGCGTGCAGAACGTGTCTATGGCCATGAATTACGGTGCCAACCGCGTCCGGTTCCCGGCTCCGGTGCGGGCGGGGTCGCGCGTACGCGGTAGCGGCGAAATCCTGGCGTGCACCGATGTGCCAGGAGGCGTCCAGTCCGCTATTCGAGTGACTGTGGAAATCGAAGGATCAGCGAAGCCGGCATGCGTAGTCGACAAACTGAGCAGGTGGATCGAATGACGATTCGTTGCGCGACCGGTGAACGCGCGGGTGTCATTCCGGGCGAAGGAGAGTCCTTTACATCAAGTGTCACGCCGAATTCGACGTTGTAGGACGCGAGACGAGGTGACTCCGGTGTGTTGGGTGAGCGCGCCGCCACGAACGCCACGCGGTTATTTTCTCGCTGAGTGGGATTCTCGGCCTTGCTCGGATTGGTGGCCGACGATACTGTGCGCGATCGAGTTGCTGAAGACAGGAGCGGGCGACTCACTGCGCGTGTTCATGCGGACCCGGCCGAAGTCCGATCGGCGTTCCGGTGTACTCGTACCGGACCGTCATCCCCCTTGCGGCGCGGACGCATGGCGGCCATCCACAACTGCCCAGTTGACGAGGCTGCACCGGATTTCTCGGCGTTGCCGATCAGCGGCGAGTTCGTAGTTGTAACACGCGGAATTGCATCGCCGGCCTCAAAGAAGAGGAGAGAACAATGTCGGACGTCGGGAGTGTTCGCCCCGAGCACGCTGCTGCGATTGCCGAATGGGATTACGAAGCCGACGTGGTCGTCGTCGGGTACGGCGTTGCGGGTGCGAGTGCGGCGATCGAGGCAGCTCGTGCGGGCGCGGACGTCTTGGTGCTGGAGCGCACCGGTGGCTGGGGTGGTGCGGCGGCGCTCTCCGGTGGATTCATCTATCTCGGCGGAGGCACGGCGTTGCAGAGGGCCCTCGGCTTCGACGACACCCCCGAGAACATGGAGAAGTACATGACGGCCGCGTTCGGCCCGGGGGTCGACGAGTCGAAGGTCCATGACTATTGTCAGGGCAGCGTCGAGCACTTCGATTGGCTTGTTGCCCAAGGGGTCCCGTTCAAAGAGGAGTTCTGGGGTGAACCGGGCTGGGAGCCCCCGACGGATCAGGGCCTGATGTACTCCGGCGGCGAGAACGCCGCGCCGTACAACACCATCGCGACCCCGGCACCGCGTGGACACCTCCCACAGATGGCCAACAAGCGCACCGGTGAAAAAGGTGGCGGTTTCATGCTGATGAAGCCGCTCACCGACATGGCCGAGTCGCTGGGCGTGCGCGCCGAATACGATCTGCGCCTGCGGCGCTTGATCACCGATGACGCTGGTCGCGTCGCCGGGGTGGTCGCGAGGCGCTACGGGAAGGATGTGCACGTTCGTGCGCGGCGCGGCGTCGTGCTGGCGACCGGGAGTTTCGCCTTCAACGAGCAGATGGTGAAGACCTTCGTGCCCGTCCTGACCGATAAGGCGGCGTCGGCCATCGAAGAACATGACGGGATCGGCATCCGGGTTGCGCAGGCGCTTGGGGCTGATTTGGCCCACATGGACGCGATCGAGGTCGCGCTCTTCGCCGATCCGCAGATGGTGGCGCGCGGGATTCTCGTCAACGCACGAGGCCAGCGTTTCCTCGCCGAGGATACGTACGGCGGCTTCATGGGCCAAGAGGTGCTGATGCGACAGAATAACCAGGCATTTCTTATCATTGATGAGATCGCGCTGGAAGAGGCGCGGAATACCCGCTCCAGCACTGCGGGGATGCGGAATGAGCCGCCGGCGTGGGTCGCCGAGTCCGTCGAAGAACTGGAATCGGAGATGGGTTTTCCCACGGGTGTTTTGCAGGCGACCGTGGATGTCTACAACCGTCATGCCAAGGAGGGCGTGGACCCCGTGCTGGGCAAGAAACCGGAGTGGGTCAAGCCGATCGGGACGCCGCTGGCGGCCTACGACTTGAGCAACCGCACCGGCGGGTTCACTCTCGGCGGATTGAAGACCGATCTCGATTCCCGCGTGTTGCATGTTTCTGGTGACCCCATCCCTGGCCTGTTCGCCGCTGGGCGGTGCACCTCGGGCATCTGCGCCGGCGGCTATGCCAGCGGTGCTTCACTCGGCGACGGCAGCTTCTTCGGCCGCCGCGCCGGGCGCGCAGCTGCCGAGTCCTGATTGTGCAGCAACACGCATCTGTGGCCCGACCAAGACTCCCACACGGTCGCCACGATCGACGACATCTTCGGCCCGGAGGGCAATAGCCCCCCAGGGGTACCCGAAGATTTCGATCCAGAATTCGACGAGAGACGGGACGGAGACGGGACAGCGGCCGTCTCCTGACCCCGAAAACCGCCTCTCACCAGGCGTTCTACAAGCTACGCCCGATAATCAGTTTCATAATTTCGTTCGTCCCCCCGTAGATCTTCTGAATCCGAGCATCCGTGAACACCCGCGAGATCGGATATTCCGCCATATACCCGTACCCGCCGAACAGTTGCAGGCATTCGTCGGCGACGCGGCACTGCTGTTCGGTCAGCCACCATTTCGCCTTGGCGGCGGTGGGGATGTCGAGTTCGGCGCGGAGGTGTTTGGCGACGCAGTCGTCGAGGAAGGCCCAGGCGACCGAGGCGATGGTGTCGCATTCGGCGAGGGTGAACTGGGTGTTCTGGAAGTTGAAGATGGGTTTGCCGAAGGCCTGTCGTTCCTTGGTGTAGGCGACGGTCATTTCGACGGTCTTCTCGATCGCCGCTGCTGCGGCGACGGCCAGGATGAGACGTTCCTGGGGGAGTTGCTGCATGAGCTGAATGAAGCCGGTGCCTTCGGAGGCGCCGAGGAGGTTGGTCTTCGGGACGCGCACGCCGTCGAAGAACAGTTCGCAGGTGTCCTGGCCATGCTGGCCGACCTTCTCCAGGTTGCGGCCGCGCCGGAAGCCGTCGCGGTCGGTTTCGACAGCGATCAGCGAAACCGATTCCGCGCCTTTGCCTTCGGAGGTCTTGGCGGCGACGATCACCAGGTCGGCGAGCAGGCCGTTGGAGATGAAGGTCTTGGCGCCGTCGATGACGTAGTGGTCACCGTCGGCGACGGCCCTGGTGCGGATGCCCTGCAGGTCGGAGCCGGTGCCCGGTTCGGTCATGGCGATGGCGGCGACGATCTCGCCGGAGGCCATCTTCGGCAGCCACGCCTGTTTCTGTTCCTCGGTGCCGTAGGCGTTGATGTAGTGCGCGACGATCGTGGAGTGCACCGGGTTGCCGAGGCTGGGCGCCATCGCGCGGGTCTGCTCGATCGCGATCACGGCTTCGTGGGCGAAGGTGCCGCCGCCACCGCCGTACTCCTCGGGGATGGAGATGCACAGCAGGCCCAATTCGCCTGCGCGATTCCAGATTTCGCGGTCGACGTGGTGCTGGCGACCCCAGCGATCCTCGTTCGGTGCGCATTCCTTCTCGAAGAATCGGCGCGCCAAATCGGTGAGCGCGTCGAGATCTTCGTCCATCCACGGGGACCGATGCACCGGCACGGGGGAACTCCTCTGGTCGAATACAGTGTTCGTTCGCCAAGGTAGGAGCGCGTCGCGCGGCAGCCAATGACCGCAGCGCTCGATCTTGTGACCGGATCGCTCAGGGTGCGGCGGCGGGGCCGCGATAGGAGCCGGGGGAGCTGCCGGTCCAGCGTCGGAACGCGCGGGAGAAGGCGCTGGGTTCGGAGAAGCCGAGCCGGCGCGAGACCGCCGTCACCGTCTCGCCGCGCACCAGGGCCGCGATCGCGGCGTCGCGCAGGATCTGTTCGCGGAT
>NZ_BAFQ01000111.1 GCF_000308375.1 Nocardia aobensis NBRC 100429 | reverse complement strand
GACGCGCAGCGTATCGGCGGTGGTCGGGGCATCGCGTTTGCGATCGAGACGCTCAGACAGAAGGGATGTTCATGACCCTCTATTACCTGGATGACTTCGTGCCGGGGCAGCGATTCGCTGGGAATTCCCGCATTCGCATCGAGGCCGACCGTGTCAAGGCGTTTGCCTCCGAGTTTGATCCCCAGCCATTTCACCTGGACGAAAGCGTGGCGGGCGCCTCGATCTTCCGAGGTCTGGCCGCGAGCGGCTGGCATACCGCCGCCGTCACCATGCGGCTGCTCGTGGACAGCGAATTCAAGCCTGCCGGCGGCATCGTCGGCGCAGGCTTCGATGAATTGCGCTGGCCGCTTCCGGTGCGACCCGGCGATGAGTTGCACGTGGAAAGCGAAGTGCTCGAAGTGCGGTCGTCGAAGTCACGGCCGGAGCAGGGACTGGTCAAGGTGCGCACGAACACGCTGAACCAGAACCAAGAGATCGTCCAGATAACTGTGGGCAATCTCGTTGTTCCGCGCCGCCCGAAATAGGCGTGGGCTGCGGTGCGACACCTTCATCCATGGAGCGAGAATGAAATACACGGTATTCGGCAACACCGGCCTGCGGGTTTCGCAGGTAGCGCTCGGCACGGGCAACTTCGGCACCGGCTGGGGCCATGGCGCCGATCCCGATGTCAGTAAGGCGCTCTTCAACGCCTATGCCGAGGCCGGTGGGAACTTCATCGATACGGCGGACGTCTATCAGTTCGGCCAGTCCGAAGAACTGCTCGGCACCTTGCTGGATGGGCGGCGCGAGGATTTCGTTGTGGCCACGAAGTTCACCAACGGCGCTGTTCCCGATGCCGACCGGCTGGTCACCGGCAACAGCCGCAAGGCCATGGTGGCCTCTGTGGAAGCGAGCCTGAAACGACTTAAGACGGATCGGATCGACATCTTGTGGGCACACCATCCCGACGGTGTCACGCCCATCGAGGAAATCGTGCGTGGTTTCGAGGACCTGGCGCGCGCGGGCAAAATTGTCTACGCGGGTCTCTCGAATTTTCCTGCCTGGCGTCTCGCCCGCGCGGTGACCCTGGCGGAGCTCACTCACGTAGTACCCATCGCGGCCGCGCAGTTCCAGCACAGCTTGGTTCATCGTGAGCCCGAGGTCGACCTGTTCCCGGCGTCGCATGCACTGGGCCTCGGCATCGTCACCTGGTCGCCGCTGGGTGGCGGCATGCTGACCGGCAAGTACCGGAAGGGCGAGAAGGGTCGCGCGGAGGGCTTCGGTGGTCGGGTGTTCCAGCCGGAGAACTCGGCGCAGCGCACACAGATCCTCGACACGGTGCTTGCCATCGCCGACGAACTGGATGTCAGTGCAGGTCAAGTCGCTATTGCCTGGGCGGGCACCCATGGCGCGGTTCCGATCATCGGGCCGCGCTCGGTGGCTCAACTCGCGGACAACCTCGGCGCCCTGTCGCTCGAGCTTTCGGCCGAGCAGATCAGCCGCCTCGATACCGTCAGCAGTCATGTGCCATCGGCACCGGCCAGGACGCCCGCTCCCTGGGCTGCCGGTGACATCACCCGGATCATCGCCTGAGCCTCGCTGCCGGCGCAGCCGTCCTCGAGTGTGGGGCCGGTCCTGACTCCGATGTACCTCAGTGGAGGGTCTCGAGGAGTGCCGCGTCGTACGGTTCGGCGTCTTCGAACCGCCCGTCGAGCGCCTTGCGGGCCCACTCGGGGTCGGGGATCAGGGCACGTCCTACCGCGACGAGGTCGAATTCATTACGTTCGGCGCGGTCGAGAAGTTCTTCGATACCCGTAACGGATGACCGGTCCGGAAATCCAGCCGGACCCACGAATTCCTTGTCGAGACCGACGGATCCGACGGTGACGGAAGCCTTCCCGGTGACTTTCTTGGCCCAGCCGGCCAGGTTGAGGTCGCTGCCTTCGAACTCCGGAATCCAATACCGTCGAGTCGACGCATAGAAGACGTCGACACCTGCGCCTGGAGTCGTGTCCGTGGCTCCGCGCGCGATGCCCACACGGCCGACGAACAACACGCCCAGCGGGTCGCCTCGGATTACGCGGTCGGCGCCTCGACGATCGACTACCGCGACACCAAGGCGTGGTACGGAAAACTGAAGGCCGACACCACAACCCAGTTGGCCGCCAAGTTCGACGCTACCTCCGCACAACTCGACCAGATCCTCCAGCCGCTGCCTACAAAGTGAGTGCCTTCCTCAACGTCACCACCACCAGCGTCCACACTTCCCCGGACAGATACCGGCGCGGCTGGCGGCCGCCGGTGCGGGGATTCCGATGAGCACGCCGGCGTTGAATGTCAACAAGGTGTGCCTGTCGGGGATCGAGGTGATCGTCCTGGCCGACCAGTTCGTCCGGTCCGGGGCGTGTGAGGTGGTTGCCGGGGACATGGGGTCGATGAGCGGGCGCCGCACTTGTTGCCCGGTTCGCACGCAGGCTACAAGACCGACGTGCTCGGCGACATTTCCCGCGCCGAACCGGACGAGTTCGCGCTGCGTTCGCATCAGCTGGCGGCCAAGGCGTGGATCAACGGACTCTTCGACGCCGAGGTCCACGGCGGGTCTACTGTTCCAGGAACTCGAGCGCGTGTGTGACGAATTGGTCGTGGTATTGGAAGATGCCGCCGTGTCCGGCGTCCTCGTACAGTCGGAGCCGGCTGTTGGGAAGTCGGTGCGCCAGGTCGACGGTGTTGTTGCTGGGGACCATCCGGTCGTGGTCGCCGTTGACCACCAGGACGGCCTGGTGGATCGTGGACAGGTTGGAAGGCTCTTGTCGGCCCCACGCGTGGATGGCTTTGAGCTGAGCCCGGAAAGCCAGTGGCGAGATCGACTTGTCTCGATCGTGCTTGCGTTCCTTCAGTCGTTGCACGAATTGCCGGGCTGCTGCTTTCCCGTTCGCGGTCCGGGTGAAGAACAGGTATTCCTTCGGGTCTTTGAAAGTCATTGTGGCTCTTGCGATATCGAACAATGTGACTCGTGTGACCTTGTCGATGCCGGTGCCGCCGGCCGGTCCGGTGCCGGCGAGGATGATCTTTCGGACGAGTTGCGGGTTGTGCTGGGCGATCACCTGCGAAACGAATCCGCCCAGGGAGAAGCCGAGGAGATCCACCTGTGTGAATCCGAGTGCTCGGATGAACGCGACCGCATCGCGGGCCATGGCGGTGACCGAGGTTGGTGTGGCGCCTTTCGACGCCCCCACGCCCGCGTTGTCGAAGGTGATGACCCGGTGCCGGGCGGCGATTCCGTCGACGACTCGGGGATCCCAGTTGTCCAGAACCGCTGCCAGGTGGTTGAGGAAGATCACCGGCACGCCGGTGTCGGGTCCGAGTCGCCGGTAGGCGAAGGTCCTGCCGTCGACGTCGACGAACCTGGTCGGTGTGTCTTTGTAGGGTGCGTTCACGGTTTCTCCTCGAGGGTTTCGCGCACCTGATGGCGTGGGGGCGCGGTAGCCGGTGCCGGGCTCAGTTGGCCAGTTGTGGGTATTGGGTGGTGATGTCGGCGGCGAGCCCGGCCTTGACGTGGCGGGAGATATCGTCGGCGAGCACCTCGTGGGCTCCGGTTTCGATGCCGTCGAGTGCGAGTGCGGCGACTTCGGCTGCGCTGGTTTTGGGTGCTTGGATGCCTGCGGTGAGGTCGGTGTCGACATAGCCGACGTGTAGTCCGGTGACCGCGATGCCGTGTGGCTGCAATTCCAGGCGCAGGGAGTTGGTTTGCGACCACAGCGCGGCTTTGGACGCGCTGTAGGAGCCGCCGACGGCGAGCCAGGAAAGTACCGAGTGGACATTGAGGATGTGCCCGCCGCCGTTGCGTTCGATGGTGGGTGCGAAGGCGCGGGTGACGAGTAGTGGGCCGTAGAAATTGGTGTCGAATTCGCGGCGGATGTCGTCGATCGGAGATCCGAGGAAGGAGGCGCCGACCGAGACGCCGGCGTTGTTGATCAGGATCGTGACGTCGGGGGCCAGGTCGGCGGCGGCGGTGACCGAGGCGAGGTCGGTGACTTCGAGGGCGACCGGGACGGCGTCGGGATGGGTCACGGTCCGCGGGTTGCGGGCGGTGGCGTAGACCTTGCTCGCACCGCGCTGGTAGAGGTTCTCCACCAGCGCTTTGCCGATTCCTCGGCTGCCTCCGGTGACAAAGACGACGGCACCTTCGATTGCGGTCATTACCGACTCCTAACTGTACTGGCCTGGTGCGAATATGGGTTGTCTACAGGCCGCGCTCAGGATCGCTCGGAACGAGATTCCGCGAGCGTGCGGACCGGTGTGTCGGATGCCGCTGGATATCGTGAGCGCCGGACCGACCGGCAAATTGAATTACGATCATAATATCATGGATCGGGAACGCTCGGCGGTTGACGGCCTTGCCGCGGTAAAGGAGTTGTCAGATGAGATACGCAAGCGAGCACAAGGCGGCGACCAGGCGCCGGATCGTCGAGGCCGCCGGTCGCCGGTTCAAGCGGGACGGGCTCGACGGCTCCGGCGTCGCCACGCTGATGAAAGACGCCGGGCTGACCAACGGCGCGTTCTACGCTCACTTCGAATCGAAGGAGGACCTGATCGCGAACGCGGTCGCAGCTCAGCTGGATGAGCAACGCGCCGCCGTAGATGCCGAGGTTCGCGATCGGGACGGACTCGAACGGTTCGTGCGTTCCTATCTGTCGCCGGCGCATCGCGACACCCCCGAAGACGGCTGCCCGTCGGCCGCTCTACTCGACGAGATCGGACGCTGCGCGGATCGGACAAAGCAGGCCTACACCACCGGGATGCTGGCGATTGCCGATGACATCGCTGTTCTGCTCGCCCCACACGATCCGGCATCGGTACGCGTCCAGGTGCTCAGCGTCTTTGCGATGATGGTGGGCGCACTGCAACTGTCGCGCGCCCTCAGCGATCGACAACTCGCGGACGAGGTACTGGAACGGGCTGTTCGAGACGTACTGGCGATCGTGAATGCCGATCGACGACACAACTGATAGATATCGAAATGCCTTCGCGCCGCGAGCGCTGTGTGAGGGATGGGGCCCGTCCTCACGACTGTGCAACGTGGTTGCGGCGTAGTCCTTCGGAGGTGTGGGCGTTCCGGAGCGCGACCTTGTCGATCTTGCCGACAGCGTTCTTGGGGATGGTGACCGCCACGATGAACGAGGTCGGGCGTTTGTACGGGGTGAGGTGGCGGTCGCAGACGGCTTTCAACGCGGTGGGGTCGATGGTCGAGCCCGGTCGTGGCTGGACGTAGGCGACGACGACTTCTCCCCACTTTTCGTCTGGTATGCCGATTACGGCCGCTTCGAGCACCGAAGGGTCGCGGGTCAGGACGTCTTCGATTTCCTTGGGGTAGATGTTTTCTCCGCCGCGGATGATCATGTCCTTGGAGCGTCCGACCAGGGTCAGGTAGCCGTCTTCGTCGACATGACCGATGTCGCCGGTGTGCAGCCAGCCGTCGACGATAGCGCGCGCGGTATCGTCCGGCCGCCCGAGATAGCCACGCATGACGTTGCGGCCGCGTACGGTGATTTCCCCGTTCACCCCTGGCGCCACCTCTGCGCCGGAGTCGTCGATGATCCGAATCTTCTGCCCCGGGAAGGGAATTCCCGCGGTGCCGGGGCGCCGAGGTCCTGAGAGGGGATTGAGGGTGGAGCCGCAAGTTCCTTCGGACAGGCCGTAGCCTTCGATCAGTGGGAACCCGTAGCGTGCTTCGAAGCGCGTCAGCAGTTCGGCCGAAGCCGGTGCCGCGCCGCAGATTCCGAAACGCAGCGACGAGGTATCGGGCCGGACGTGGTCTGGGAGCGCGGCGAGCATGCTGTAGATCGTCGGTACCGCGCTGAAGAAGGTGGGTCGTTCGCGTTCCACGATGTCGAAGAACGAGCGGGGATCGAACCGGCCGGCGATCACGACTGCGGCGCCGGCGAGCAGCGGCGCGAGGATGCTGACCACGATGCCGTTGACGTGGAACAGCGGCAGGATCAGCAAGCATCGGTCTGCTGGTTCCAGTTGCAGGGCTTGCACTCCCATGGCCGCCATGGCGTCGAGGTTGGCGTGATCGAGCATCACCCCTTTCGGCACCCCGGTCGTGCCGCTGGTGTAGATGAGCAAGGCCAGGGTGGAGGAGTCCACTCGCGGCTGTTCGATCCGTTCGACCACAGTTCGATAGAAACGGTCCAGCGTGGCCGAACGTCGTTGTGTGCCAGGAAGACCCGATGAGGCGCTCTCGAGGTCGCCGACGGCGAGGGTTGGGGCGTCGCCTGCAGCGGCTACGCCCTCGTCGACCACCACCAGCCGAGCGCCGCAGTCATCGAGCTGTCGAACAACTTCGATATCGGTCAGGCTCGGATTGACCGGAGTGATCGTGGCGCCCAGCCGCCAGGCCGCGAACAACAGCACGACGAACTCCGCGCGGTTTCTCAACCGCAGCGCGACGACATCATCCTGGCCTATCCCGAGCCTGCGAAGGTGGTGGGCCGCCGCGCGGACACGATCCAGCAGTTGAGCGTTGGTGAGCGACTGCGACCCATCGGCGATCGCGGGACCGTCCGGAGCCAGTTCAGCGCGGCGGTCGGGTAGTGAGGCAAAATTCATCGCGGGCCTATCTATTTCGATGTGAGACGGTCCGATGCGGGAGACGAGGGGGCCGGTTGCGCACCGAGGTGCCGGGTCAGGAATTCGATTTGGTCGGTGACCAACGCCTCGAATGCGTCGCCGAGGTAGAAGTCGAAATGACCGGCGTCGTAGGTCTTGACCTCGCCTCGCGGCGCGGTCTTCGCGTATCGGAGGGTCTGCGCGGGTGGGGTGACGGTGTCGTTGTTGCTGACACAGAACAAGATCGGCATCGTGACCTTTTTCGCCGAACGGCCGGGCCGATAGGCGGCGATGCTCGGAATCACCCGCGCCGCGGCCTCGTTGACAAAGGTCGTTCCCTCGGGGATCAGGGCTCGATAGCCGGGGAGGGCGTCCGGGGCGCTCATCAAGGCCGGCGATCCGGGGGGTGCGGCCAGCGGCAACGTCACCGGTGCGCGTCCGGTGGCCGCGGCGGCCAGGTCTCGCGCGAGGACCGGCATCAGCTTCAGCGAGGCGATCGGGCCCAGCGCGAGAGCGGAGGCCAGCCCGTCGGTGAACGGGCACTGGGCCACGGCCGCTCGCAGTTCGGGGTGTCGCGATGCCACCGTGATCGCGTGGCCGCCGCCGAAGGAGCTGCCCCACACCGCGATTCGTGTGGTGTCGAGGTCCCGGCGGGCTTTCACGTACTCGATGGCGGCATCCCAATCCGCGAGCTGTCGTGTGATCGACAGGAGTTGGCGGGGTTGGCCGCCGCTGTCGCCGAAGTGCCGGTACGTGAAGACCAGACAGGCGATTCCGGCCGTGGCGAAGCGTTCGGCGAAGGCGTCCAGGCGCATCTCCCGCGTCGCGCCGAGGCCGTGGCCGAGGACGGCGACCGGAGGCGAGGTAACGCCGGTCGGAAGGTAGAGCCATGCCGCACAGGTGGTGTCTCCGGAGGAGAAATAGACGTCTTGGCGGGTGAAGGACTTTTTTGCGGCCATCGCGGATCTCACCGTCCACTCGTCGAGCGAGGTCCGGGCACAGTACCCAGCTTCAGCGCTTGCTGGTAGATATCGGGGTTGTAGAGGGGGAGTTCGCCGGTAGCTTCGGTGCTGTCCATGTAGTCGAGCATCAGCTGTTGTCCCTGCTTCGACAGCGCGGTGCCGAGGAACTCGGTGCGCTCGACGTGGAGTCCGTCGGTCAGTGACATCGAGCCGCCGAAATACACCGCGCGTTTGATGGCCTCGACCGATTTCTTCGTTCGTGCCCCGAAATGTGTCGCGAGTTCCACTGCCCTGGTGACGACTTCGTCCTGGGGGACCACCTCGTCGACGGCCCCGTTGGCCAGAGCCTGGGCGGGGGTGAACGGTTTGCCCTCGAGAATCGCGACCAGGGACTTGTGGGTGCCGATCAGTCGAGTCAACCGCTGGCTGCCGCCGCCGCCGGGCATGATGCCGAGCAGTACCTCGGGTTGGCCGATGAAGAAGTCGCCGTCGGCCATCACGCGAAGGTCGTTGGCCCACGCGAATTCCGCGCCGAGACCGAGAGCCGAGCCGTTGAGGGCGGCGACGTAGATGACCCCGCTGCGGTTCATTCGAAGGAATGTCGAGTGCAGGCGCTCGAGTTCGACCGCGGGCCCCATCGGGGTACGGTTCACCAAGGGGCCCAGGTGGGCCCGGACCACATTCTTGGCGGTACGTGCGAGGACGGAGGCGCCGAGTCGATTGACCGCGGGCACCGCGGCGCCGCCTTCTTGCAGCCACCGCACATCGGCGTGACTGACGAACCGGTCGGGGTGGGTTCCGGTGAATACGACGGCGTGGACGTTCGGATCGTGATCGGCCCGGTCTACCAACTGCTCCAGTTGGTTGGAGATCTCCAGACCGAACAAACCGTGCGGGCCGCCGTCGACCCTTGCAATCAGAACGGGGCCCCGGTCCTCGATCTCTAAATGGCCTTTGCTGTGAAGTCGCATCGGATTCTGCTTCCGTGGTGGGGGGTGAGTCGGCGTGCTGGACGGACGCTGGACCGCAGCTGAATAACGAAGTTATCAGCTAGCATAACGAAGTTACCGAGTGTGTGGCAAGGGCTATCGCAGCGGGGCAATGCTCCTGCGAGTCGCCGGGCGCCCGTGGAGTCGAGTGAGGGACATGAGCGAGATGTCAGCGGATACGACCGCGGAAACCGTGCCGGAGCGGCTGATCAACGTGACCATCGAGCTGCTCGCCGAGCAGGGGCCGTCCGCCGTCAAGGCGCGGACGGTGGCCACCGCGGCCGGCCTGTCGACCATGGTGGTGTACAGCCACTTCGGCGGCATTCCCGAACTCGTTCGCGCAGTCGTCGACCGGGGTTTCAAGGAACTCGACGGAGCGTTTTCTCGCCTGCCGGTGACCGACGACGCGGTCGCTGATCTGTTTGCGATGGCATTGGCGTGCCGTCGGGTCGCACGGCAGAATCCGCACCTCTACGATCTGATGTTCGGTCTGTCCACCCGGGCGACATATAGGCCCATGGGGGAGGCCGACCTTCGCCTCAGTGGCCGCTTGCCGGCGTTCCGCGAGGCCCACGCGCACATGATCGAGTCGTGTGCCCGGCTGGTCGAGTCGGGCCGGATCGATGCGCAGGACCCCGAAGTCATCGCTGCTCAACTGTGGAGTTTCGTCCACGGTTACATCACGCTCGAGCTGGGCGAGCATTTCGCCGACTTCGACAACGCGGTGAGGCAGGTGATGGCACCGATGGGTGTGAATCTCGTCGTCGGCCTCGGAGACGACCGGGCCACCGCCCAGGCTTCACATGAAAGGGCCCTGCGGCTCTACGGCGCGACCGACTCTGCTTCCTCTCGATGAGCGGATTCGGCGGGCCGGGGTGTGCTGCGGCTACCTGGGATCTGCCGTGGTGGGGCGAACCGAGATAGCGGCAGCGTAGTGATCGCGCCGCCGGCGGCATGACCCGTGCCGGGCCCGCCGGCGCGAAGCAGCGGTGTGCGTGCTCCTACTTCGTCGTGGCAGGCGGCTTCTTGCCGAGACCGGGCACCAGTTGATTCTGCCTGCCCAGTGCGTCGATCTCCTGCTCCAGCGTCGGAACGGCTTTGGCTGCGAAGCGTCGGGCCCAAGGCCAGGCAAGTGGCGAATTCACCACGCCCTTGGCCCAATTGGCCACGCCGACCGCGCGCGGGACATACACCCGGCTGCGGCGCCGCGCGAGCGCGTCGACGATCGCGCCGGCCGCATCGTCGACGCTCGTGGTGACGTTGCCCGGATAAGGCAGCCGGCTGCGCATTTCCATGAACGACGGAAGATCCGCGTCCGCCCCTCGGACGAGGTCGGTGTCGATCCACGACGGATGGACGACGCCGGCGGTGATACCGAGGTGCGCCACCTCCTGCCGGTAGGCCAGGGCGAGCATTTCGACGCCTGCCTTGCTCGCGCTGTAGGAAGCCATGGCGGGTAATGGGAGAAACGACAGCGCGGAGGCCACCACCAGCACGTGCCCGCGGGTGCGTTCCAGATGCGGCGTCGCATGCTTGAGAGTGCGGAACACGCCGTTGAGGTTGATGTCGACGACGCGGTCGAACATTGTTTCATCCAGTTGCCGCACCGTCCCGTACGCGGCGATTCCGGCATTGGCGACCAGGTAATCGATACCGCCCATGATTTCGGCGCAGTCGTCGATCGCCGACCGCAGCGCCGCGCTGTCGCGCACGTCGGCCTCACGCCAGGATGCTGTGGGCCCGAGGTCGCCAGCGATCGCGCGCAAGCGGTCGGGCTCGAGTCCGATCAGCGCCACTCGGGCGCCCCGGGCGCCGGCAATGCGCGCCACCTTCTCTCCGATGCCTCGTGCGGCTCCGGTTACCACCAGTCGTCGACCTGCCAAGCTTCGTTGCATCCGCTTACGATAACTTCGTTATAGCGACCTGGCAAGGATTGTCTCCGACGTCTGCCGCGAGTGAAGGGGTGCTTCGCGGCCGACCTTGCGACCGGAAGATAACGAAGTTATGGTTGATCTGTTGGGTGCCGAGCATCGGTGTCTTCTCCTCGGCGGGTCCGGTGCCTCCAGTCGAATATCCGATGAAAGTGAGCAGGCATGAAGGCATTCGTAGTAGAGCGTTACGGCAAGGACGGTCTTCGCGCCGCCGAGGTACCCGTGCCGAAAGTCGGCGACGGTGATGTCCTGGTCGAAGTCGCTGCCGCCAGTATCAATCCGCTGGACAAGATGGTCCGCGACGGAGAGTTCGAACAGCTCCTGAAGTACAAACGTCCGTTCGTGCTCGGCCACGACGTCGCCGGAGTGGTGACCCGGGTCGGTGCGGGGGTCCGCGACTTCACGGTTGGCGACCAGGTGTATGCGCGCCCCCGAGACCTGCGGATCGGCACCTTCGCCGAATACATCGCGATCGACCAGGACGACGTCGCACTCAAGCCCGCCTCACTGACCCTGCACGAGGCTGCGGCGGTTCCACTGGTCGCGCTGGCAGCGTGGCAAATCTTGGTCGAGAAGGCGAAGGTGAAGCCCGGGCAGAAGGTTCTCGTGCACGCCGGCGCGGGCGGGCTCGGATCCACCGTGATCCAGCTGGCCAAATACCTCGGCGCACATGTCGCGACCACCGCAAACGGAGCCAATGAAAAGCTCGTCCGCAGCCTCGGAGCCGACATCGTCGTCGACTACACCGAACAGGACTTCTCCCAGGTTCTCTCCGACTACGACCTCGTTGTGGACTCCCTCGGTGGTGAGAACCTCATGAAGTCGCTCACCGTGCTCCGGCCCGGAGCCCGGGCGATCGGCGTCGCCGGACCGCCCGACGCCGGATTCCCCCGGCAGCTGGGCGCCCCCAAACCCTTCGAGCTCGTGACGTGGTTTTTGAGCCGCAAGGTCCGGCGTGCCGCGTTCAAGCTCGGTGTGGGTTACTCGTTCTTCTTCATGCGAGCCGACGGTGCGCAGCTGCGCGAGCTTGCCGCCCTCTACGACGCCGGCCATCTGCGTCCGGTCCTCGACTCGACCTTCCCGTTCGACAGGACCCCCGAAGCACTCGCCTATGTCGAGAGCGGCAAAGCCAAGGCCGGCAAGGTCGTCGTGACCCTCGACTGAGGTTGGCTGGGCGACATGGCCTTCGACTATGCGGCCACGACCGCGGCGGCATGCCCATTGGTGGCGATTGGTGCGAAAGCGTTGGTGTGCAATCGAATTCATCATTCACGATGCAATCGAGGAGCGCTTGCCGCTGCGACGCCTGCCGTACGAACGATTGTTCCTTTGGGTGTGACCTCTGGCTGATGGGGCTGAGTGGGATTCCTGCGAAGGCGTTCTGCTCGCTGCATGCATGGTGAAAAGTGTTCTGGTGCGGTCGCATTCGGAGTCGATGCTGGAATCGCGTGCCCTTGCGGCACATATGAGCGGCTCGAACGAACACCGCGTTCGACCGAGTCTTGTTTACGTAAAAATGAAAGTACGATCATAATGCAATGACCACCCAGTCGCCCTTCACGAAAGGAAGACATCATGACGACCTGGAAGAACGCGCGACCCAACTTCTCGACGTCGGCGGCGTATCGTTCGCCTACCGTGAACTTGGGCCCCAATCGGGAGTCCCGGTTGTTTTCCTGCATCACTTCACCGCGGTGCTCGACGATTGGGACCCCCGTGTAGTCGACGGGATTGCAGAACAGCTGGCCCGTCCCCGGTGAATGCGACCGCCCGGATTTAGAGTCCTGTTGGCCCTGGTAAGGGGCCAGAAGGGACACTGAGAACCATGGCAGGACCCTAAGTTGATAGGGGTCCGGGTCATCTACCCGGACGCCCGGCCCGGCGGGGTGTGGCTTATGTGCAGGATGTCGATGTGATGGCTCTTTGCGACTTGCCGCCCCGCCGGTCTGGACACTCCGGCCGCTGATTGAGAGCTGTTGCGGATCATCGCTGTTTAGGGACCTGCCGGCGGGGTCGTCCACGGGCTCGAGCAGCGATAACGGGAGTGGATCAGTGGCTGAGGGCCTCGAAATCTGGGTCGGGATCGACGTCGGTAAACAATCGCATCACGCGTGCGCGGTCGACGTCGCAGGTGAGGTGGTGTTCAGCCAGAAAGTCGGCAACGACCAGCGTGCGATCGAGCAGCTGATCGCTCGTGCCGGGCGCGCCACCACCCAGGTGCGGTGGGCGGTCGACCTGACGGGCCCGCTGGCGATGATGCTGCTCACCGTGCTGCTCAACGCGGGCGAATCGGTCGTCTACGTGCCCGGCCAGGTCGTGAAAACGATGAGCCAGGGATTCCGTGGTGAAGGAAAAACCGATGCCAGAGACGCACGGGTGATCGCCGAAACCGCCAGAATGCGAAGGGATCTCACCGATGTCACGATCCCGGACGAGCTCGTCGCGGGGCTGACACAGCTCACCCGATACCGCGCCGATCTGATGTCCGACTGGGTTGCCGGAATCAATCGGCTGAGAGCGCAGTTGGGGTCGATCTTCCCGGCGCTTGAGAGAGCCCTCAACTACTCGACCCGCGGACCACTGATCCTGATCTCGGCGCTGTGCACGCCGTCAGAGATCACCAGAGCCGGAATCGATGGCATCACAACTCATTTGCGCGAGCGCGGGGTGAGACCTTCCGGGATCGCGAAGATGGCTGCGGCCGCTCTCGCTGCGGCGAATGCTCAGGACGTTGCCCTGCCCGGTGAGCCGGACGCGGCGGTGTTGATCAAACGTGCTGCGGGCAAGCTGCTGGATCTGGATCGGGAGATCAAGGCCGCCGACAAGCTGATCGCGCAACGGTTCCGTAGCCATGCGTGGGCCACGATCATCGAGTCGATGCCTGGGATGGGCCCGGGGCTCGGTGCGGACTTCCTCGTCGAAACGGGAGGCAGCCTCGTGGGATTCGGTTCGCCGGGACGTCTGGCGAGCTACGCCGGCCTGGTCCCGGTGCCGCGTGACTCCGGCCGCGTCACCGGAAATCTACGGCGCCCGACACGCTACAACCGTCGGCTACGTCGCGTTTTCTACCTCGCCGCGATGACGAGCCTCCGGATCGAGAATGGCCCGTCCAGGCGGTTCTACGACCGGAAAAGGTCCGAGCGGCTCATCCATCCGCAAGCGGTGATGGCGCTGGCCCGGCGCCTCGTCGACGTGCTGTGGGCTCTGCTACGAGACGGACGCGAATTCGTCCTCGAACGAGTGGGATCCGACGCGGCCGCGGCTTGACAAGTTCATTGAGAGTCGTAAGCGGCATTCCGCCGAAGAGATCGTGCGGAAGCTGCGCCGCGCCGACGAACTGGCCGCCGCGGGCGCCTCGGGTGAGGAGATCGCCGCCGACCTGGGGATCTCGGCAGCGACGTTGTACAACTGGCGGCGCCAGTACGGCGGGATGGACACCGACGCCGCCAAAGAGCTCAAGGAACTGCGCGCGCAGAACGCGAGGCTCGAGCGGCTGCTGGCCGATGCCGAACTCCGAGAAAGACGCGTTGCGGGAGATCGCGCGGGAAACTTCTAGGCCCGGCGGCCAAGCGGCGGGCGGTGGACATGCTCTTGCAGGTCAAGGGCATGTCCGAACGATTCGCCTGCAAGGTCGTCGGGGTCCATCGGTCCACGTTCCGGCGGCTGCCACTCGACCAAACCCCGGATGATCCCGATGCCGGTGCCAGGGCTTGGCTGCGCGAGTACGCGCGCAAGAACCCCTGTCACGGGTTCCGTCGGGCGTGGGCGGCGTTGCGGTTCGACGAAGGCCACCGGGTCAACCGCAAACGGGTCCACAGGTTGTGGAAACAGGAGGGCCTGCAGGTGCGAACGCATCACCGGCGCAAACGCGTCGGGTCCTCATCGGTGCCGGCGGTCGTCGCTGACGCACCGAAGACGGTGTGGGCGTTGTATTTCCAGTTCGATTCCACGGTCGATGGTCGGGCGGTGAAGATCGCGTCGATGGTCGATGAACACACCCGGGAGTCGCTGCTGCACCTGGTGGAACGTTCGATCACCGGGGAGAGACTCCTCGCCGAACTCGCGCGGGTGTTCGCTGCTCGGGGCGTCCCGAAGGTGCTGCGATGCGACAACGGCCCGGAAATGATTTCCACAGCGCTGCAACGCTTTTGCGCCAACAGGATCGGAATCACCTACATCCCACCCGGCACACCCTGGAACAACGGCTACATCGAATCGTTCAACCGCCGGTTGCGCGCCGAGTGCCTCAACCGCAACCACTGGACCTCCCTGCTCGAGGCCCGCGTGGTCATCGGTGACTTCAAATCCGACCACAACCTTCGGCACCGGCATTCAGCGCTGGGCTACCGGACGCCGGCCGAGTGCGCTGCGGCCTGCAACCACACCCACCACCCGGTGGACTGCGGGATCAACTGAACCGAGGAAACAACCCGGGCTCTACTACCGGGTGGTCGCATTATCGGGGACTGGCCAGTGGAGCGACCGGCTCGCCCCGACGCGGAGAAGACGCCCGCTGAAGTGTTGACGGTCGAGCAGATCCGCTCGCTGATTCAGTGCTCGAATCGGCAGACCGGATGCATGATGCTGCTGACCGCCCAAACTGGCCTGCGCCCGAGTGAGGTTGCTGGACTGAGAGTGTGCGACATCGACTTCCTAGGCAGGAAGGTGTATGTGGTCCAGCAGGCCAACCACTTTCGTGGAAAGGCACCGACGGCGCGGTTGAAGACTCCGCGGAGCAAGCGCAGCGTGCCATTGCCCGCGGAAGCGCATCGTGAACTCAGTTCCTTCCTCGCCACGGTTGAGCGAGGCAGGAACGATCTGCTGTTCTACACCAGAGTGGGGCGCCCGTGGTCTGCCGACGGAATGGGGCTGCGATTTCGCGAGATCGCCGTTAAGGCAGGCGTTCCGAAAGGGTTCACCTGGCACGATTTGCGGCACTTCTACGCCTCGGCGCTGATCGCCAAGGGCGCGTCGGTCAAGACCGTGCAGATGCGCTTGGGCCACGCGAGCGCGAACGTGACTCTCCAGGTCTACACGCATCTGTGGCCCGACCACGACTCCCACACCGTCTCCGCGATCGACGACATCTTCACCTCGGAGAACGGTAACCCCCCGGGGTACCGGGAAAAATCGACCCCGATTTCGGTGAGAGACGGGACGGAGACGGGACAGCGGCCGCGTCCTGACTCCGTAAACCGCCTCTCACCAGGCGTTCTACAAGCTACGCCCGATAATCAGTTTCATGCTCGGCGAGTTTCGAAGAAACCCTGGTGAGAGGCGGTTTTTGTGTCCAATCGACCAGAAATGCCGGGTGAAGCGATTCCCATCCTGACCTGTAGGTTCTTATCGCATCCCAATGAGCAACGGGAGAATGACGGGATGCCGTCAATACCCCTACGGGGTAAGTGCTGGTCGGGCCTGGCGGGTCGGCTTCACTATCGCATCAGTCGGATGCAACGCCGCCCGGGTGATAACAGTAGATCGGGCCAGGTTTGGGGAGTTGCAGGATCCGTGTTGGTAATACGCCTGGGCGGCGTACCGGCGCGTCGCGCCTCGACGCGCCGATGAATTTTCAAGCAGCAATCCTTTGGCAAACCGGTCGGATCCTGAATGCTGATTGGCGCATTGGAAACCAACCGCGCTGAGCGCTGGATCAGAAGCGGGACCATGATCACCCTGTCGCCGGAATGTCCGACGGCACGTCGACTATGTGCTGTGCGGCACGGTCTGCCGCTGGCCGTCGTCGAGGCGGACCCACCGACCGATCCACCGCCGCATCCACCTTCGCTCGCCGACGAAGCAGCCGGCCCGCCGGCGACCCTGATCATGACGAGGCGCCTGGCCGCTGCGGCCGTCCGTCGGCGTGGGCCCACCGTGGCGGGGTCCTGGCCTCCGACTTCGTTCTTATCGGAGGCATGGACCGCGTCGGCCGCTCGATAGCGCTCTCCCGATGAACGGAATCAGGGACTCGTGTGGGCGTCGGCGGCTTCTAGCGTGGCGGTGTCGTGGCAGTCGCCGGGTCGTTGTTCGCATCAGGAGGTGGCAGTTGTTCTCGGAGCGGGCCTTTTTCTCGTTCATCGAATTGACCGATTCCGATCGGCATCGGGAATACAACGAATGGCATCAGCTGGACCATCGTCCAGAGAACCTGTTGCTTCCAGGAGTGGCGTGGGGTGATCGCTGGGCTTGCCGTAACGGCGGCACCGGGGCGGCCGCGGAATTGGCGGGCACCGATTACGTGGCCATGTACTGGTTCCGGCCGCCGTACGAGCAGAGTGTCGCCGAGTGGACCAAGTTGGGGGAGGACTCCTTTCAGTGGGGGCGGGGCCCGATCATTCCGGGTGTCCGCCGTACGCTGCTGGCGTTCTTCACGCCGGTGAAAGGCTATGTCGCGCCGCGCGTATCGGTGTCGGTGGACGCGCTGCCGTTCCGGCCGAACCGCGGGCTTCATATCACCGTCAGTCACCTGGCCGATCCGCACAGTGTGCAGTCGCACGAGAAGTTCCGCTGGCAGGATCGGGTGCGGATTCCGGATCTGCTGGAGTGCTCCGGGGTGGCAGGGGCGTGGACGTTCGCCGTGCACACCGTGCAGAAACATCCCACGCTGCCACTGGCCGAGGCTCGTCGGGAGTATTCGCCCGGTTCGTTGCGCATTCGGTTGCTGTATCTGGACGGCGATCCCGACGTCGTCTGCCGTGAGATCGCCGATCGGGAGCAGCAGTGGGATGAGTCGGGCCGTGGGGCACCGTGGCCGGAGGCCGAAGAGCTGATGTTCAGTGCGCCGGTGCACACGATCGTGCCTTGGCAGGACTGGTAGCTCGGATCTCGGTGTTCACGCCCGGTCCGTCCAATGGGAAGGCGGCACCCGTGCCGTGGTGCGGTCGATCACACTCTTCGCAGAGTTCGAAGTCGATCCGGCAAGGAGCAGATGTGCCCGACATGAACATCACCATCCAGCCCACCCTGGTGCCTCATTTCGGTGCCCGGATGCGGGAGGCCGGTCGCGGTGGGCTGCTGCTGGAGAACCACGAGTCGATGCTCCGGTTGCTGTCGAAACGGGAACCGGCGACGGCGGGGAACAAGGTCGACTGATGCGCATCGGAATCGTCAGTCCCGTGGTGACCCGAGTGCCGGGCGCGCACTCGGAGTGGGAAGTCACTGCGGGAATCGCCGAATTGGCGCGGGTGGCCGAACACGCGGATGCGCTCGGCTTCGCCCATCTCACATGCAGCGAACATGTCGCGGTGCCGGTGGACGTAGCAGCACAGCGTGGCGGCACCTACTGGGATCCGCTGGCGACCTTCGGCTATCTGGCCGCGCGCACCGAGCGGATCCGGTTCGTCACTCAGGTGCTGGTACTCGGCTACCACCATCCGCTCGAGATCGCCAAACGCTACGGCACACTCGACGCGGTCACCGGTGGCCGTCTGACACTGGGAGTCGGGGTCGGCTCCTTGGAGGCCGAATTCGACCTTCTCGGTGCGGCATTCGCCGGCAGGGGAGCGCGCGCCGACGACGCTCTCCGAGCATTGCGCAGCGCGCTGTCGGTACCCCTGCCTCGGTACCGGGGACCGCATTACTCGTTCGGTGACGTGCTCGTCGAACCGCACGCGCTGCAGGCGACTGTGCCGCTGTGGGTCGGTGGGCGCTCGATGCGGTCGCTGCGGCGGGCGGCCGCGCTCGGCGACGGGTGGGTGCCGTTCGGCCTACCTCTTGCCCGCGTCCGAGAGATGCTCGAAAAGGTCGAAGCGCCAGAGGGATTCGACGTGGTGCTGTCGGCCGGTGTCGTCGATCCGATCGGCGATCCTGCCATCAGCACTGAACGGCTCGACGCCGCCGTATCGGCCGGCGCGACGACGATCAGCGTATCGATCGCCGCCGAGTCGGTGGACCACTACTGCGAACAGCTGTCGGTGCTGGCGAAACTGGCCGAAGTGGAGGAGTAGATCATGGACGAACGTCTGGCAGTGATGGAATCGCGCCTGCGGCTACTGGAGGACGAACGTGAGATACACCGGCTCGTCGCGAGGTACGGCCCGATGGTCGACGACGGTGCGGCGGAAGATGTCGCGGCGCTGTGGACCGATGACGGCGTATACGACGTCGATGGGCTGTATATGGCCGGCCGCGAAGATATTTCGGCGATGGTGCGTTCGGCGACCCACCAGGGGTTCATCGCCGGAGGCTGCGCCCACTTCCAAGGGCCGGTGCACGTGACGGTCGAGGGTGACGTTGCGACAGGCGCGAGTTATTCACTGATGATCTTGCACCGGGCCGATACCTTCGAGGTGGCGCGCGCGACGGCCCATCATTGGCGGTTCGAGCGCACAGCGCAGGGCTGGCGGGTGCGGCGGCGGACCAGCCGTGCTCTGAATGGGCACGACTTCGCCCATGAATTGCTCGCGGAGGGGGTACGGGGACGACCCCTCACCGACGGCGACGGCCCTCACAGCTCAGAAAAACCTGCGTGGCGGGCGATGCGGCAGAGTGACGCCGTTGGAGAGGGCCGGCTTGCCGAAGTGGTGTGATCAACTTCCGCCGCGCCCGATTCGTCCGCTGGCCACCCGGTCGATGAAAGACGCTGCGCGTGAGAGTGCTTCGGTGGCTTCCGGCATTGTGGCGGCTGCTGTCCAGTCGTGAAACATCTCTGGCCAATTTCGGCATCGGCCAGCCGGCCGGCCACCTGCTTCCTGGCCGAGGTCGCCGTCGGGTCGAGTTGGGACCCCGAGGTCGCCGAGCGGATCGCGGCCGCCATCGCGCGCGAATGCCGCGCTGCCGGAGTGCGGGTGAGCCTGGGGCCCTGAGTCGCGCGCAGGGACACCGAATGCTTCGAACCCAGGCGCATCCGGCCGGGCAGCAGGGTATTCGGAGGAGTCGCAGCGGTCCTGTCTGCGACTACTCGCACGTGCTAGCGTATGATCTTGGTTTGGCGTTCCCTCTCGCCGAACTCGTTACGGGAGGTGATGGTCGGTGCCGTCGGCGAAGCAGCGTGTCACGGCGTCCGACGTCGCCCGCTCACTCGGTCTGTCGCGCGCCACCGTCGGTTTCGTTCTGAACAACACCCCGGGCCAGACGATCCCCGAGAAGACCCGGCGACGTGTGCTCGAGGAGGCCGAGCGGCTCGGGTATAGGCCCAATCGCGCCGCGCAGACGCTGCGGCGGGGCAGCAGTCATCTGGTGCTGCTGGTGTTGCCGGACTGGCCGGTCGAAGACAGCGTCGCCGACTATCTCGACGAATTGGCCGTCGCGCTCGACGATGCCGGATATTCGTTGATCACCTACACCCGCCGTTCGGCCGACCGGTCGCGGCCGTTGTGGGAAACGGTGACGCCGGACATAGTGATCGGGGTGGCGGATTTCGATGCGGCCGAACAGGATTCGCTACGCGCGAGCGGTGTCCGGCAGATCGTGACCGGCACGGTCGCGGCGTCGGAAGCCGCGGTGGCCGGGGTGGCTCTGCAGGTCGAGCACCTGCACGCGCTGGGCCATCGCCGCCTGGCCTATGCCGCCGCTCGTGACGATCGGCTGGCGGACCTGGTGCAGGCCCGCATCGCCGAAGCCCGAGCGGTCGCGGCCAGACTGGGACTCGAACCTCTTGCGGTTGCCGAGGTAAGCCCCGGCGACAGCTCCGCGGTCGAGCAGGTGCAGCGCTGGCGTGACGACGGCATCACCGGCGTGGTTGCCTATAACGACACCGTCGCCGCGATCGTCGTCGGTGCGGCCCTGCGCGCCGGTATCGGGGTTCCGGCGCCGCTGGCGGTCATCGGGCACGACGACACCCGGCTGGCGGAGGCCTTCGTGCCGTCGTTGTCGAGTGTGCGGATGGATGCTGCCGCGATGGCTCGATACACCGCTGCGGTGGCTCTGCATGCCGTCGGCCGCATTCCGGCGGCGCCGGAGCCGGTGTTGCCGGCTATGACGGTGCGGCGTCGCGAATCGAGCTGAGCGCTCGCGAATTGTCTCCTAGCACGAGCTGATTCCGCGGATTCACCCTGGGCGGGCTGAGTACGACGGCCGACGGACAGGTGAAACGGCCGGACGGCTCGATCGTGCCGGATCTCTACGCGGCCGGTGCCTGCGCGCCGACACTGACCCAGGACGGCAGCGGGTATGCCGGCGGTAGGCAGCTCGGCGCGGGATCCTACTGAACCGCCGCGCTGCACGGCATCCCTCGTGCCGACATACCCACGCGCCCAAGCTGATTCGCTCGCTTGTCGCGGCGAATCCCGACCGGTCCGGACCGGTGTGCCGCTCACCGGGAACTCGGAGTCGGCGGCCGCCGGGGCGATGACAGGCTCGCGGTATGAGTACAGCTGTCGAGACCGATGCGATCCCCGAACTTCGTGAACTACGCACCGAACACGGTGTACTGCGCTACTGGGAAAGTGGTGGCGGTCCACCGTTGTTGCTGCTGCACGGCTCCGGCCCCGGTGTCACCGGTTGGCGCAATTTCCGCGGCAACCTGGACACCTTCGCGCAGCACTACCGGACCTACGTGCTCGAATTCCCCGGATTCGGGGTCAGCGACGACTTCGGGGCCCCGCACCCGATGGTTTCCGCCCGGACCGCGGTCACGGCATTTCTCGACGGTCTCGGGCTCGACCGGGTCCGCATCATCGGTAATTCGATGGGCGGTTTCGTCGCCACCGATTTCGCACTCGCCGCACCCGAACGAGTCGAGCGGATGGTGACGATCGGCGGCATCGGGACGCCAATGTTCAGCCCACAGCCGGGGGAGGGGATCATCCGGCTCAGCGAGTTCGTCGACAATCCCAGCAAAGAGGCCCTCATCGCCTGGCTGCGGTCGATGGTGTTCGACCAAGCGCTGGTGACCGACGAATTGGTTCAGGAACGCTGGGACCAGGCCACCGATCCGGCGACTCTGGAGAGTTCACGCCGAATGTATGGCAGTGCCGCGCTGGCGCGCATGGCCGAGTCCATGCGCTCGGCGGATGTGACACCGGGATGGGCCGAGCTGCGCCGGCTCACGGTGCCGACCCTGGTGATCTGGGGTCGTGACGATCGCGTGAGCCCGGTCGACATGGCGCTGATCCCGATGCGCATGCTGCCCCACGGTGAGATCCACGTCTTCCCCAACTGCGGGCACTGGGTGATGATCGAGCAGAAGCAAGCGTGGGAGGCGGCGGTTCTAGCGTTCCTCCGCCGCTGACAGTGCGGTCGGCGTCGTGTCGGAGATGACCGGCGCCGACATCGCACAGAAGCTGTGGCACACACGGTCTTTCACGATGTGCTCGGGGCATTCCGGATCGAACCACCGGTCCACATGTCCCCAGTGCACCGGATGATTCATATAGGGCCCGAGCAGCGTGTCGATATCGGCGAACTCCTGCTCCCACACATGGGTCCAGGCCGTCGACCCGGCAGCGTGGGTGACGCGGCTGAGCTGCCACGCGCGGATTCCCGGCAGGTGTGCGGGCATCTGCAGCATCGCGTGTTCGAACCGTCGCAGTTCCGCGGGCGACGCGGAATCGTCCACGCGCAGGAGCAACGTCCGGTACACGGAGGCCGGTTCCGGCAATCCCCGGCGTCCCGCACGGTCCTGCCCGGGTGATCCACCGACGTATTCGGCGGCGTCGACGTGGCGGATGGAGCTGTCGGTGGTCGCCGCGTCGATCGGTGCCCGCCAGCGCGACCATTCCGATTCCGACTCGAATTGCAGGTGGACGAGGATGTCGCCGCCGTTGCGTGCCCCGCGCAGGGTGGGCGCGACGAGACCGTACCGAGCGTGGATGGAATCAGCCGCGGCGTTGACAGTGCGCAGCACCGCTGCCCGGTCGCCGGTGTCGTTCACATGCAGCAGGCGGGTCACCTTATACATGGCACAGTCCTTCCACAGCGTCGGCCGCGGCGGCCATGGACCGGGAGCGTTCGACGATCATGGGGGAGACCGACTGCCACCATTGCGCGTATCCGGGATCGTGGCGTCCCTGCACCGCCGCGGCCCACCACTGCTGCGGGCCCTCGACGGTCCAGGTCGCGATGACGACATTGCTCTCCGCATCGATCCAGGCCGGCGGACTGACCAGCACGCGGTCCAATGTCAGACCGCGTTGCCGCGCGCCGGGGGCGTATTCGCTCAAATACGCGTCGATGAAAGCGCGCGCGTGGCCGGGTTTGAGCACTATCCGGTCGATGATGTAGATGGTGCTGTCGCTCATGGTGTTCAACGTAAGCGGTGCGCCGCCGACTCGGTGATCTCGTTCCCGTCAGCCGGGAGCGGGCGGGGGCACAGGGCCCGGAATGGCTTGTAAGCTCGGCCATTATGGGTGCTGACGTCGATTCCTATCCCAACTTGCCGGCTACCAGCTGGGCCGTGCTGGGCATGTTGTCATTCGGTGAGGAATTGACTGGCAACGAATTGAAGAAATGGGCGGACTGGAGTATTGGATTCTTCTACTGGAGCCCGTCGGTCAGCCAGATTTACGGTGAACTGAAAAAGCTCGAGGAGCTGTCGCTGGTGCAGTCCCGGCTGGTGGCCGACGAAGGCGTGCGCAACCGGCGGCTGTACCGGATCACCGAGGCCGGCCTGCGCGCGCTGCGGAACTGGTCGCGCGATTCCGAGGTCGATATGCCGGTACTCAAACACGGTGTGATGCTTCGCCTGTGGATGGGGCACCTGCACGACCCGGAACAGCTGAAGCGCATCGTCAAGACCCATATCGACAACCTCCGCGAGCGTGCGCGGCGGGCCGGCCGCCACGCCGACCGGTCGGATCGGGAGCCTGGGTGGTCGTTCACTCAGATGAGTTTGCGCTGGTCGCAGCGCTATTTCGAAGCCGAGATCGAACTGGCCGAGCAGCTACTCGCGGATATCGACGCCGCGGCCGAGCACTATCGCTCCTCGGTTGTGACCGATGAATACGGCCTTCCCGTGCCGCGTCATCCCGGAAGCTGGCGTGCCGTGGGCGCCGACGACCCGGATGCGGAGACCGCGACCGACCGCTCAGCCTTCGGCGAGGACGGAGGGAGCGGTCGGTAGCGACCGCAGAACGTTCTTGCGCTGCAACGTCGGAGTCACGAATCGGCCGGCGTTGAGGCTGCGCACGATCGCGGCCGCGGTGAGCTGCACCGGAGTGGTCATCCGGCTGTCGAACGACATCTTGTTGAGTGGACCGCAGATCGATACCGCGGTCCTGGCCTCGCCCACCTCTCCGATCGGTGCGGCGATACACCCGAATCCGGTCGGTGCCCCGTTGCGTTCGACGGCGTAACCCAACTGCCGGACCAGCCGGCCACCGGGCTCGTCGTGGCTGTCGTACGCCAGCAGAGCTTTGCCCAATGCCGTGCGGGCGGCGGGCAGGCGGCCGCCGATGCGGGTCGGAACCTGCGCGGCCAGCCGGCCGCCGATCTTGTCCAGATACACCACATCGGCCCCGTCGAGCACCGCGAGATGCACCACCATGCCGGTGGCCCGGTAGAGGTGATGCAGGTGTTCGCGCGCCGCGGCGTGTACCCGATCCTGGTGGACTGCCAGCGAGCCGAGTTCGACGAGCCGGATTCCCAGGCTGTAGCTGCGGCCCTGGCGTTGCAACCAGCGCAGGCGGACCAGCCGATCGAGCATCCGGTGCGCCGACGAGCGGGGCAGTCCGGTCCGGGACACGATCTCGCTCAGGCCGAGACTTTCGTGTCCGTCGAAGGCGTCGAGGACGAGAGTCAGCCGGTCGAGGATATTGCTGGGGGTGTTCGCCTCGGCCGCGTGAATCTCCTGCGTAACGGTCATGCTGTGCTCCTCATTGACCACGGCAACGATCTGACGTGCCTATTTCAATTAGAAAATAGTGGCACATTCACGTTGATCTGTGAAGCGGGTCACGGAGTTTGCTGCCGTCCGCAGCGGGTGTGCGGAAATTTCTGCGAGCCGTTGTCCCGGTGAACGGGAAGCGTCGTCCGCGACCGGGTGATCGATCCGCACATAATCGCCGCTGACATAGATATGTGATGCACGTCATGCGAGGAGCCCGGTGTGCCGACCACCACTCGGCGTGGCTCCTCCTCGCAGAAGGAGATCTCGAATCATGAAACTCGGCGGACTTGCTCGCCACCGGCGAACACTTGCCGGAATCAGCGCGTTGGCCCTGGTAGGGGCCCTGGGTGCGAGCGCATGTAGTAGTGACGACACGTCGAACAACAGCGCGATCGCCGGTGCCTCGACCACATCGCTGCCGGACAACCCGGCCTCCGGTACGCCGGTGAAGATCGGATTCGTCTCCACCGAGGGCGGCGCGGTCGTCTCGATTCCGGAGATGCGTCGAGGGGCCGAGGCCGCGGTCCAGTATGTGAACAAGAACGCTGGTGGGCTCGCCGGTCATCCGATCGACCTGGTCGTGTGCAAGCAGCAGGAGGAACCCACCTCGGCGACCAAGTGCGCCAACGAACTGGTCGAACAGAAGGTGGCGGCCGTCCTGTCGCCGGGTACCTCGCAGGGCGCGGCCATCGTGCCCATCGTCGCGGGAGCGGGGATCCCCTACGTCACCCTCAACGGTGTGTCGCAGGTGGAGCTGACCTCGCCGGAATCGTCGTCGCTGTCGGCCGGGCTGCCCGGAACGATCACCGCGATGGCCACGGCGGCCAAGAAACAGAACATGAAGACGTTCACCATCTTCGCCAGTGACGGCGGCGGCATCGGCGCCATGATCAACGCGATGGGTGCCCCGATCTTCCAAGGGGCCGGCGTCGACCTGAAGGTGGTGCCGATCGCCCTCGGCGTACCGGACCCGACCCCACTGGTCACCTCGGGACTATCCGCCAAGCCGGACGGTGTCAGCGTCATCGCCGACGCCGGAACCTGCACCTCGGTCTACAAGGCGATCCAGACCGCCGATCCGAACGTGCAGAAGGTCTATATCCCGACCTGCCTCGATCCGTCGGTCACCACCATCATCGGAATGGACACGGTCAAGGGCAGCATCGGCATCACCGCGACCGACTACCTGTCCGATCGCCCGGATTCGGTGCTCTACCGCTCGGTGCTGCAGCAGTACGCCAAGGATCTGAACGTCACCGGTGCGGCGTCCTCCGGTTACCAGCTCGTCATGGCGCTGGTGGGTGCCACCAAGAATCTGCAGGGACAGGCCGACGCGGCGAGTATCAAGCAGGCGCTGAAGTCGGCCCAGAACGTCGAGATGCCGGCCGGCGGCGGGATCACGTTCACCTGCAGCGGCACCGCCGTGCCGCAGATGCCGTCGGTCTGCTCGCGTCAGATGCTGATCGGCACGATCAACGACAACGGTGTCCCGGTGGACCTCGAAGTGACCGGATAGGCCAAGGGTAACAACGGGTTTCGGCCAGAGAGATCGCCATGACAGACCACTTTTCCTACCTCGTGCTCGGCCTCGGGAACGGGGCCGTGTACGCGGCCATCGGACTCGCGCTCGTAATGACGTTCAAGAGTTCCGGTGTGGTGAATTTCGCGACCGGCACGGTCGCGCTGTACACCGCGTACACCTACGCCTTGCTCCGCAAGGGGGAGTTGCTGGTTCCGATACCGGGACTGCCCAAGTCCGTCCATCTCGGCGGGCCACTGGGTGTCGCCCCGGCCATGGCGATCTCGCTGGTCTTCGCCGCCGTCCTCGGCGTGCTCTGCTACGCGCTGGTGTTCCGGCCGATGCGGACCGCGTCGGTGGTGGCCAAGGCGGTGGCATCGATCGGGTTGATGATCGTGATCCAGGCCCTCATCGCGCAGCGTGTCGGCACCGGACTCGTTTCCGTCCAGCCGATTTTCGCGCTCGACACCTTCCGGATCGGGGACCGCACCGTGCCCACCGACCGGATCTGGCTCGCGGTCTCGATTATCGGCATCGCGATCGTCGCGACGGTCGTGTTCCGCTTCACCCGCTTCGGTGTAGCGACCGAGGCGGCCGCCGAATCGGAGAAGGGGGCCTACCTGACCGGACTGTCCCCGGACCGGATCGCGTTCAGCAACTGGGCGCTGTCCTCGGTGGTCGCGGGCCTCGGTGGCATTCTGATCGCGCCGCTGGTGGCGCTGAATCCGGTCGCTTATTCCATGTTCATCGTGCCGGCGCTGGCGGCCACCCTGGTGGGCAATTTCAGTTCCATCTGGCTGACCGTGGCCGCGGGCATCGTGATCGGCGCCCTGCAGGCCGAGGCCACCAATCTGCAGGGGCTCTACAGCTGGATGCCGAAGTCCGGTACGGCCGAAGCGATTTCGCTGCTGCTGATCCTGGGATTCCTGGTGGTGAAGGGGCGCCCGCTGCCCGACCGCGGCAGCGTGGTGCGCAAGGCCCTCGGACGCGCCCCGCGCCCCGACCACATCGCGATACCCGTCGTGCTGTCGCTGGTGGTCGCCGTCGTGGCGCTCACCGCGACGTCCGGCAGCTACCGGGCCGCCGTCGTCAGCAGCATCATCTTCGGCGTGCTCGCCCTGTCGCAGGTGGTGGTCACCGGATACGCCGGTCAGATCTCGCTGGCCCAGCTCACCCTCGCGGGGGTTTCCGCCTATGCGCTGAGCGTCCTGAATCAGCATCTGGGGATACCGTTTCCGTTCGCCCCTATCGTGTCCGCACTGTTCGCGACCGTGATCGGCGTGGTGGTCGGCCTGCCGGCGCTGCGGGTGCGCGGCCTGCCGCTCACCGTGGTGACACTGGCGCTCGCGGTCTTCGTCGAAGCGTTCTGGTTCCGCAATTCCGATCTCAACGGCGGGGTCGCCGGTGCGCCGATCGACAACCCCCGGCTGTTCGGCATCGACCTGGGAATCGGTGCGGGACATGCCTATCCGCGCATCGCGTTCGGTGTGTTGTGCCTGGTGGTCCTGACGGTGGTCGGACTCGGTGTCGCCTGGTTGCGCCGCAGCAGCCTCGGCACCGACATGCTCGCCGTGCGCGCCAACGAACGGTCGGCGGCGGCCGCGGGCATCGACGTTTCGCGCACCAAACTGATCACCTTCGCGATCGGCGCTTTCATCGCTGGTTTGTCGGGTGCTCTGCTCGGCTATCAACAGACTCTTGCCACGCCGGAGCCGTTCGCGGTGTTCGCCGGCATCGGGCTGTTCGCGATCATGTACGTCGCTGGCGTCACCTCGATCACGGGCGCGATCCTGGCCGGTCTCATGGCTCCCGGCGGTGTGGTCTACCTGATGGTC